>NZ_CM001440.1:3812167-4119475 GCF_000244975.1 Saccharomonospora cyanea NA-134 | reverse complement strand
ACAGCCCGAGACCGAGCCGGGCAAGATGGGCGATTATGAGCGAGCACTTCGATGTGTACGGCGGTGCGCGTCTGGTCGGCGAGGTCGAGGTTGTCGGCGCCAAGAACAGCGTGTTGAAGTTGATGGCGGCCGCTCTGCTCGCCGAGGGGACCACCACGATCCGCAACTGCCCTCAGATTCTCGACGTCCCGTTGATGGCCGACGTGCTGCGCAGCGTGGGCTGCGAGGTCGAGATGGACGGCGACGTCACACGGATCACCACGCCCGCGGAACTCTCGCACCGCGCCGACTCGCCCGCGATGGGCAAGCTGCGCGCGTCCGTGTGCGTGCTCGGTCCGCTGGTCGGGCGGCTGAAGCGGGCGGTGGTGGCGCTTCCCGGCGGGGACGCCATCGGTTCGCGGCCGCTGGACATGCACCAGAACGGTCTGCGCAAACTGGGGGCGACGAGCGCGATCGAGCACGGCTGCGTGGTCGCCGAGGCGGACGGGCTGCACGGCGCGCAGATCTGGCTGGACTTTCCCAGCGTGGGGGCCACGGAGAACATCCTGATGGCGGCGGTGCTGGCCGAGGGCACCACAGTGATCGACAACGCCGCCCGCGAGCCCGAGATCATCGACCTGTGCACGATGCTCACCGAGATGGGCGCCCGCATCGAGGGGGCGGGTACGTCGACGTTGACCGTCGAGGGCGTCGACGCGCTGCGACCCACGGAACACCGCGTCATCGGTGACCGCATCGTCGGCGCGACGTGGGCGTTCGCCGCCGCCATGACCCAGGGAGACGTGACGGTGACGGGCGTCGACCCGCACCACCTCGACCTGGTGCTGGACAAGCTGAGGCTGGCTGGCGCCGACGTCACCGCGTTCGACGGGAAGGGCTTCCGCGTCGTGCAGGCCGACCGGCCGAAGGCCGTGGACTTCGTGACGCTGCCGTATCCGGGCTTCGCCACCGATCTCCAGCCCTTCGCGGTCGCCCTGTCGTCGGTGTCCGAGGGCACTTCGATGATCACGGAGAACGTCTACGAGGCACGGTTCCGGTTCATCGAGGAGATGGTGCGTCTCGGAGCTGACGCGCGGACCGACGGGCATCACGCCGTCGTTCGCGGCGTGGAGCGGTTGTCGAGCGCCCCGGTGTGGGCCTCCGACATCCGGGCCGGGGCGGGGCTCGTGCTCGCCGGTCTGTGCGCGGAGGGGGTCACGCAGGTGTGGGACGTGTTCCACATCGATCGCGGTTATCCGGCCTTCATCGAGAACCTCAATCGGCTCGGTGCGCGGGTCGAGCGAGTGGCTTCCGAGCCGGGACACGCCGCAGGGGAGTAGACGCGCTCAGCCCTCGACGGCGAGGGCGGCGCCGAAGCCGATGAGTGTCGTGCCGGTGGCCACGTCGAGGCCCCGGCGCACACTCCTGCGCTGAAGCCAGACCCGCACCGTGTGCACGAAGGCCACCAGCAGGAGCAGCCACACCGCGCCCAGCACCGCCACCGTGTAGGCGAGCAGCAGAGTGTCGCCGACCGAGTTGTGTGTGGGATCGATGAACTGCGGTAGCACCGAGAGGTAGAGGGCCAGCACCTTCGGATTGGTGACGTTGGAGAGGAACCCCTCTCGGAACCGGCGGAGCGCGCCGGACTGGGCTCCTGTCGCGTCGAGAGACGCGTAGTCGCCTCTGCGGGCCGATCGCAGGGCCTGCACTCCCAGGTAACAGAGATAGGCCACGCCGAGCCAACGGAGGGTGTGGAACACCGGCTGGGACCCCACGATGAGGGTGCCGAGCCCGAACGCCACCGCTGTGCCCTGGACGACGTTTCCCGTCGCGATCCCCGCCGTGGCCACCAAGCCGCCGCGGAAGCCTCCCGCGAACGAGTTCTTGAGTGTGACGACGGTGTCCGGTCCCGGGGCGAGCACCACGAGGACCACCAGCACGAGGTAACTGCCGTACGTACTCCAGGTCACGCTGCCCCAGCGTAACCGGAAGCGCAGTGTGCTCGTCGTCGTGCGCAGTGTGGTCACGCCGCCTCGCTCCGGGCCACGTCGGCTGCCGAAGTGGGTGGAATTCGCTTGTGCGTGCCGTTGAGCTGCGAAATCGCGGGTACGGACATACGGTCGGTATAAGGAATATGCGCTGTCGGAAGCTGAGTCGAAATGGTTGCCCGATGTTCGTGAAGTAGGCGGTCAAGGGGCCGGTCCCGCCGTTTCGAGACCTCAGGGTGTTGATCTCGTTCTGATAACGGAGGGTCACTTCGGTTTTGACCCGATCGTGTTGAACACCTACGTTCGGTGACCATGTAGGAGAAGATCGTTCGTCTGAGTCGGCGAACAGGCCCAATCGATAAGGGGTGCGATCATGGCTCAGGGTGAGTGGGCACGACGGGTTCTGTCCCGACGATCTGCCATGAAGGGCGCGCTGGCGGTCGGTGTCACCGCGACGCTCGCGGCGTGCACGGAAGCGCCACAAACGGGTGGCCAGGGCGGCGGGAACACGCTGCAGCGACTGCGCGACGCCGGCACTGTGAGGGTGGGTATCGCCGGCGAGATTCCGTACGGCTTCACGCGTGACGGCGAGGTGACCGGTGAGTCGCCCGAGGTCGCCAAGGCGGTGTTCAAGGCCATCGGAGTGCCCAACGTCGAGGCGACCCAGGTGGAGTTCGGCCAGCTGATCCCCGGGCTGAACGCGGGCCGGTACGACATGGTCGCCGCGGGCATGGCCATCATCCCGCAGCGGTGCGGGCAGGCGCAGTTCTCGGCCGTCGACTACGTCACCAACACGGCTTTCCTGGTGCCGCAAGGAAACCCCGAGGGCGTCAACAACTTCGACGACGTCAAGGCGAAGGGCGTGACCCTCGCCGTGCTCTCCGGGACGATCGAACAGCAGGTCGCCGAAGCGCTGGGCGTCACCAACCTGCAGACCTACGGGGCCCAGGCCGACATGCTGCAGGCTCTGCAGGCCGGTCGCGCCTACGCGGGTGCGCTCACCGACATCTCGCTGCGCGCGCTGCTGGAGCAGAACCCCGACGCGCAACTCGAGGTCACCGAGGGCTTCGTGCCGGTCGTGGACGGCAGGGAACAGATCCAGGCGGGTGGTTTCGTGTTCCGCAAGGGCGACACGGAGCTGGTGAACGCCTTCAACCAGGAACTGCGGAAGATCCACGAGAACGGCCAGTGGCTGGAGATCGTGCGGCCGTTCGGGTTCACGGAGGACAACCTGCCGCCGTCGGACGTCACCACCGAACAGCTGTGCTCGGGTGAGTGATGCCCGGGATTCGGTAACCGAGCATGTTCGACAACGCTTCCCACTTCGCCTCCGTCATAGCCGACGGACTGCTGGTGACGGTCCAGGCGACTGTCGGCGGCATCATCCTGGCCACTTTTTTGTCCTTTGTGGCCGGTCTGGCTATGCTCTCGCGCCACACCGCCGTGAGAGCGGTCACCCGGGTGTACGTCGAGATCTGGCGTGGCACGTCCGAGGTGGTCCAGCTCTTCTGGCTCTACTTCGTACTGCCCGTGCTGACCGGGTTCCAGCTCCTGCCGCTGTGGGCCGGGATCGTGGTGCTCGGTCTGAACTTCGGCGCGTACGGTGCCGAGATCGTCAGGGGTGCTGTGCAGTCGGTGCCCAAGGAACAGCACGAGGGCTGTGTGGCGCTCAACTTCAGCCCGGCCCAGCGGATGCAACGGGTCATCCTCCCGCAGGCGCTGGTGGAGATGGTGCCCCCGTTCAACAACCTGTTCATCCAGTTGCTCAAGGGCACGGCGCTGCTGACGTTCATCACGGTGCCCGAGATGACGCACCAGGCCACGGTCGTCCTCGTTCCCTCGTTCACGGGCCAGGTCGCACTGATCTTCACGATCCTGCTGCTGTTCTACCTCGTACTGTCCATTGTGATCACTTTCCTGATGCGGCTGCTGGAGCGCTGGGCCGCGAGGAAGGTCGGTAGGACACCGCCGAAGCGTGAGGCCGCGATCGCGAAGGGCGGTGGTGTCGCGTGAACTCGGTCTGGGACTGGAATTTCGCTCTCGAGGTGCTGCCCGCGATCCTCGAAGGGCTGCTGATCACCCTCCAGGCCACCGTCCTCGGCTCGTTGCTCGCCTACGTGCTGGGGCTGGTGTTCGCGCTGCTGCGCCGATCCCGTATCCGGGCGGTCAGCACGGTCGTGTGGCTGATCATGGAGTTCGTGCGGAGCACGCCGCTGCTGGTGCAGTTGTTCTTCCTGTTCTACGTGCTTCCTCTGGTGGGCGTCACGCTCTCGCCGATGGTGACCGGTGTGCTCGGACTCGGCCTGCACTACGCCACCTACACCGCCGAGGTCTACCGTGCGGGGATCGAGGCCGTGCCACGGGGTCAGTGGGAGGCCGCCACCGCGTTGAGCCTGCTCACCCACCGGATCTGGACCGGGGTGATCCTGCCGCAGGCCATTCCGAGGGTGCTGCCCGCGCTCGGCAACTACACCATCTCGATGTTCAAGGAAACGCCGTTGCTGCTCGCGATCGGTGTGCTCGACATCGTGGGCGCGGCCGAGGAGGAGGCGTCGCTGGCTTTCCGGTACGTCGAGCCGATCACGATCGCCGGTGTCCTGTTCCTCCTGCTGAGCTACCCCGCCTCACTGCTCGTTCGATACATGGAGCGTCGTTTTGGAATCGCAAAGTAATCCGTCGACCCGCCCGGTGTCCGACGTGATGATTCGTTTCGACCGGGTGTTGAAGAAGTTCGGCGACAACGTCGTGCTCCGTGATCTGAGCTTCGAGGTCGAGCCCGGCGAGTTCGTCACCCTCATCGGGCCGAGTGGTTCGGGAAAAACCACCATCCTGCGTTTGCTGATGACGTTGGAACGCGTCAACGGCGGCACCATCCAGGTGGGTGACGAGTACCTCAGCCACGTGGAGAAGAACGGCAAGCTCGTTCCCGCCGACGAGAAGCACCTCCGGCAGGTGCGCAAGCGCATCGGAATGGTGTTCCAGCAGTTCAACCTGTTCCCGAACATGAAGGTGCTGCAGAACATCACCGAGGCGCCGATCCGGGTGCTCGGCAAGTCCCGTGACGAGGCCGAGAGCAAGGCGGAGTCGCTGCTGGACATGGTGGGCTTGACCGACAAGATCGACGCTCACCCGTCGCAGCTCTCGGGCGGGCAGCAACAGCGTGTGGCCATCGCTCGTGCGTTGGCCATGGAACCCGACGTCCTGCTGCTCGACGAGGTGACCTCCGCGCTGGACCCCGAACTCGTGGCGGGCGTGCTCGGGGTGCTGAGGGAGATCGCCGAGACCACCGAGATCACGTTCCTGTGCGTGACGCACGAGATGCAGTTCGCGCGGGACGTTTCGGACCGCGTCATGATGTTCGACAAGGGCCAGGTCATCGAGGACGCCAAGCCGGACAAGCTGTTCACCGACCCGGACCACGAGCGGACCAGGGAGTTCCTGCACGCCGTGCTCGACCGGGCTTAGGCTTTGCCGGAAGGGCCGCCGTCCCGCTGCGGGCGGTGGCGTCTTCGGGGTTGGTGTGCTGGTCGAGGCGGGCTACGGTCGCAGCATGGGTGACTACGAACACGTCCTCGTCAAACGGGAGGACGACACCGTCACGATCACCATGAACCGGCCCGCGCGGCGCAACTCGCTGTCCGAGCCGCATCTGCGGGAACTGCTCGCCGCCTTCACCGAGGCGGGCGAGTCGGACGCGACCGGGATCGTGCTGGCCGGTGCGGGACCCGTGTTCTCCGCCGGCCACGACTTCGCCGACGTCGCGGCGCGCGACCTGAGCGCGGTGCGGGCGCTGCTGCGGTTGTGCACCGACGTGATGGGTGCCGTCCAGTCCGTGCCGCAGGTGGTCCTCGCCCGCGTTCACGGGCTCGCGACGGCAGCGGGCTGCCAGCTCGTGGCATCGTGCGACCTGGCCGTGGCCGCGGCCTCGGCGGCGTTCGCCCTGCCGGGCGGGAAGGGCGGATGGTTCTGCCACACCCCCGCCGTTCCGGTGGCACGCGCGGTCGGTCGGAAGAGGCTGATGGAGCTGGCGTTGACGGGGGACGCCATCGACGCCGCGACGGCGCTCGACTGGGGACTCGTCAACCGGGTGGTGCCGGACGCCGACCTCGACGAGGCTGTCGCCGAGCTGCTGGCCAGGGCGACCCGGGGCAGCCGCGCGTCCAAGGCGTTGGGCAAGCGGACGTTGTACGCGCAGCTCGACCGCCCGGAGCAGGACGCCTACGCGCTCGCACTGGAGGTCATGGCGTCGGCTTCGCAACTGCCCGGCGCCCGTGAGGGCATGGCGGCGTTTTTGGAGAAGCGCAACCCCGAATGGCCCGACTGACGCCTGACACGGTGTCCGCAGGTTGTGCACGCGTGTCCGCACCTGGTGTCACCGTGTCCGCAGGTTGCGTACGGGTGTTGGCAGTCCTGGTACGTGCGGGAAGTGCGGACACGCGTGCGGGTCAGGGGGTGTTGCGGCGTTCCCACAGGAGCAGGAGGGTGTAGGCGGCGACGGACTGGGCGTCGGTGATCTCGCCGTCGGCGATCATTCGCTCGACCTGCGCGCGGTCGAACCAGGCCGTTCGCATGTCCTGTTCCTCGGGTTCCGGTTCCGGCTCGCCGTCGGTGAGGTCCGTGGCGAGGAACACCCGCCCACGCTGACTCGCCAGCCCCGGTGCGACGTCGAGCAGCCCGAGCTCCACCAGGGATCCCGCGGACAGTCCGGTCTCCTCACGCAGCTCCCGCGCCGCGAGTTCGGCGGGAGGCAACTCAGCGCGGTCGGGCGCGGTGCCCTGCGGGAACTCCCACCGGCGGATCCCGAGTGGGTAACGAAACTGCTCGACAAGCTGGAGCTTGTCCCCGTCGAGCGGGATGACGAGCGCGTAGTCGGGCTTGTCGACGACACCGTAGACGCCGTCCGAACCGTCCGTCCTCCGGATCCGGTCCTCCCGGAGCGTCATCCACCTGTTGGCGTACACCTGGCGTGAGCTGAGTGTCTCCATTCCCCGCATTCTTCCCGAGCCACCCGATCGGGCCCGAGGTCCCGCGTGACTCGAACGGGGGATCGTCGCGGGTGGCGAGTACTCGCCCACTGGAGTCGCCTACCCTCTCGTCGTGCGCTTAGTGATCGCCCGGTGTCAGGTGGACTATGCGGGCCGCCTGACCGCCCATCTGCCGATGGCCACACGTCTGCTGCTCGTCAAGGCCGACGGGTCGGTGTCGGTGCATTCCGACGACCGTGCCTACAAGCCGCTGAACTGGATGAGCCCGCCGTGCTGGCTGATCGAGGACGGCGATCTGTGGATCGTCGAGAACAAGGCGGGCGAGAAACTCGTCATCACGATCGAGCAGGTCATCGACGAGATGAAGCACGATCTCGGGGCCGAACCGGGGTTGGTGAAGGACGGGGTCGAGGCGCATCTGCAGGAGCTTCTCGCCGAGCACATCACCACGCTCGGCGAGGGCTACACGCTCGTGCGCCGCGAGTACATGACCGCCATCGGCCCGGTGGACATCCTCGCGCGCGACGCCGACGGTGGCACCGTGGCCGTGGAGATCAAGCGGCGCGGCGAGATCGACGGTGTCGAGCAGCTCACGCGGTACCTGGAGTTGCTGAATCGTGACCCGTTGCTGGCACCCGTGCAGGGTGTCTTCGCGGCGCAGCAGATCAAGCCGCAGGCGCGCACGCTCGCCGAGGATCGCGGAATCCGGTGCGTGACCTTGGACTACGACAAGCTGCGCGGGATCGCGAGCAACGACCTCACTCTGTTCTGAGTCCTTGCCCGCCCGACGGCAAGGTCACGATCCCGGGAACCCCGCACGGCCGTGGAGGTGCGGCGGCTAACGTGCACACGTGCTGAGTCGTGCTGTATCGCGTCGGATGATCGTCTGCTGGGTCGCTGCGTTGGGTCTGCTCGCCGGTTGTGCCGGTGAGGACCTGGCGAAGAAGAACTTCGAGCGCACCACGGTGAAGGCCGAGCCGGGCACCGGTCAGGGGCAGGTGCCTTCCGGGCCGATCGACGATCCCGCCGTCGAGCTGACGGCCCTGCGGACGGTGGACGCCTGCGGACTGCTGGGTGACGACGTCGTCGGCAACTTCACTCCGCAGGACGACCCGACCGGCAGCGGATGGGGCATGTGCTCGCGCTCGTTCGTGGACCCGGGAGGCAAGCCCATCCGCGTGTTGCTCGAAGTGGGTGAGGGCAGCGTGTTCCCCGACCAGGCCACGAGCAACATCGCGGGGCTGCCGCTGGTGCAGACGAGCGTCGACGAGACGTCGTGCGTCTCCACCGCGGTGACGCAGCGCGATCCGGGCCTCGGTATCAGTGTGATGGCCACACACGAGCAGGGCGGTGATCCGTGCCAGAGCGGCTACGTGGTGCTCGAGAGCGTCATCGGGCAGTTGCGGGCGAACCCGCCGATGCTGACTCCCCAGGAGGGGTCGCTGCTGACGGTGGATCTCTGTGAGTCCCTCGCTTCCGAGGAGCTCGCCGCCGTGCTGGACACGGACGAGGAGGCCCGTGTGATGCCCAGCGGCCTGCACTTCTGTCAGCTCTCGCAGGACGACTTCGTCGTGTACGCCCACGCGCGCGTCGGTTTCCCCGTGTCGCCGACCGAGGGAACGAAGGAGATCGAGCTGGCGGAAGGCCTTCCCGCGGTGCAGGAGCCGGGTACGACGGACATGGCCGAGTGCGACGTGTCGTGGAACCACCTCGAACTGGGAGAGGACGAGGCCGAGCTCATCAGTTTGAGCTACTACGACTACGCGGGGGAAGGCGACGTCGACGCCGCGTGCGAACGGGCGACCGAACTCGCGAAGGCGATGGTGAAGACCCTGCCGTAGCAGCGGAATTTGGTTAGGTTGAGAACCGAACCCGCCACGCATTCCCGCGCTCGGAGGTAGCAGTGAAGAAGATCATCGACGATCCGGCGACGGTGGTCGCCGACTCGCTGGCGGGTCTCGCCGCCGCGCACGCCGACCTCGTGCGAGTGGAGTACGAGCCGAACATCGTCGTGCGCGCCGACTCGCCCGCGCGCGGGGTGTCGGTCATCTCCGGTGGCGGCTCGGGTCACGAACCGTTGCACGTGGGGTTCGTGGGGCCGGGGATGCTGCACGGAGCCGTTCCGGGCGCGGTGTTCACCTCGCCGACCCCGGACGCGGTCCAGGCGGCGATCTCGGCCACCACGGGCGAGGCGGGCGCGCTGCTGGTGGTGAAGAACTACACCGGGGACGTGCTGAACTTCGAGACCGCGGCCGAGCTGGCGTCGGCGGAGGGGCTCGACGTGCGCACCGTGGTGATCGACGACGACGTGGCCGTGGCCGACTCCACGTTCACCGCCGGACGTCGTGGCGTGGGCGGCACGGTGCTGCTGGAGAAGATCGCCGGGGCGGCGGCGGAACGGGGCGACGACCTCGACACCGTGGAGGCGGTGGCCCGCAGCGTGGTGGAGCGCGTGCGCTCGATCGGGGTGGCGCTGACGGCGCCGACCGTGCCCCACGTCGGCGAGCCCAGCTTCGAACTCGGTGCGGGCGAGGTGGAGTTCGGCATCGGCATCCACGGGGAACCGGGCCGTGAACGCATCGAGGTGGAGCCCGCCTCCGCGCTCGTGGAGCGCATGGTGGCGGCGGTGGCGGACGACTTCCCGCTGGAGCGTGGCGACGACGTCCTGCTCTTCACCAACTCGATGGGTGGCTCGCCGCTGCTGGAGGTGTACCTCGCGCACGGCATCGCGGAGCGGCTGCTCGCCGACCGGGGTGTCAACGTCGTACGCAGACTCGTCGGCCCGTACATCACGAGCCTGGAGATGCAGGGCATCAGTCTCACGATCCTGCGGTTGGACGAGCGGTTGACCGAGTTGTGGGACGCGCCCGTGAAGACTCCCGCTCTGCGTTGGGGGATGTGATGGCCTGCACCGCGAACGACGTCGCGGCCGCTCTGCGCGCCGCGGCCGAAACCGTCGCCGAGCATCGGGTGGAACTCACCGACCTCGACCGGCCGATCGGCGACGCCGACCACGGCGAGAACATGCACCGCGGGTTCACCGCGTTGACGGCCGGTCTCGAAGGGGCCGTCCCGGAGACACCCGGTGCTGTGCTCAAACTGGCGGCCACCACGCTCATCTCGAAGGTCGGTGGGGCGGCGGGCCCCCTGTACGGCACGGCGTTCCTGCGTGCGGCCACGGCTGTGGGTCAGGCGGGCGAGCTGGATGCGGCAGCGGTCGTGGCCGCGCTGCGTGCCGGGCTCGCGGGCGTGGTGGCCAGGGGCAAGGCCGAGGTCGGTGACGCCACGATGGTGGACGCGTTGAAGCCCGCCGTCGACGCCGCCGAACGGGCCGAGGGCGACGGCGTGGCGGCGGTGCTGTCCGCCGCGGCGGACGCGGCCGAGGAGGGGGCGAACTCCACGAAGCCGCTCGTGGCCAGGAAGGGCCGAGCGTCCTACCTCGGTGAACGCAGCATCGGGCACCTCGATCCGGGAGCCTGGTCCACGGCCCTGCTGTTGCGGGCGTTCGCGGAGGTGGCGCGATGAGGGTCGGTCTCGTGGTGGTGTCACACAGCGCCAAGCTCGCCGAGGGCATCGCCGAGGTCGCCGGGCAGATGGCGCCCGACGTCACGGTGGTGCCCGCGGGAGGGTCGCCGGACGGTGGGATCGGCACCGACTACGACGCGGTGTCCAACGCGGTCGAGCGGGCGAACACCGGTTCGGGAGCCGTGGTGTTGTACGACCTGGGAAGCGCGCAGATGACGGCCGAGATGGTCGTGGAGGCACTCGACGACCCGGGCGCGGCGGTGGTCGTGGACGCGCCGCTGGTGGAGGGTACGGTGGCGGCGGCCGTGGCCGCGCAGGGCGGTGCCGACCGCGCGGGTGTCGCGCAGGCCGCGAGCGAGGCCGCCGGCGCAGGCGAGGCTGCTCCCGCTTCCGCAGCCGCTCCCGCCGCCGAGGCGGAGGCCGTGGGGACGGAGTTCACGCTGGAGAACGAAGCGGGCCTGCACGCACGGCCCGCCGCGTTGCTGGTGAGGGCCATCGCCGGAGTGGACGCCGACGTCCGGATCCGGTTCGGTGCGGGCGAGGCCGACGGGCACAGCGTGCTGGCGATCATGTCGCTGGGTGCTCGCAAGGGCGATCGCGTCAGTGTGGAGGCCACCGGCCCGCAGGCGCAGGAGGCGATCACCCGGGTCGAGGCGCTGGTGCAACGACGTTTCGACGAGGACTGAGCAGACTCCGGGATCGCCGCGACGTCGCTCGCGCCGGACAGGGCCCGGCCACGGTCCGCTCTCGTCCTGGTCACGAGTCGGCTAAACGGGTGACATCGGCTGATCGGGTGACGATGTAGCACCTGTGTTGTCGAGACGTCTCGGAATTCTGTTCGCCCTGGTCGGTTTGCTGGCGTCGTGCACACCGACCGTGGACGGTACGGCCGACGCCGTTCACGTGCCGCCCCTGACGAGCGAGGAAGCGCTGGGTGAGCCCACCACGGTCGACTTCTGCAGCCTGCTCGACGAGCGGAAGCTGCGAGAAGCCGACGTGTCGGTGGAGCTGGCGACGTCGGGGTTCCTCCGGTGCTACGCGGAGGTCGAGCTGGGGACGGTCGGGCTGTCCGTGACGATCGGAGACCTGTACGAGGCCACACCGTTCCTCCAGTCCGACGAGTCCCGGGAACTCGCGCGGTCGGTGCACCGCCGCCACTTCGAGGAGGAGTGGGCCTGCTGGCGGGAACTCGTGTTCGCGGATGGGGTCGCTCTCGACGTCACCGTGTACGAGGCGTACGGCGACATCGAGGGCAGGCCGGGGGATGCCGAGATGTGCATCGTGGCCGATCTCGTCACCGACGGCGTGCAGCAGGCCGCGTACTTCGGTACCGGCGAGACGATGACCTTCGCCGAGGGGTCGTTGGCCGAGCTGGAGCCGTGTGCCCTGCTCACCGCCGACGAGGCCGCCGATGTCCTCGACGTGGAAAGCGTGCTGTACGAGGAGGCCCTCGGCGGTGGTGGGTGCTCGTTCTGGTGGTACGGCGAGCCGTACGTGGGGACGGACGTCGAGTTCGCCGTGACCGACCTGGGCACCGATGTCTCCGAGTACTACGAGGAGAACATCGGTGGAAGACCCAGCGCCACCTTCCTCAGCGAGGGCCGGTGTGTGCTGGAGACCCCGCACATGCCCGTACCCGCGGAGGTGTCCACCGAGTGGGAGGTGGTCAATGTCTACGTCTACGACGAGGAGGGCGACCCCTGCGCCGCGGCAACGGAGCTGGCCGAGCTGGTCTGGCCCCGGCTGCCCGAGTACGAAGACTGAGCAGGTGGCCGTCAGCCACAGCCGCAGGCGCCACCGCAGCAGCCGCCGCCTGTCGGGGCAGGTGTCTGCGCCGAACCAGTCAGCGCCACCGTGGTCAACAGCTTCACCGTGTCGTCGTGCCCCTCGGGGCAGGATGCGGGCGCAGCGGACTCGCTCATCGGACGGTTGAGCTCGAAGGACTCCGCGCACACGCGGCAGCGATAGGCGTAGGTCGGCATGAACCGATTATCGCCCGTTCCCCGTCGTCATGGGAGGCTGACGGGATGGACAAGCCCATGCTCGACGCCGGGACACCCCTGTTGGCCGAGGTGACCCCATCGGCGCTCGGTGCGCTCGGGGTCGCCGGTTTCGCCGACACGCTCGGTTTCGGTTCCCGGGTTCGCGTGGGAGTGCTGCTGGTCGACGGCCTCGGCTGGGACCTGCTGGCCGACCACGCCGCCGACGCCCCGGTGCTGTCCGGGCTGCCGCGCCGGCCGCTGCGCGTGGGCTACCCGGCCACCACCGCTGCCGGGCTCGCCGCGATCGGCACGGGCGTCGCCTCAGGTGAACACGGCCTGGTGGGCTACTCGTTCGACCTGCCGGGCGTGGGGGTGTTGAACGCGCTGCGCTGGCGCAGGCACCCGGACGGTGAGGACCTGCACGACCGCGTGCGCCCGGCCGAGGTGCAGCGACTGCCGACGACCTTCGCCCGCGCCGCCGAAGCCGGCCTGACCACCACCGTGGTGTCCTCCGCGTCGTTCGCCGACAGGCCGTTGACCCGGGCCGTGCTGTCGGGAGGGTCGTACGTGGGGGTGCACGCGCTCGGCGACCTCGCGGCGGCCATGTCCTCGGCGCTGAGCTCGCCGGGCAGCTTCTGTTACGCCTACCACGGTGATCTGGACTTCATGGGGCATCTCCACGGTCCCGGCTCGTTGCCGTGGCGGATGCAGTTACGGCAGGTGGACCGGCTGGTCGAGTCCGTGGTCGAGAACCTGCCGCCGGGTGCGGTCCTGGCCGTGGTTGCCGACCACGGCATGGTCACCCTCGACGGCAGCGCCGTCGACGTGGACGCCGAACCCGCGCTGACGGCCGGCGTGCGGGCGTTGGCGGGCGAGGTCAGGGCCCGGCACGTCTACGCCGAGAGCGGAGCGGTCGACGACGTGTTGACCACGTGGCGGGAGGTGCTCGGCGACCGCGCATGGGTGCTGCACAGGGACGACGCCGTGGAAGCGGGCTGGTTCGGACCGGTGGTGGCCCCTCATGTGCTGCCACGCATCGGTGACGTCGTGGCGGCCGCCCGTGGCCGTGCGGGGATGCTGCGGAAGACCTGCGAGCCCAAGGAGTCGGCGCTCGTCGGGCAGCACGGCTCGCTGTCCCCGGCGGAGCAGCTCGTACCGTTCGTTCTGGCGGAAGCCGGCTGACGTGTGGTCGGCGGCAGTGTGAGGGACGCTGTGGTGTGACGGTTACCGTGGAGCCATGCCCCGACGTAACCGTGCACGCCGTGTCGAACCCCGAACAGGTTCGTCCGCGGGTTGGGCACGTGCCGAATCGGGGCCCGACGGTGACTGGGTGGTGCGTTCGGTGCCGGGTGCGCAGGCCACCAAGACCTACCGCTGTCCCGGCTGCGACCACGAGATCCGGCCCGGGGTGGCGCACGTCGTGGCCTGGCCCGCCGGTGAGTACGGCTCCGCCACCGACCGGCGGCACTGGCACCAGGGCTGCTGGCGGGCGCGAACCCGCAGGGGACCGACCCGTCGCCGCTGGTGAGACCGGTCAGCCGGTGTGCCGGGGCTCTCTGCGGTAGTACACCGCGGGAGCGCCGCGGTAGAGGTCTCGCCGGTATTCCGAGAACGCCAGCTTCTCCGCCACCCGTCGCGCCGCGGTGTTGCGGACGTTCGTGACGATCACCACCGGTTTCTCGGGGAACTCCCGCTCGGCCCAGTCGATCAGTGCCGCCCCCATCTCGGGGGCGTAGCCGTGCCCCCAGGCGTCCGGGCGGAAGCGGTAGTACAGGTTGAGCACCGACTCCCCGTCGAGATCGGTGGTCTGGAGGCCGCCGACGCCGATCACGTCCCGGACCTCGGCGAGCTCCACCGCGACGTACCCGAAGCCGTGGTCGGCCCAGTGCCGCCGCCAGGAGTCGAACTGGACCCGTGCCTCGTCCGGGGTCGGGGGCGCGCCCTCGTGCGGATGGGTTTCCCGCGCGGCCTGGAGCCCGACCACGATCGGCAGGTCGTCGTCGACGAACGGTCGCAGCAGCAGCCGTGGCGTGCGCAGGGACCCCAGCCGTGTCATGTCCGCGAATCTAGTGCCTTCCCCCGACAATGGGAGGCATGTCGTCTCTGCCGCTGGTGCTGCTGCACGCCTATCCGCTCGACGCGCGCATGTGGGACCCCGTGCGCGCACCGCTCGCCGAACGTACGCGGCTGATCACGCCCGACCAGCGCGGGCTCGGTCGTTCCCCGCTGCCCGACAGCGGCGACACGGACGCCGAGCCGAGTCTCGACCACGCGGCTCGTGACGTGCTGGCCCTGCTCGACCGACTCGAACTCGACAAGGTCGTGCTCGGCGGCTGCTCGATGGGAGGCTACGTCACGCTCGCGCTCCTGAGGCTCGCTCCCGAACGCGTCGGTGGGGTCGCGTTGCTCGGTGCCAAGGCGACGGCCGACACCGACGAGGCCAGGGCGAACCGCCTGGAGGTGGCACGGCGGGCCGAGGCCGAGGGCACGGCGGGTTGGCTCGCCGAGCAGATGCTGCCGAAGCTGCTGGGCGAGACCACGCGACACCGCCGTCCCGAGGTGACCGAGCGGGTGCGCGAACTCGTCGAGCAGCAGCCGCCGTCGGGGGTCGCGTGGGCGCAACGTGCCATGGCCGCGCGTGGTGACTCCACCGAGCTGCTCCGCTCGGTGGACGTGCCCACCGTGGTGGTCGCGGGTGAGGAGGACACCGTGAACCCTCCGCAGACCGCGCGTGACCTCGCCGACACGGTGCCGCACGCCGAACTCGTGGTGCTGCCGGAGGCCGGTCACCTGACCCCGATGGAGGCCCCGGAAGCCGTGGTCGACGCCGTCTCGCGCGTACTCGGCTGAGGCGGTAGTGACGTAGCCAACAGGGCTCGTGGAACGCGCCCCCGTGAGCCACAACACGCACCTTCACCTGCGGTTTTCGGGTGATCGCGGCGGTGCGGTGGGTCGCGAGGGGGGTGGTCGGGAGGTCCGGGAAAGTGATCTGTGCTCCCGGTGCGCGAGCCCGGATGGGCGGAGGGATACGATCCCCCGTAGCCAACGTGGGTCCCCGCCCGTGGCGAGCAAGGTTCGCGGGGTTTCGAGTGCAGGAGGCTTCAGTGACGGCCGTAGCGCCCCAGCCGATCGCAACGCGTCCGTACCCGACGCGAGAGTCGGTGAAGGGATCGTCATTGTTGCGGTTCTTCCGCACGACGGACCACAAGCAGCTCGGCATCATGTACATGGTGACCGCGTTCGCTTTCTTCATGGCCGGCGGCGCGATGGCGATGCTGATCCGCACCGAGCTCGCGGTACCCGGTCAGCAGTTCCTGTCCCAGGAGCAGTACAACCAGCTGTTCACCATGCACGGCACGGTGATGCTGCTGTTCTACGCGACGCCGATCGTGTTCGGGTTCGCGAACTACGTCCTGCCGCTGCAGATCGGTTCGCCCGACGTCGCGTTCCCGCGGCTGAACGCCTTCTCGTACTGGCTGTACCTGTTCGGCGGCCTGACCTCCATGGCCGGCTTCATCACGCCAGGTGGTGCCGCCGACTTCGGCTGGTTCGCCTACACCCCGCTGTCGAACGCCATCTACTCGCCCGGCATCGGCGCGGACCTGTGGATCGCCGGGCTGGTCGTCAGTGGTCTGGGCACCATCCTCGGCGCGGTCAACATGATCACTACGGTGGTCTGCCTGCGTGCTCCCGGCATGACGATGTGGCGGATGCCGATCTTCACGTGGAACATCCTGATCACCAGCCTGCTCGTCCTGCTGGCGTTCCCGATCCTCACCGCCGCGCTCGTGGGCCTGCTCGCCGACCGCCAGCTGGGCGGCCACGTCTTCGACCCGGCCAACGGTGGCGTGATCCTGTGGCAGCACATGTTCTGGTTCTTCGGCCACCCCGAGGTGTACATCGTGGCGCTGCCGTTCTTCGGTATCGCCTCGGAGATCGTGCCGGTGTTCGCCCGCAAGCCGATCTTCGGTTACAAGGGTCTGGTCTGGGCCACGCTGTCCATCGCGGCGCTGTCGATCGCGGTGTGGGCGCACCACATGTACGCGACCGGCGCGGTGCTGCTGCCGTTCTTCGCCTTCATGACCTTCCTCATCGCCGTCCCGACCGGTGTGAAGTTCTTCAACTGGATCGGCACGATGTGGAAGGGGCAGATGAGCTTCGAGTCGCCGATGCTCTTCACCGTCGGTTTCATGGTCACCTTCCTCTTCGGTGGTCTGACCGGTGTTCTGCTGGCCGCGCCGTCGATCGACTTCCACGTCTCCGACAGCTACTTCGTGGTCGCGCACTTCCACTACGTGCTCTACGGCACGATCGTGTTCGCCACGTTCGCCGGCATCTACTTCTGGTTCCCGAAGATGACCGGCCGCATGATGGACGAGTCGTTGGCCAAGCTCCACTTCTGGCTCACGTTCCTCGGCTTCCACCTCACGTTCCTGGTGCAGCACTGGCTGGGCAACGAGGGCATGCCGCGCCGGTACGTGGACTACCTCGCCAGCGACGGGTTCACCACGCTGAACACGATCTCCACCATCGGCGCGTACATCCTGGGCGCTTCGACGCTGCCGTTCATCTGGAACGTGTTCAAGAGCTACCGCTACGGTGAGATCGTCACGGTGGACGACCCGTGGGGCTACGGCAACAGCCTCGAGTGGGCCACCAGCTGCCCGCCGCCTCGGCACAACTTCACCGAGCTGCCGCGGATCCGTTCCGAGCGCCCGGCGTTCGAGCTGCACTACCCGCACATGGTCGAGCGGATGCGTAGCGAGGGCCACGTGACGTTCACGGGCAAGACGCTGCCGCACAAGGACGCCAAGGACGCTCCGTCCGAGCTCGTCACCGCGGGCGCGATGCCCGGGGACCGGGACAAGGACAACGCAAGCGAACAGTGACCGGGACCTCCCGGCCATGCGAGCCGGAGCCGAAGGAGACGCAGTGAGTCCCACTCCAGTCCTGATCACCGCGACCGGACCGGACAAGCCGGGCGTCTCCTCGGTCCTGTTCGCCGCGTTGACCCGCCAGGGTGTCGAGGTCCTCGACATCGAGCAGGTCGTCATCAGGGGGCAGCTCGTACTCGGTGTGCTCGTCACCGTCGAGTCGGACCCAGAGGGCCTGCAGGAGATGGTCGAGCAGGCCATGGCGACCGTGGCCATGAACGTGGACGTGCGGATCGGGTCGGCCATCGGAGCCGACCCGTTCGCACCGGCCCGGCGCGGCTCGACTCACGTGCTGGTGCTGCTCGGCAGACCCATCACGGCCCGGGCCTTCACGCGGGTCGCCCGCTCGCTCGCGCGGATGAGCGTCAACATCGACACCATCCGCAGCATCGCGGACTATCCCGTCACCGGTCTCGAACTCCACGTCTCGGCCGCCGACGACACGCCTGAGGCCGACAGCGAACTCCGCACCGTGCTCGCCGACGTGGGCGCACGCGGTGGCCTGGACGTCTCGATCGAGCGCGCCGGCCTGTCGCGACGGGCCAAACGACTGGTGGTCTTCGACGTCGACTCGACCCTCATCCAGGGCGAGGTGATCGAGATGCTCGCCGCGCACGCCGGTGTCGAGCCGGAGGTCCGCGAGATCACCGACGCGGCCATGCGGGGTGAGTTGAACTTCACCGAGTCGCTGATGCGGCGTGTGTCGCTGCTGGAAGGTCTTCCCGAAACGGTGCTCGACGAGGTGGCCGCGAAGATCGAGCTCACCCCTGGGGCCCGGACCACCGTGCGGACCCTCAAGCGCCTCGGTTTCCGGTGCGGCGTGGTCTCCGGAGGGTTCACGCGCATCATCGACGGCCTCGTCACCGACCTCGGTCTCGACTTCGCCGTCGCCAACGAACTGGAGATCGTCGACGGCAGGCTCACTGGCCGGGTCGTCGGCGACGTCGTCGACCGTGCCGCGAAGGCGGAGTCGCTGAAGCGGTACGCCGCCGGCTACGGCATCCCCCTCGGCCAGTGCGTCGCGGTGGGCGACGGCGCCAACGACATCGACATGCTCACCACCGCGGGTATGGGCATCGCGTTCAACGCCAAACCCGCGCTGCGCGAGGTGGCCGACGCCGCCCTGTCGCACCCGTACCTGGACGCGGTGCTGTTCATGCTCGGGGTGACCCGTGCCGAGGTGGAGGCGGCCGACGTCGCTGACGGGCTTCCCCTGATCCGGCCATGACCGCGGCAGAGCAGGAACCCGTACTGGAGCCCGTGGCCGCCCGCTACGCGTGGTGGCTCGGGCTGCCCGCCGAGCGCACCGCCGACCGTGACGTGCCACCGGAGCAGGTGTGGGCGATGCCCGTGGTGCTTCGGATGGAGAAGTCGGCGCCGCCGTCGCGGACGCCACTGCTGGAGGCCGCGGCTGCCGCAGCGCTCGCCGTGTGTCTCCACGGCGACGCCCGTCCCGGAGGACCCTGGTACGAGGCGCTGCACACGTGGACGTCCGGCCACATCCGCAAGGTCGCGCGCCGCGCCAGGGGAGCGCACTGGGACGCGGTGCAGGAGTTGCCGGGCGTGACGATGGAGGTGGACGGCGCACAGGCCCGCGCGCTGCTGCCGTGCCGGGTCGGCGACCTCCCGCGCGAGGTCTCGCGGTTGCAGATCTCCGGCAGCGACCTTCCCGCCGACGAACCCGGACCCGCTCCCGGCGACCGACCCGTGCTGCTGCTGAACCCCGGCGTGACGATGTCGGCGGGCAAGGCCGCCGCACAGGTGGGCCACGCGACCATGCTGCTCGCGGCCCTGCTCGACTCCGCCCGGCTCGCCGCCTGGGCGGTACAGCACTACCGCTGCTATGTGCGCGTGGCCGAGGCGGAGCAGTGGGCGCGCTCGACGGCCGCGCTCGCGCGGCCCCACGAGGCGTGGAACGAGCACGGGTTGGTGGCCGTCCGCGACGCCGGGTTCACCGAGGTCGAGCCGGGCACCGTGACGGTGGTGGCGAGGCGGGCCTAGGGGCGGCTGAAGCCGTTGTCGCTGCGGGTGGGTGGCCGCCTTTCGGGCGGACTCCGAAGCCTCGCATGACGGCCGCCCGCCACCCTCGGGTCGCTCTCGCCCGCGCAGCTCTGCGACAGCGAGCCACGGCTGGCACCGTGGGGTGATGCCGAACATCAACGAACCCGACGACGGACGCGGCACACTGACGGTGACGTTCGGGCACGAGGAGCTGGTCCTACGCCGACGTTACGAGATCCTCAGCATCGGCAACGACCTGCTCATCGCGTTGTGGTTCGTGGCGGGCAGTGTGCTGTTCTTCTGGGAGTCCACCGCCACCGTCGGCACGTGGTTCTTCCTGGTGGGGAGCCTCCAGCTCGCCGCGCGGCCCGGTATCCGCCTGTTCCGCCGGGTTCACCTGCGCCGCGTCGCCGGTGCCGCTGCCGAGACGACGCGCGACTTCTGACGCCCTCACCGCCGCGACGTCCATGTGGCGGCCATCCGCCCACTCCGTCAACCTTGACGGCCTGGGTCGGGTTTCATGAGTCCTCCCCGTGCAGCCGGTACGCGGGAAGCGTGAAACACGGCCTAGTTCGCCTTCCACACGACGTACGCCTTGTCGGCGTCGGTGGTCATCGCCTCGACGAACGTGTCGTGGTCGAAGCCGGGAAGCGTCTGCAGCCGTTCGATCAGCGCGTCGGCGGCCGGATCACCGCTGGGAACCGCCGTGCCCGTGCCGTCGGAGGCCGCCAACATGAGGAAGACGTCCTCCTTCCACGGACCCTCGGGAATCACCCTCACGACGACGGCGGCCAGGTCGGTCCACGTGATCGACTCCTCGGTTCCGTCGGCCAACAGGCGACGGACACCGGTGTCGTCGACGCTGATGGAACGGGAACGGGCGCTGGACGAATCGGGCGGCAACGACATCTCCCTCGGTGTCGGGTTGGCGTCCACCGTAGTCCCTCGCCGTGGCCGACTCAGGCGGGGGCGGCGGCGTCGAGTCGCCGCAGGGCGTCGCGGACGACGTCGGGTCGCTGGGTCGGCCACAGCGGCGGCAGGGAGGCACGCAGGAAGCCGCCGTACCGAGCGGTGGCCAGCCTGGAGTCCAGCACCGCGACCACGCCGCGGTCGCTCACCGAGCGGTGCAGCCTGCCGACGCCCTGGGCGAGCAGCAGAGCCGCGTGCGTGGCGGCCACGGTGAGGAAGCCGTTCCCGCCTCGAGCCTCCACCGCGCGCTGCCGGGCCGACGCCACCGGATCGTCGGGCCGGGGAAACGGCAGCCGGTCCACGATGACGAGCGACAGCGACGGGCCGGGCACATCCACGCCCTGCCACAGCGACAGCGTGCCGAACAGGCACGTGCGGGCGTCCTCGGCGAACTTGTTGACCAGCAGTGACGTGGAGTCGTCACCCTGGCACAGGATGGGGTGCGCGATGCGGTCGCGGAGTTCCTCGGTGGCCTGCTTCGCGGCTCGCATGGAGGAGAACAACCCGAGCGTGCGACCGCCCGCCGCGTCGATCAGTTCGGCGATCTCGTCGAGTGTGGCCGTGCCGAGGCCGTCTCGACCTGGCGGAGGCAGGTGCTTGGCGACGTAGAGGATGCCGTTGCGGCGGTAGTCGAAGGGGGAACCGACGTCGAGCCCGCTCCACCGGGGGCCGCTGTCGGTGTCCGACGGCGGGGGTTTCTCCGTCGCCGTGCCGCTCGCCTTCTCGGTGGGCTGCGGTGCCGGGGGCAGACCCCACTGACGGGCGAGGGTGTCGAACGTGCCGCCCAGGGCCAGGGTCGCCGACGTGAGCACCGTGGTGCTCGTGCCGAACACCCGCTCGCGCAGCAGGCCGCCGACACCCAGTGGTGCGGCGTGCAGTGCGGGGGGCCTCGGACTCGCGGACTGCCTGTCGCCTGTGGCCCACACCACGTCCTTGCGGTCGGCGGGGTCGTCGTCGAACGCGTCGAGCAGCCGGACGGCCGTGTCGTGCACGTCGTCCAGCGAGGAACGCGCGAGCTTGCGTTTGGTGGCCTCATCGGGGTCCTCGCGGCGCTCGGAACCCAGCGCGGTGAGGCAGGCGTGCGCGGCGTCGCGCACGGCGGCGAGCGCGCCACCCAGAGCGTCGGGGAGCACGTCCAGCCTGCCCGGCGGTACGTCCTCCAGCATGAGCGACAGGCCCTCACCCGTCTCCAGCAGGCGGTCCGCGATGTCGGCGTCGATGAGCCTGCCGCAGCGCCGGGTCGCCGCCGTCACCATGGCGGGTGACAGGTCCGCGGTGGCCGCCGACGTCACGCGGTCGACCAGCTCGTGGGCCTCGTCGATGATCGTGACGTCGTGGTCGGGCAGGACCTGGTATTCCTGCAAGGCGTCGATGGCCAGCAGCGCGTGGTTGGTGACCACGACGTTCGCCCTGCCCGCCTCGGCCCGCGCCAGCTCGGCGAAGCAGTCGTCACCGACCGGGCAGCGGCCCGCGCCGAGACACTCCTTCGCCGTCACCGACACCTGGCGCCACGCCTGCTCGGACACGCCGGGAACCAGCTCGTCGCGGTCGCCGGTCTCGGTGTCGGACGACCACTCGTGGAGTCGTTTCACCTCGCGGCCGATCCGGGAGATGGCGAACTGGTCGAACAGGGCGGTGTCCTCCGGCTCGTCCTCCACGCCGGTGTGCACGCGGTGCAGGCACAGGTAGTTGCGTCGGCCCTTGAGGATCGCGAACGTCGGTTCCACGCCGAGGGGTTTCTTCAGCGCCCTGGCCAGGCGCGGCAGGTCGCGGTCGACGAGTTGGCGCTGCAGCGCGATCGTCGCCGTGGACACCACCACGGTGGTGTCGGACTCGACGGCGTGGCGGATGGCGGGGACGAGGTAGGCGAGCGACTTGCCGGTGCCCGTCCCCGCCTGCACGGCGAGGTGCTCGCCGGTGCGGATGGCGCGGTCCACGGCCTCGGCCATGCGAACCTGGCCCTCGCGCTCGGCACCACCCACCGCGTCGACGGCGTGGCTGAGGAGTTCGCGGACGCTGGGCAGGTCCGAACGGGCACCGGTCACGTCCCGAAACGTTACCGCCAGGGCCTGTCGTTCTCGTCGCCCACCGCGTGTGCCGCCCGCCCCGACATCGTGTCCGCGGTTCTCGTGCGGGTGTCCGCAGTTCCTGTACGTGTGTCCGCAGCCTCCGGCGCGGACACACGTGCACAACTTGCGGACACGGCGTCAGCGGGGGCGGGTGAGCAGTTTGAGTTCCTCCCGGTCCGGAAGGCCCGTCGTCTCGCCGGGGACGGTGAGGGAGAAGGCCCGGCACGCGGCGGCCGTGCGCAGTCGCCGATCCGGCGACGCACCTGTCAGGAACTCCGCCAGGTAGCCCGCGACGAACGCGTCGTCGGCGCCCTCGGTGTCCACCGACCGCACCGGGTAGCTCGGCACGTCGTACCGGGACCCGTGCAGCTCCGCCACGGCCCCGCGCGGCCCGAGCTCGATGATCACCTGTTCCGGTCCGAGTTCCGCCAGTCCGGCCGCCAGCTCCTGCGGATCGCCGTCCAGACCGAGCAGCCGGGCGGCGTCGTCCCCGGCGAACACGATGTCGCACAACGACACGAGGTCGTACAGGATGTCGGCCGCGTCCTCGGGGTACCAGAGAGCGTGGCCGTAGTCGATGTCGAGTGACACGGGAACGCCTTCGCCGCGGGCGGCCTCGGCCGCGGCGAACACCGCCTTGGCGGCCGAGTCCGAGAGCCCGGGGGTGAGGCCACTGAGGTGCAGCACGCCCGCCGCGCGGATGTGGTCTTCCGGGATGTCCTCCGGGCACAGCCGGGTTCCGGCGCTGCCGTTGCGGTAGTACGCGGAGCGAGTGGCGTCCGCGTTGCGGAAGTCCTTGATCATCAACCCGGTGGGTGCCTGGCGGTCGGTGCGCACGGCGGAGGTGTCCACCCCCTCCTCCCGCAGCCGTGCCAGGACGAGTGCGCCGGGTTCGTCGGCGCCGAGCCTCCCCGCCCACGCGGCGGGGACACCCAGCCTGGCCACACCGATGGCGACCATGGCCTCGGACCCGGCGATACCGACGTCCACCGAGGTGGCGTGCCGTAGTTTGCCCGACTGCGTGCTGAAAACCGTGAGCGCCTCGCCGAAGGTCAACAGCCCCGTACCCGTCACGAAGCGACCTTCGGTTCTCCGACGACGGCCACCTCGGCCTCACGCAGTTCCGCCAGCGCCGCGTCCACCGTGGACGCCGAGACGCCCGCGGTGAGGCCGGCGAGAACGCGGACGTCGAAGCCGTGCCGGGCGGCGTCGAGCGCGGTGGCGCGCACGCAGTGGTCGGTGGCGATCCCGACGACGTCGACCGCCGTCACCTCGCGCACCCGTAGCCAGTCGACGAGGAGCTCGCCCGCGTCCGTCTCGCCCTCGAAACCCGAGTAGCCGTCGCTGTACTGGCCCTTCGAGAACACCGCTGTGATCGGTGTGACGTCCAGGCGGGGGTGGAAGCTCGCGCCCGCCGTGTCAGCCACGCAGTGCCGGGGCCACGAACGCACGAAGTCGGGATCGTCGCTGAAGTGCTCACCGGGATCGATGTGGTAGTCGCGGGTGGCCACCACGTGGTCGTACGCGGAGCGGTCACCGCGCACGTACGCCGAGATGGCGTCGGCCACCGCGGCTCCTCCGGCGACCGCGAGCGAACCTCCCTCGCAGAAGTCGTTCTGCACGTCCACCACGATCAGTGCGGTAGCCATGTTCACCTCCGGGATCGACGCGACCACGTGCCGGCTAAAGGAAGGTCGTGGGAATGGCGGGGTCGCCGCTGGACAACTTCAGCCCTTCCCACGGCAGGCTCACCAGCGCGCGGCGCAGGCGCTGCCTGGCGTCTTCAAGGGTGGGCAGGTCCTCCGCCGGTTGTCCAGCACGCAGCAGGGGAATGTGCAGTTCCTTGTCGTGCTCGGCGGGCTCGGGCGGGTTGCCGGTCGGGTAGACGACCTCCTCCAGCGCGGTGCCCGTGGGCTTGTGGCGGCGCAGCGCGGCCTTGCGGCCTCCCCGGGATGCCTTGTGCTCACTGCGTTTCGCCACGGGCCGACCGTCCACCTCGACCAGTTTGTACACCATCCCGGCGGTGGGTGCGCCGGAGCCGGTGACGACGGACGTGCCCACGCCGTAGGCGTCCACGGGTTCGGCGCGCAGGGCGGCGATGGCGTGCTCGTCGAGGTCACCGGAGACGACGATGCGGGTGTCCTTGGCTCCCAACGCGTCGAGCTGTTCGCGGGCCTGCCGCGCGAGCACGCCGACGTCGCCGGAGTCGATGCGGATGGCACCGAGTTCGGGACCCGCCACGCGAACGGCGGTGTCGATTCCCTTGGTGATGTCGTAGGTGTCCACCAGCAGGGTGGTGTCGGTGCCCATCTTCTCGATCTGGGCGCGGAACGCGGCCTCCTCGGTGTCGTGCAGGAGCATGAACGCGTGTGCGACGGTGCCTCGGGTGGGAATGCCGTAGCTGCGGCCCGCTTCGAGGTTCGAGGTGGTGGCGAAGCCGGCGAGGTAGGCGGCACGGGCGGCGGCCACGGCGGCGTGCTCGTGCGTGCGCCGACCGCCCATCTCGATGATGGGGCGCCCGTTGGCGGCGGCCGACATCCGAGCGGCGGCGGAGGCGACCGCGCTGTCGTGGTTGAGGATCGAGAGCACCACGGTCTCGAGCAGGACGCTCTCGGCGAACGTGCCGCGCACGGTGAGGACCGGTGAGCCCGGGAAGTACAGCTCCCCCTCGGGGTAGCCGTCGATGTCGCCGGTGAACCGGTAGTTCGCGAGCCAGTCGAGCGTGGCCGAGTCGACCACGGCGGTCCGCTCCAGCTGGGCGAGTTCGGCTTCGGTGAACCGGAAATCGGCGATCGCGTCGAGAACCCGCTGTGTCCCGGCGACGACGCCGTAGCGGCGTCCGGCGGGAAGCCTGCGGGCGAACACCTCGAACACGCAGTCTCGTTCGCCGGTCCCGTCACGCAACGCGCTCGCCAGCATTGTCAGCTCGTAGTGGTCGGTGAACAGCGCGGTGCTGCTTCCGCTCGCCGGGGAGGACATGCCGCAAGATTATTCGTCACTCAGAACCGCGCGGCCAGGGTGGGCCGCCGGGTGGGTGCGGAAAGGGTGCACTCTCACCCGCGTGGCCTACCTCTGGCACGCCGGTGCTGTGCCCCGTGACACCATGGGGGGCATGACCACGCCCGTCGAGGCCGAAGAAACACTCGGTGCGGATCTCGGCGCCGAAGACCGACCGTGGCAGACGATCGTGTGGAACGACCCGGTCAACCTCATGTCCTACGTGACCTACGTGTTCCAGCGGATCTTCGGGTACAGCAAGGACCACGCCACGAAACTCATGCTCGACGTACACCACAAGGGCAGAGCCGTCGTGTCGTCGGGAACGAAGGAGAAGGTGGAGGGCGACGTCGCGAAACTTCACGCGGCGGGCCTGTGGGCGACGATGGAACAGCCGTGAGGGAATGGCGCCGCAGGGGCGGCAAGGTGGTCGGCGGTTTCGAGCAGCAGGAAGCGGCCGTGGTGCGCGGGCTGGTCGGCCAGATCGAGGACATGCTGAAGACGCGCGCGGACGAGGCTCCGCGGGACGAACTCGCTGAGCTGACCGGCATCCGCACCGGCCCGTCGGAGGGGCCGGAGGACCCCGTCCTGGGACGGTTGCTGCCCGACTTCCACAGGCTCGACCCCGACAGCCCGTCGAAGGAGTCGCTGGACTCGGCGGCGGCGTTGCGGTCGCTGCACGAGCCCGCGCTGCTGGACGCGAAGCTCGGCGTGGCCGAGGTGGTGTTGCGGACGCTGCCGCCCGGCGGTGGCGAGGTGCGCCTGACGTTCGAGCAGGCCGACGCGTGGCTGTCGGCGCTCAACGACGTGCGGCTCGCGCTGGGCACCGCGCTCGACGTCACCGAGGACATGCCCGACCAGTTGCCCGAGGACGACCCGCGTGCCCCGCACCTCGGCGTCTACCACTGGTTGACGTGGGTGCAGGACACGCTCGTGCAGGCGCTCACCGAGTGAGGCGGAACGGGTGACGACGACCAACCCGGGACGCCACAACGCGATCACGGACGTGCGGGGGATCCGGGTCGGCCACCACGACCGCACCGGCGACGGGTGGCTGTGCGGCACCACGGTCGTGTTGCCGCCGGAGGGCACCGTCGGGGCGGTGGACCAGCGCGGTGGCGCGCCGGGCACGCGGGAGACGGACCTGCTCGCACCCGAGAACCTCGTGCGCACGGTCGATGCCGTGTGCCTGTCGGGCGGCAGTGCGTTCGGCCTCGCCGCGGCCGACGGGGTGATGAGGTGGCTGGACGAGCGGCAGCGCGGCTTCCCGGTGGGTCCGGAGCCGGCTCACGTCGTGCCGATCGTCCCCTCGGCGGTGATCTTCGATCTGCCCCGCAGCACGTGGGGCAACCGCCCCGATGCGACGTTCGGCCACGCCGCCTGCGAGGCGGCGACCGGAGGGCCCGTCGCGCAGGGCTCGGTGGGAGCGGGCGCGGGTGCGCAGGTCGGCTCGCTGAAGGGCGGTGTCGGCACGGCCAGTGAGGATGTCGACGGCATCGTGGTCGGCGCGCTGGCCGTGGTGAACGCCGCCGGTGAGGCCGTGCGCCTGGACACCGGGTTGCCGTACGCCGCCGAGTACGCCGACGAGAACGAGTTCGGTGTGTCCCGCTGGCCGGAGCGTGCGGGGAACTTCACCGCACCGTCCGGGACCCGGCTGAACACGACGATCGGTGTGGTGGCCGTCGACGCGACGTTGTCGAAGGCGCAGTGCCGCCGGTTGGCCGTCGCCGCGCAGGACGGCATCGCCTGGGCCGTGCGCCCGGCGCACACGATGTTCGACGGTGACACCGTGTTCGCGTTGGCCACGGGGGAGAAGGACCTGCAGAGGGCGGAAGGGCCGATCGGGGACGCGGGTAGCGCGGCGGCGCTCGACCGCCTGTGCACCGCGGCGGCGCGGGTGTTCGCCCGCGCGATGGTGCACGGTCTGCTGTCCGCGAAGGGGGTGCCGGGGCTGCCCGCCTACGCCGAGGTGTGGCCGGAAGTGTTCGCCGATGGCTGAGCGTGCGCGGTGGCACGTCGATCTGCACCACGACGACGTGAACCGGTTCCCAGGTGTGGCTTTCGTGTTGTGGCACGTGTGCGGCGTGGACAAGCAGACCGGCGTGGCGTTGGCCGACGAGGCGCAGCGGCACGGGATCGCGCGCGTGCTGTCCTTCGGCACCCGGGAGGAGGCCGAGCGCGTGGTGGCCGAGATCCAGGTGCTCGGCGTGCGGGCCACCGTGAGCGACAGTGCCGAGCCCGGCGCGATGGCTCCGTGACGTACGACCAGACAGTGTGACCAGACGAGGAGACGAGTGACGGGGGAGTTCGTCCGGGCGTGGCGCGCCGGACAGGGCGTGTGCCTTGCGGTGTCCCGGCTGGTGGCGGAGGGCCTGCTCGGGGTTTTCGACGACCTGGAGTGCGCGTTCACGGGGCAGCGCAGGCGGTTCGGGCGCAGGCCGCCTTCCCTGCCCGACCGGCGGCTGTTCCCCGACGCCTACTTCGACCGTGAGGCGAGCGCGGACTTCCGGGCCCGGCACGGGGAGGCGATGCGGCGCCAGGTGTTCGACGCGGTGCGCCGCACCAGCGTGCTCTTCGCGCACGCTCACGACTCCGGGGAGGATCCGGCCGTGGTGACGGTGCCCGAGGTCGCCGTGCCGGACGTCTTCTGCGCATTGGGTCATGCGCAGTCACTGTTCGTGTCGCGGCCGAGGTGGAACGCGCTCGTGGACTGGCCCACGGTCACACTCCGCAAGGGCGGGAGGGAGCTGACGTGGCTGGTCACGTGTCAGACCGCGCTGGCGGAGGCGGCGCTTGCGGCCTCCGCCAACCTCGGCGAGGACTCCGAACAGTAGCTCGACCTGCGGTTTCTCACGTTGTGAACGCCCTGTTGCGGAACCGTAGAATGAGCCTCGTGCTCCAGATTCGCCGTGACCTCGTGGACGCGATCGTCGAGCATGCCCGCCGGGACCACCCGGACGAGGCGTGTGGGGTGATCGCGGGTCCTGACGACGGCACGGACCGCCCCGAGCGGTTCATTCCCATGGTGAACGCGGCGCGCTCGCCGACCTTCTACGAGTTCGACTCGGGCGACCTGCTCAGGCTGTACCGGGAGATGGACGCCCGCGACGAGAAGCCCGTGGTGATCTACCACTCGCACACCGCGACCGAGGCGTATCCCTCGCGCACGGACATCAAGCTCGCGCAGGAACCCTTCGCGCACTACGTGCTGGTGTCGACCCGGCAGCCGGACACGTACGAGTTCCGGTCGTACCGCATCGTCGACGGCGAGGTCACCGAGGAGGAAGTGGAGATCGTCGACGCGTACCCGGCGGCCGGCACCGGCGGCCACGACTCCTCCGAATCCTCCGAATCCTCCGAGGCGCTCTGAGTCACTCGCGGGAATAGCCCCGCGCTCCGGAACGTCTGTTCTGTCGTCAACCCCGAGTGGAGGTAACCCATGTCCGTGACCGTCTCCATCCCTACGATCCTGCGCACGCACACCGACGGCGAGAAGTCCGTCGAGGCGTCCGGCAAGACCGTGGCCGAGGTGATCGACGACCTCGACGCCAAGTACGGCGGTATCAAGGAGCGCCTGGTCAAGGACGACAAGCTGCACCGCTTCGTCAACGTCTACGTCAACGACGAGGACGTTCGGTTCGCCGGTGGCCTCGACGCCGAGGTGGCTGACGGCGACACCATGACGATCCTTCCCGCCGTCGCCGGCGGCGCACGGTAGGTCGGCCGTGGCCAGGTACGCCTCACTGCTCGACGCCCTCGGCGGAACCCCACTGGTGGGGTTGCCGAGGCTGTCGCCGTCACCCGAGGTCCGCCTGTGGGCGAAGCTGGAGGACCGCAACCCCACCGGCTCGATCAAGGACCGTCCCGCGCTGGCCATGATCGAGGCCGCCGAACGGGACGGCATCCTCAAGTCCGGTGACACGATCCTCGAACCGACGTCCGGCAACACCGGTATCTCGCTGGCGATGGCCGCCAAGCTCAAGGGCTACGGCATGGTCTGTGTGATGCCGGAGAACACCTCGGAGGAGCGTAGGCAGCTTCTCCAGGCGTACGGCGCGCGGATCGTGTACTCGCCCGCGGCGGGCGGGTCGAACGAGGCCGTACGGCGGGCGAAGGAACTGGCGAAGGCGAACCCGGACTGGGTCATGCTGTACCAGTACGGCAACCCGGCCAACGCGGACGCGCACTACTACGGCACCGGGCCCGAGCTGTTGAAGGACCTGCCCACGCTGACGCACTTCGTCGGCGGCCTCGGCACCACGGGAACGCTGGTGGGAGTCGGCCGGTACCTGCGCGAGCACAAGCCGGACGTACAGGTCATCGCCGCCGAGCCACGTTACGGCGAGCTCGTGTACGGCCTGCGCAACCTCGACGAGGGTTTCGTCCCGGAGCTGTACGACCCCGAGGTGCTCAGCGGCCGGTACTCCGTCGGGGCGTACGACGCCCTGCGGCGCACCCGCGAGTTGCTGGAGAAGGAGGGCATCTTCGCGGGCATCTCCACCGGGGCCGTGTTGCACGCCGCCCTGGGAGTGGCCAACAAGGTGCTCAAGAAGGGCGGCAGCGCGGACATCGCCTTCGTGGTCGCCGACGCGGGGTGGAAGTACCTCTCCACCGGCGCGTACAGCGGCTCCCTCGACGAGGCCGCCGAGCGGCTCGACGGCCAGCTCTGGGCGTGAGCTCTCGGAGCCTGTTCTCGAACCCACCGCGCAGCGGGTAACCGGGGTTCACCAGCGGGCTCTCAGGGTTTTCACCCGAGGCGGGGGGCCTCGGTGCGGGGTTAGCCTGCACGACGTGGACATTCCCAGCGCCTCCTCACCGACGCCGCCGACTCCGCAGCGCAACGGGGCCAAGCGGGTCATCCCGCGCAGGCCTCTCGCCGCGGCAGCCGTGTCGGCGGCCTTCGTCGCTCTGCTCTACCTCGTGGAGCTCGTCGACGTCGTCCTGCCCCTGGAGCTCGACCGGAACGGCATCGTGTCGCGCTCACTCGACGGGCTCGACGGTGTGGTGTGGGCGCCGCTGCTGCACGACGGCTGGTCGCATCTGTTCGCCAACACCTGGCCGGTGGCCGTGTTCGCCTTCCTCGCGATGGCGGGTGGCCTCGGGCAGTGGGTGATGGTGACGGCCGTGATCTGGGTCGTCGGTGGTCTCGGCGTGTGGCTGGTCTCGCCCGACCACACCGTGACGGTCGGCGCCTCCGGACTGGCGTTCGGCTGGCTCGCCTTCCTGCTCCTGCGGGGGGTGTTCTCCCGAAGCCTCGCGCAGCTCGCGGTGGCCGTGGTGCTGTTCGCGCTGTGGGGCGGAATGCTGTGGGGCGTGTTCCCTGGCACACCGGGGGTGTCCTGGCAGGGGCACCTGTTCGGCGCGGTGGGTGGTGTGCTCGCGGCGTGGCTGGTGGCGAGAGCGGACCGGAGGAAGAGGTCGACGGCGCGGCCGGAGCTGCCAGGTAGTCTCGGCGCGTGACCACGACCCGCTCCGCCTCCGCCCCGATCGGGATCTTCGACTCCGGAGTCGGCGGGTTGACGGTCGCGCGTGCCGTGGCCGACCAACTGCCAGCCGAACGCCTCCGCTACGTCGGTGACACCGCCCACGCCCCGTACGGTCCGCTGCCCATCGCCCGGGTGCGCGAGCTGGCTCTGACAGCGCTCGACGGACTCGTCGCCGACGGGGTGAAAGCCCTCGTGATCGCGTGCAACACCGCGTCCGCCGCCTGCCTGCGCGACGCGAGGGAGCGCTACGACATCCCGGTCTTCGAGGTGGTGCTGCCCGCCGCCCGCCGAGCGGCGGCGACGACCCGTAACGGCCGGGTCGGGCTCATCGGCACCGAGGGCACAGTGCGGTCGCGGGCCTACGACGACGCGCTGGCGGCCACGGACGTCGAGCTCAGCAGCGTGGCGTGTCCCCGGTTCGTCGAGTTCGTCGAACGCGGAATCACCTCCGGCAGGCAGGTGCTCGGGCTCGCACAGGGCTACCTCGACCCGCTCGTGCGCCACGGCGTCGACACCCTGATCCTCGGCTGCACGCACTACCCGCTGCTGACGGGCGTCCTCCAGGCCGTCATGGGTCCCGACGTCACTCTCGTGTCGAGTGCCGAGGAGACGGCCAAGGACGTGGTGAACGTCCTCACCGAACTCGACCTGCTGGCTGAGCGGCCGGAACCGCCGGAGCACGAGTTCGTCGCCACCGGCTCGGCCGAGCAGTTCGCCAGACTGGCCCGGCGTTTCATGGGCTTCGGCACAGTGCTCGCCACCACGTGAGGAGGGCGCGGCGCCCTCTGCCGTGGCATGGTGTTGATCGTGCGACTGACGATCCTCGGCTGTTGCGGCAGCATTCCCGGTCCTGACGCGGCAGCTTCCGGCTACCTCGTGGAGGCCGAGGGGTTCCGGCTGGGGCTGGACTTCGGCAACGGCATCCTGGCGCGTCTCCAGACGGTGTGCGACCCCTTCGAATTGGACGCGCTCGTGTTGTCGCACCTGCATCCCGACCACTGCGCGGACTTCAGTGCCCTCACGGTGCTGCGCCGCTACCATCCCGACCCGCCCTACGACCCGAGGCGGCGCAGGCTGCCCGTCCACGCGCCGTCGGAGGCCCCGGCCCGGCTCGCCAACGCCTACGCGCCGCACGAGGCCGAGCGCCGCGACACGGACCTCTCGGACGTGTTCGAGTTCCACGCGCTGAGCCGTGAGGCGAGGACCGTCGGCCCGTTCACGGTGACGCCGGTGCCCGTGGTGCACCCGACCGAGTCGTTCGGCGTGCGCATCACACACGGCGACACCACGCTCGCCTACACCGGTGACACCGGACCGTGTGCCGCGCTCGACGAGCTGGCCGACGGTGCGGACGTGCTGCTGTGCGAGGCGAGCTGGACCGACGCGCCCGACCGCCCCGCCGACCTGCACCTGTCGGGCACGCAGGCGGGCGAACTCGCGGAGCGGGCGAACGTGGGCAGGCTGCTGCTCACCCACGTACCGCCGTGGTCGGACGGCGAGGCGATCCTCGCCGAGGCCGGGGCGGCGTTCCACGGCCCCACGGAGCGTGTGCGGCAGGGCGCGGTCTACGACCTCTGACCGGGTTCTCCTTCGGTGAGGACGGGCAGGCCGGCCTGCCGCAGCAGCCGCCGCAGGTACGCGGTGTGGCCCGAGGCTCGTGCGCTTTCCGGCTCCAGTGCCAGGCGATGGATCACGGCACCCAGCAACATGTCGATCAGGAGGTCGAGGTCGGCGTCCGCGGCGAGTGCGCCGTTTGCCTGCGCGTGGCGGAGCACGGCCCGCGCCCTCTCGCGGCGTGGGACGACGTGGTGGTGCCAGTACGCGGACAGCAGGGCGGGATGGTCGGCACCCGCGCCGACCAGCCGGGCGGTCAGCGCCCGGTAGCGAGGGTCCGCGAGCGCCTGGCCCCACAGCGGTAGCAGTCTCTCGATCAGCTCGGGCAGGGGGACGTCCCAGTCCTGCTCGTCCAGGGCCGGGATGTCCTCGCGTGCGGACTCGATCGCCTCGGCGAGCAGGTCCTCCTTCGAGGACCAGCGCTTGTAGACGGTCGCCTTCGCCACACCCGCGCGCCGGGCGATGGCCTCGATGCTGGTCCCCGCTATGCCGCGTTCGACGAGCAGGTCCACGGCCGCGGTCAAGATCGCCGTGTCGGCGCGGGGGTCGCGGGGCCGTCCCGGCCCGGCATGTCGGGTCGTCCTGACGTTCATGCGTCGATCCTGGCGTGCAGGACCTCGGTGAACCACCGGCGTAGCCCGTCGGGATCGTCACCCCGCCACGCGAGGTGCCCGTCGGGCCGGATCAGGAGAGCGGGCCCGGTCGCCGCCGGGTCGGTCAGGGCGGTCACCTCGCCACCCAGGTGGGCACGCGCGGTGCGGGCGAGCGCGTCGGCTTCGGCTCCGGGCGGGGTGAGGACCACCCAGGCCGGGTGCAGCTCCGAATGCAGGCGTACCGGGCTGCCGTCGGAGCGGGTGCAGGCGAGGTCGGCGATCCGGTCTCCGGGACGCGGCGTCCGTCCGCGCCCACCGAGCGGCCCTCGCCGGTAGGTGACCCACAACTGGGACGCCCTGCGGGTCGCGACACGTTGTACCCGGGGCGAGTCCAGGAGGGGGACGACGAGCCGGTCGCGGACGAACCTGCCCACGGCGCCGTCGGCGACCAGCAGCCGGGTGTTGTTCGTGGTGGTGCGCAGGACCTCGGCGGCCAGCGGGCGCCGCTCGGCCGGGTAGGTGTCCAGCAGGTTCTCCGCCGCTCTGCCACGGACGACGAGCGCCAACTTCCATGCCAGGTTCTCGGCGTCGCCGATGCCGGTGTTCATGCCCTGGCCACCGATCGGGCTGTGCACGTGGGCGGCGTCCCCGGCGAGGAGCACACGGCCGCTGCGGTAGGTGTCCGCGAGCCTGCGGTGGATGCGGAACACCGACGTCCACACCGCGTCGCGGATGCGCATGCCCCGGTCGCCCGTGCGCACGGCGACGAGCTCGGCGAAGCGCGCGATGATCTCCTCTGCGTCGAGCCGGCGGTCCAGCGCGGAGACGTCGGCCATCAGGCGCCAGAGGTCGCCGTTGTCCGTGCCGCTGTCATGATCGCGCATGGGCATGGCCAGCAACAGGCCGTCCGGGTGGAAGAAGCCCGCGGAGGTGCTCCGGTCCCGCTTCCAGTCCGCGTGGACGTCGGCCAGCAGGAACTGCTCGACGACGGGCACTCCGGGAAAGCCGATGCCGGCGGCCTCGCGGACCGTGCTGTGCGCGCCGTCGCAACCGACCAGCCAGCGCGCCTGTGCCCGCGTTCCGTCGGCGAACTCGACGCTCACGCCCTCGGCGTCCCGCACCACTCCAGTGCACGTCGTACCCCACTCCACGGCCCCGCCCAGCTCGTCGAGCCGGGCGCGGAGCTGCCGCTCGACCAGGGCCTGTGACACGAACAACGCCTGGACGTCCTCGCTGTCGTCCGGCGTGAAACGCATGGTGGAGATCGGTCGCGAGCCCGCGTGCATGCGCATCCCCATCGGAGCGAGCGACCGTTCGCGCAGGTCGCCGAGGGCGCCGAGCCGTCGGAGCACCTCCACGCCGCGTGCGTGCAGGATGTTCGCCCGCGACGTCGAGGCCGGTCCGCTCGCGCGGTCGACCACGCGTACGGCCACCCCCTGCGCCGCCAGTCCGCACGCCAGCGCCAGACCGGTGGGGCCCGCGCCGACGACCAGGACCTCCGGGTGTCGCTCCATGGCCACCCTCCAATTTCTATACGTATACGGATGCGTATAGAAAATAGGATACTCGGCGACCGGGAACGGCCGGGCCCCTGATCGCGGGCCGTTCACGCCGGGGTCACGCCCTTCTCACCCGGCGTCCGGGTGGCTTCACTAGGCTGCCAGGCGTGGTGCGAGAAGACGGCAGGAACGACGACCAGCTCCGCGAGGTACGGATCACCCGCGGTTTCCAGCAGTGGCCGGCGGGCTCGGTGCTCGTCGAGTTCGGCAACACGAGGGTGCTGTGTGCCGCGAGCGTCACCGAGGGAGTGCCCCGGTGGCGGGCCGGTTCGGGCCTGGGCTGGGTGACCGCCGAGTACGCGATGCTGCCGTCGGCCACGCACACGCGCGGCGACCGCGAGTCGATCAAGGGCCGGGTCGGGGGCCGGACCCACGAGATCAGCAGGCTGATCGGCCGCTCGCTGCGGTCGTGCATCGACCTCGCCGCGCTGGGCGAGAACACCATCGTCATCGACTGCGACGTGATCCAGGCCGACGGCGGCACGCGCACGGCCGCGATCACGGGTGGCTACGTGGCGCTGGCCGACGCCATCACGTGGCTCGGCGCGGCGGGGCGGCTCGCCGATCCGCAGCCGCTGTCGGCCGCAGTGTCGGCGGTCAGCGTGGGTGTCGTGGACGGCCGGGTGCGGCTCGACCTGCCGTACGAGGAGGACTCGCGCGCCGAGGTGGACATGAACGTCGTCGCCACCGACACGGGCACGCTCATCGAGGTGCAGGGCACCGGCGAGGGCGCCACGTTCACCCGGTCCACTCTGGACAAGATGCTCGACCTCGCGCAGGCGGGCTGCGCGGAGCTGGCGCGTATCCAGGCCGAGGCGCTCGCGGCCCCGTATCCCGGTGAGCTGCCGGAACCGCCGCCCGCGAAGAAGAAGGGCTCCAAGTGACCACGCAGGTGCTGCTGGCGACACGCAACGCGAAGAAACTCGACGAACTGCGTCGCATCCTCGCCGACGCGGGAGTGGAGGGCGTCGAGATCGTCGGCATGGCCGACGTCGAGCCGTTCGACGAGGCCCCCGAGACGGGCGCGACGTTCGAGGAGAACGCCCTCGCCAAGGCACGCGACGCCGCAGGCGCCACCGGTCTCGCGGCGGTGGCCGACGACTCCGGGTTGACCGTGGACGCACTGAACGGGATGCCGGGCGTGCTGTCGGCGCGCTGGGCGGGTGCCCACGGCGACGACGAGGCGAACCTGAAGCTGGTGCTGGGACAACTCGCCGACGTGCCGGACGAGCGCCGGGGCGCGGCGTTCGTGTGCGCGGCCGCGCTCGTCGTGCCGGGCGCCGAGCCCGTGGTGCTGCGCCGGGAGTGGCGCGGCGTGCTCGTGCGCGAACCCCGGGGCGACAACGGCTTCGGCTACGACCCGATCTTCGTGCCCGACGGCGAGGCGCGGACCTCGGCGGAGTTGGCGCCGGAGGAGAAGGACGCCGTCTCCCACCGAGGTCAGGCGCTGCGCGCCCTGGTGCCGCACCTGCGGGAACTGGGTCAGAAGTAGCGGACCTTCACGCCGGTCGTCGCCTCCTAGGCCGCCAGCTTCAGATCCCGCAGCAGCTTGGCGACGTGGCCCGTGGCGCGGACGTTGTACTGCGCCACCGCGATCGTGCCCTCCGGGTCCACGACGAAGGTCGACCGGATCACGCCCTGCACGACGCGCCCGTAGTTCTTCTTCTCACCGAACGCGCCCCACTCGGTGAGGACGGTCTTGTCCGGATCGGAGAGGAGCGGGAAAGTCAGCTTCTCGTTCTCCGTGAACTTCGCCAGCTTCTCCGGCTTGTCCGGGGAGATGCCCAACACCTGGTATCCGGCGTCGTTCAGCTGGGCGAGGTTGTCGCGGAAGTCGCACGCCTGCTTGGTGCAGCCGGGCGTGCCCGCGGCCGGGTAGAAGTACACCACCACGGACTGGCCGCGGAAGTCGGACAGCGACACGGTGTTGCCCTCGCTGTCGGGCAACGTGAAGTCGGGGGCCGGGTCGCCGGGGGAGAGACGGTTGCGGTCGGTCATGGCCGAAGCGTAACGCGCGGGGTCAGACCGACCCGACGAACACCACCTTGGTGGGCTTGGTGGAATCCGGGCGGAGCGTGAGTTCGACCGTCGCGGGTTCGGCGGGGAGCGCGAACGCGAGCGTCACCTTCGTCGAATCGCCCGCCGCGAGGTCGCTGTCGGCGTTGACGATGCCGTTGTAGCCGCGCGTGATGTCCTGGACCTGCTTGATCTCCTTACCGTCGATCATGGCTTGCGCCGAGAGGTCGGAGATGCGGTACGGATCCTGCCCCTCGTTGTAGAGCTCGATGCCGAAGGCCGCGGCACGCGCGGATCGCGGGTAGGCACTCTCGCTGGGCACGAAGACGTTCGGCGACGAGACGGTCACCACCAGACCGGAAGGAAAGCGGTGCTCGGAGCCGAACCGCAGCAGTCTGCCCGACGAGGTGGCCGCGGGCGACGACTGTTCGGCGGAGGCCTCCGACGACGGAACCGCTTCGGGGCCGTCACCCGCCGACGACGTGCCGCACGCGGCCAGTGCGAACGCCGCGCACACCGCAGCGACTGTCCTCGCCGTAGACAAAGCCTGGCTCCTTGGTCCGATCGCAGGGCGGAAGTTACTCCGTCCGGGGGCGCAACCGTCGCCCTCGTCCACTCTGGCGACGTGGACCCGAGCAGGCCAGCCGGATCGAACGGTTGAGGCGGAGTCGGAGCCCGCCCGTGTCCTCACCGTGATGCGCCCGCACCGAAGGAGTGATGGCAGTTACGGACGGTGGCTCACACGGCGATGGCGAAGACGAGAATGAAGACGGCGAGCCCGGCGAGCCACAGGACGATCAGCCAGCCCCAGTCCCGCCACGGGTCGACGACGCGGTTGTCCTCACCGGGTACGTAGACGCCACGTTTCTCGAACCAGTCGGCCCATTCGTCCGGCCAGCGCAGTAGGCGCCGTCCGACCATGCGTCACCTCTTCTGCCACGCAGCATGTCGTCCTCACATATTTCAAGTCGGCGACGTCGAAGGCAAGCCGCCCGGCGCGGTGGCCGCTCAGGACGCCGGGTCGAGTGAACTGGCGGTCTTCGCCGCACTCGGCGCACGATCTACCGTGATGCCGGTCATACGGTCGCCCAGACGACCACACCGGTATCGGCGTCGCCGAGCCGGAAGAGCCGACCCAGACGAAGGAGCCTCCAGGATGCGAGCGTCAGCAGCGTGGCGGACGGCGGTCTTGGCGAGCGCGACCGCCCTGGTCGTCGCCGCGTGCGGTGGAGCCGAGAGGCAGGGAGGCGGGGACGACGGCGGCGACGGTGTGCTCGACCTCGGTTACGTCCTGCCGGAGACGGGACAGCTGGCGTACCTCGGGCCGCCGCAGATCGAGTCGGTGAAGTTCGCGGTCAAGGAGATCAACGGCGCGGGGGGCGTGCTCGGGCAGCCGATCCCCGAGGTGGTGGCGGCCGACGAGGCCGGGCAGGCCAGGACCGCCGTGCAGTCGGCGAACCGGGTGCTGTCGGCGGGCGCCGACGCGGTCATCGGCGCGGCGGCGTCGAGCATGTCACTGGCCGTCGTCGACAACGTGACGGGTTCGGGGGTCGTGCAGTGTTCGGGCTCCAACACCGCGGCGGAGTTCACCGACTACCCCGACAACGGTCTCTACTTCCGCACCGCGCCCAGCGACGATCTGCAGGCGACCGTGCTCAACAGGGTGATCACCGGGGACGGAAACAAGCGCGTCGCCATCGCCGCACGCGCGGACGACTACGGCCGCGGGCTGCTCGCCTCGACCACGAAGGCGCTCGAGGCCGCGGGAGCCACCGTGGTGCTGGGGGAGACCTACGACCCCGAGACGAAGGACTTCGACCGGATCGCTCGGCGGATCAGGGCGGCGAACCCGGACGCCGCTGTGGTCGTGGCCTTCGAGGAGGGCGTCCAGGTGCTCCGGTCGATGATCGAGGCCGGCGTCGGTCCGCGGGACATCGACGTCTACGGCGCGGACGGACTGCGCCGCGCCGAGTTGGCGTCATCGGTGGCGCCGAACGATCCCGGCGTGCTCGCAGGCATGAAGGGCACGGCCCCGACCGTCGGGAACGACGAGTACGGCGAGCGGCTCAGGGCTTCCGCGCCCGGCCTGAAGGAGCTGCAGTTCGCGCCGCAGGTGTTCGACTGTGTGACGATCATCGCGTTGGCTGTCGAGGCCGCGCAGTCCGACGACCCGACCGTGTTCGCCACCGAGATCCGCGACGTCACCGCGAACGGCGAGAGGTGCACGTCGTTCGCCGACTGCAAGGGCCTGCTCGACCAGGGCACCGACATCGACTACGACGGCGCCAGCGGCCCACTCGACTTCGTGGAGCAGGGTGAGCCCGGCAAAGCGACCTTCGACGTCTACACCTACGACGGGTCGGGCACGCTCCGGACCGTTCGAACCGAAGAGGTCACGGTGGCGAACTGAACGCATCGGCCGGGAGGGCCACCGGCCGGTCCCTGGGTGCCTTGGCGACCGCTGACCACCGTCGGCGGGCCGGTCGGGTAGGGTGATCGTGTGCTGGGAATGAACCAGCATGCCAGGACGTTGTCCTGAGCAGTCGCAGGTTTTGCGTGTTCGTGTTTTGCACGTCCGCGAAAGATCGGTGCGGGCGTGTCACGTCTCCTCGCGACAAGTGGGAACGCTGGCCGGCTCGACCCCGCGGCTGCGGTGGTCACACGGTGTGGCCGCCGACACCCTCTCACGAAGGAGACGACATGACCGAAGGAACCGTGAAGTGGTTCAACAGCGAGAAGGGCTTCGGCTTCATCGCCCCCGATGACGGGAGCGCCGACGTCTTCGTGCACTACAGCGAGATCGACGGCCGCGGATTCCGCAGCCTGGAGGACGGCCAGCGGGTGTCCTTCACCGTCGGCCAGGGCAACAAGGGCCCGCAGGCCACGGGAGTGCGCGCGCTCTGAGTGCACCCACGGGACGCCGCGGAGCACCACTTCGCGGCGTCCCGTGCTCGCGACCACTTCAGGAGTGTCGCAGAGGGAGAAGTACTTGCACTCATCATCCGATTCCACGCCCCACGGCGCTCAGGTCGACGCGGGCGTGGTGCCTTTCAGCCACATCACTCACGAGGAACCGGTCGACTACCGGGAGCTCGAAGCTCCGCAGGAGACCGGTATCGGGGGCCCCGCTCTCTTCCAGGCCCCGCCCGCCTCCGCGGTCTCCCCCGCCCCCTCGGCGCCGACCCCGGGTTCCAGGCCCTCTTCCTCGCCGGGCCCGGACAACCGGAAGAACACCCGGCGCCGCTCGTCGCGTTCCCGCCGTTCCAGGTCTCGTCACTGACCTCCCGGGTCGGGTGACGCACCGCGTCAAGGCCCCCGGTTTCCCGGCTAGCCTGGCTTCCTCAGGGAGTCGTGCGAGTCGGAAGAGGTGTCCGTGTGCGTGTGCGTCGAGTACTGGCGGCCACGGACCTGTCCACCGGGGCCGGGTTGGCCGTGCGGAGGGCGGCCCGACTCGCCGCCGTTCACGATGCCCGTCTGACGGTGTTGTCCGTCATACCGCCGTCGCTGGCGGAGGAGCACTCCGACTTCGTGGCGGGCGCGCTCGACGACCACGTCGCCGCCCACGCCGGAATCCCGGCCGACGTCGTGCTGCGAACCGGACCGGTGTCCGACACGATCCTCGCAGAGGCCGCCGACCTTCCGGCCGACCTGCTCGTCCTCGGAGCACACGGTTCGAGGGGGCTCGCGGGTTCCCGCACCGGCCCCACGACGGAGAACATCACACACGCGAGTGTCTGTCCCGTGCTGGTGGTACGGACCCCGGCCACCGACTACGAGACCGTGCTGCTGGCCGTCGACGACACTGAGCCCGCACATCGGGCCGCGCAGTTCGGAGTCGCGCTGACGCCGTCGGCCGTCCACGTGCTCGCGCACGTGAGCGTGGTGATCGGTGAACAGTTGTTGCGCCTGCGCGGACTCGACGAGACCGACATCGAACGACTGCGTGAGGCGAGCACCGCTGAGATCCGCCCCAGGATCGAGGAGCTGGCCGCGCGACTCGACCCGCGGCCCCACGCCGTCGTCATCGGGTCCGGGACGCCGCAGCGGGCTCTGCCGGAACTGGTGTCGCACTACGCTGCCGATCTCGTGGTGATCGGCAGCGGATCGAGTACGCGGTTCGAGCGCGCGCTGCTGGGTAGTGTCGCGCAGAGCGTGCTCCGGTACGCACCCTCCGACGTGCTGGTCGTGCGTGGTGGCACACGCTGAGCCAGGCTCCCGGCCGGTTGTAGGCTGCGCTGGCAGCAAGATCGACTTTGGGGGTTTCTCTCGTGTTCGGCATCATCCGCCCGTGTCGGCACCGGCTGTCCGCGACTCTGCACGCCGACTGGGTCGCCCATCTCTGCGGCCTGTGCCTGACGCTGCGCGACCAGCACGGGCAGCTCGCCCGCGCGGCCACGAACTACGACGGCATCGTCGTGTCGGCACTCGTGGAGGCCCAGTCGGAGCACGACGGCGCACGCCGCTCGGCGGGGCCGTGCCCGCTGCGCGGCATGCGGCGCGCGTCCGTGGCCCACGGCCCCGGCAGCAGGCTCGCCGCCTCGGTGTCGCTCGTGCTGGCCTCGGCGAAGCTGCGTGACCACGCCGACGACGGGGATGGCGCGTTACGCCACTCCGTGCTCGCTTCCCTCGCTCGTTCGGCGGCAGGCCGGTGGGCGGAACGTGGCGGCGCGACGGCCACGCTCGTGGAGTTCGACACGTCCGTCCTGACGGCCGCGGTGGAGAGTCAGTCCACAGTGGAGCGTGCGCTGGGGCCGGGAAGTTCCGTGCTGGCGGCCACCGAACCCACTGAGATCGCGACGGCAGCCGCCTTCGCCCACACCGCCGTGCTCGCGGGACGCCCGGACAACGCGGAGCCGCTGAGCGAGGTGGGCCGCTTCTTCGGTCGTGTGGCACACCTGATCGACGCGGTGGAGGACATCGACGACGATCGCGCTACGGGAGCCTGGAACCCGCTCACCGCCACCGAAACGTCGGCGGCGGACGCGCGGCGCCTGTGTGAGGACGCCGTGCGCGGTGTGCGGTTGGCTCTGCGCGAGGCGGAGTTCACGCGCCCGGCGCTGGTGCACGCGTTGCTGGTGCACGAACTCGACCACGCCGTGCGACGGACGTTCGGACATGCGGGTCAGCCCCCGAGCACACACGAGAGCGGTACCCCGGAGGAGACGCACCGGACCACCCCGCCACCGGCTCAGGACGGGCCGACCGGTCCGACACCGCCGGACAACGACGAGCCACCTGGTTCGGCCCCGCCGCCGGACAACGGCGGCGTCTCGGACGGCGACGGCGGAGGCTGCTGGGTGCCGAGGTTCCGGGTCCCGCCGAAGAAGCGCAACGTAGTCGTGGGCTGCCTGATCGCGCCCTACATGTGCTGCACCTATCAGTTCTGCTGCCGGAACCCGTGGCCGGGCCCGTGGAGCGGCCGTCCCCGTAAGGCCCTGTACGACGTCGTCTGCGACTGCTGCGACTGTGGCGGCTGCGACTGCGACTGCTGAACGACGACACCGCTGGATGATCACCGCGCGGAATCGAAAGTCGTTCACCTCTCGTGTGTCCCTTCCTGCTTTCACCCGGACACAGTCTTGCGGTCGTACTCTCCGTACGAGTTACATCACAGAGTGGACACGAAATCGTCGAGAAGTGAGAGGGAGGTGCACAGCACAGCAGGACGGGTCCAAGGACGTGGGGAGTGACCAGTGCCCATTTTCGGGATCGACATCTCACATCACCAAGGCAGCTTCGATGTGGAGCGCGCGGCTCGTGAGGGCATCGACTTCTTCATCTTCAAAGCCACCGAGGGCAGCAACTTCACCGACTCCCGTTTCGGGGAGAACACCGCGAAGGCACGGAGGACGGGCAAACCCTTCGCGGCCTACCACTACCAGCGCGCGGGAGTGAGCGCGGCGGCTCAGGTCGCGCACATCCGCAAGGTGGTGCCGCGCACCGTTCCCGTCATCCCCGACGTCGAGGCGAACAGCGGCGGCGTGCCGCTCACCCGCGACCTCGTGGCGCGGTTGCGCGCGGCGGGGTACTCGGTGCCGCTGCTGTACCTACCGAGGTGGTACTGGCAGCAGATCGGATCGCCTTCCCTGGCCGGTTTGCCGCCGTTGTGGTCGTCGCGCTATCCGGACAACAACGTCGGGGACATTCGCGACGAGTACGCCGACGTGCCCGCTCACTACTGGAACGGGTACGGCGGTCTCCGGGTCGCCGTGCTCCAGTTCACCAGTTCGGCCAGGGTGGCCGGACGTTCGCCCATCGACGGCAACGCATACCGGGGCACGCTGGCGCAACTGCGCGCCCTGTTCCGCTCGTCGGGCGGAGCCCCGTCGATTCCGCAACAGGAGGACACCATGCCTGTGAAGTTGAACGTGGGCACGCACGCCCAGAGCTTCCAGATCCCAGAGGGAGCCGACAAGCTCGCCATCAACTGCCCCCACGGCGAGCTGAAGGTGAAGGCACTGCTGTTCGTGGGGGACCGCTATCCCGACGGCAAAGAGGAGGACGGCCTGCCGAAGTTCGACTTCCGTGGCAATCCCACGCCGGACGGGGGGAAGACGATCCACCGGCTGCGTCCGTGGCGCGTCGAGATTCCCAAGGGCGCCACCAGTGGAGCGCTCTACTACGAATATCCCAAGCCCGACGACCGCTACGAGTACTACGGTTCGCTGGACTTCGTGTACTGACGTACGAGGAGGGGTGGGGACACGAGCGGGATCGTCCGCCGTGCCTCCACCCCTCCTCGCTACTCGTCGTCGCCGTTGAGCGCGGAGCTGATGCTCGTGGGTACACCCTTCACGATGTCCACGATCGTCTTGCCCACGCCGCCCTGCCATCCGTAGAAGGGGTCGGTGAGTGTCTTCACGGCCGACTCGAGCTTCTCGACGTTCTCCGCACCGATCAGCTTGCTCAGCTGCTCCTTGGGGAGGTTGGCGATCTTGTCGAACTTCTCCGCGAACTCGGGACCTTGGCCGGCCTCCATCATCTTCTGCTTCACCATCTCGGTGAGCCGGTCCGGGAAGGTCGGCTTGGGCTTCCCCGCGTCGGGGGTGCTGGTCGAGTCACCCGGTGACGAGTCACCGGAATCCGGTTTGGACTCAGAATCCGGTTTGGACTCGTTGTCGGGCTTCGACTGGCTGTCCGGCTTCGATTCGCTGCCTGGCGTGGACCCGCCGTCCGGCTTGGGCCCGTCGTCCGGCGCGGAGTTACCACCACTCGCCGGGGGAGTGCCCGGTGTGTTGCTGTCCGAGGGAGGCGAGCCGGGCGCGCCGCCGCCTTCGGGAGCGTCACCCGGTGTGTTCGGGGCGGGCTCGGGGGTGTTGGTGGTCGACGTGCTTACGGCGGGGGGAGGGTCCGTCGGCGTGGTGTTGCCACTGGACGGCGTGTTGCCCGGCGGAGGCGTGCCGGGTGTGTTGGCGCCCGGCGGAGGTGTGGAGGGCGTGCTGTTGCCCGCGTCGGTTGTGGTCGGCGTGGACGGTGTGCTGCCGCCCGCGTCGGTTGTGGTCGGCGTGGACGGTGTGCTGCCGCCCGCGTCGGTTGTGGTCGGCGTGGGCGTGTTCGCCGTACTACCGCCGGGAGGAGGCGGTGTGCTGAGCGCGGGACCACCGGCCGGCGGAGTTGTGGGGTTCGGGCCCGGAGTGCTGGACGCCTGGGCCGGTGGCGGCGGTGTCGACTGTCCGCCGCTCGGTGCGGGTGTCGCTGTGCTGGTGCCGGGCGAGTTCGGGGCCGGGTTGCCGCCTCCGTTGTCGTCCGGCTTGGGTGACGGAGGCGTGGAGTCGGGCCCGTCGGCCGACGAGGTGGACCCACCAGCCGGGATGTCGGGTTCGTTCGCCGGAGGCTTCGGCGCGCCCCCACCGCTCGGGCCACCACCGGCTGCCCCGCCACCGGTCTTGGTGGCGGTCGCGCTCGACCCCACGAAGTCGTCCCCGGCCTTGCCCAGCGTGGCCAACGACGAGTTCAGGCCGGTGAGCTTGTTGGTGAGTTGCGCGATCTTCGCGCCGATCTTGCCCAGAGCGGTGGCCACCATCCCGATCGTGGTCCCGATGAACGCCACGATCGACGCTCCGAAGGTGACCGGTGCCAGAGCCGCCGCGATCAACGCTCCCTTGATGATCGCGGCGAGCGCCATCGCGATTATGTCCCGCACGATACCGCGGAACGCTCCCACGATGCCGCCCGCGATCTCCATGTGCTTCGCGGCAGCGTCGATGTAGCCGCCAAGGGACGACAGTTCCTGGGCGACGGCGTCCATCTTCGCCTTGAACTTGTCGGCGGTCTCTCCCGACCAGCCTTCCATCAGGCGCGTGACGGCGTCCGTGTGCTCCGCGGCCCACTGGTCGAGCTTCTCTCGCTCGGCCTTGATGGCGTCGGTGGCGGCCCTGATGCCGTTCGGGTCGCCCATCAGGAAGTCGAGTGGCCAGCGCAGCGGGTCGCAGTGTTCGATGATCCAGCCGATGCCCGCCGTGAGAATGCTGCCGATCGGGTCGAGAATCATCCCGAGCGCTTCCAGCGCCATTCCGGCCGAACCGATTCCGATAGCGACCTGGTCCTGCTTCTTGACCGCTTCGTCAAGCGACAGGGCGGATTCGAAGAAACCCGCACCGGCGCGCCAGTCCTCGGCACTCTCGAATTCGTGTAAACCGAGGTCGTTCGGCCTGTAGGTGACGTCGTCGCTCATACCTGGTACCTCGAGATGTTCAGTTCGGCCTCGTCATCTCCGGATTCGTAGGCCCTGGCGGCCTGACGCAAGTCCTCGGCGCACCGGGAAATGTCCTCGGAATAGGAGTTGAGTTGGTCTCTCGCCTTGTCGCAGTGCGCGCTCGCGCCGGCGCCGAAAAGCTGTCCGACCAGGCCGAAGATCCCGACGTCGCCTACGCATCCCCCGACGACCCCGGCGGTCGAGTCGATGTTGTCGCGCAGCGTGTCCAAGTGATCGGCGAACTTCGTCAGGTATTCGCTCTCTACGCGGAAACCGGTGCTCACCACGGCCTCATTTCGTCTTCGCCGTCAGAAGTCGTGGGCCTGCGTCGGCGTGGCGTGGGGCGTGGCGAGGCGGTCGGCGCAGCGGGGGGCGTGGGCTCCGGTTCCGGCGCCATGTCGGCGGCGAACTTCTCCTGTGCCGCTTCCTCTTCGGTCGGCTCCTCGACGGGAAGGAACGAGCGCACGAGTTCGGCCGTCTCACCGTCTCCGTTGACGAGGGTGAAGGAATCCGACACTCGGCGGGCGGTCTGCCGCTGCGCCTCCCGTACAGTCTCCATGATCGTCGTCGTGAGCCTGGCAGGTCCGAGTTCGCAGGCTCGGTGGCCGAGCTGGAGGTTGCTCAGCGCGCCGTTCGGCTCCACCGTGACGGTGACCGAGCCGTCACGGGAGCTCACCGTCGTCCCCGCCGCGGAGAACGCCTCCTTCAACGCCGCGGCCTTTTCCTGCATCTCCCTGACCTGTTTGTCGAGGAGGTGCTGGAAATCTTCTCCTGATCGAACGTTCGGTTGCACTCCCACTCCTCGAACAGATTTCTGGCATGCGGAACAGGCGGACATCATTGTCCGCGGCGCGGGTGAAAGGTGTCAGCTCGCGATGCGCGAGAACGGATGCGCGAATGGGGACGGACAGCCGCTCTCTCGCGGAGGGTGCTCAATGTAGCGGGCAGGGTGTGTGCTGGTCCAGAGTGGGCCCTACAGGGAACCCGTTGCGCTCAGGTGAGCGGAGAACGTACCCCGTGTTGTGGCATGAGCCGGGTGTGTGATCAACTGTGCTTGTCCCGTGCCGAGGCGGCACCTCGTGCTTTCCCTGTCGTGCACCTTTTCCTGGAAAGGCGGCTTTCGGCGACGTGTCCGAGACATACGAATTCGTGTTGGGCAGTGTGGAGGCCGACGTCGTCGGGCAGGCGCTCGGTGTCGATGTCCGCCGGTTTCCGCTGAGGTTGCGCAACACGACCACCGACCCGGCTCGGCGGGTTCGGTTGACAGCGATCGTGGGGCAGCGGCTCGCCGAACGCGGGTTGTCCACCGGAACGGCGCTGCATCCGTCCCTGCGTACGACGTTCGGCCTGTTCGCCGACTTCCGGGTCAGTGTGGCCATCAGCGGTGTCGACGGTTTCGGTTCCGACATCGCGGTTCTCGCCCTCACCGACGGTGCCCAGGCTCTGGGCGTGACCCAGCACGCCGGTGCCGACGAGCTGCTGTTCTCGTTGTTCTCGGACGACGAACTCGTCGAGGTGCTCTCCGGGGTGCTGCCGCAGATGCCGCCGGCTCCGGGGTCGACGGTCACCGTTCGGGGCCGCGTCACCGAACACGCGACGGCGTGGGACGCGCGCAAGGCGGCTGAACGGGCCGAGGACGAGGAGGAGACCAGCGCCTTCGGCAATCTGGAGGTGGTGGGCACCGTCGACGCCCCGCGACCGCAACGGCGCGGGTACCGGATGGGCGACGAGGACCGGCTTCGTCTCGCCCTGTCCGGCCGGCGACTCGGTGGTGGGCACATCACCGTCGACGGCCGAGGCGACACCGGCTCCCAGTCGTTGAGCTGGCTCGACACGGAGGAGGGGCGCTACCTCGTGCACGCGGAACGCAGCCAGGGCGAATGTGTGGCCACCTACGAGCCGGCGGGCCGCGCCGAGGTCGCGCGCGCCATCCGGGAAACCCTCGCTCGCGCGTACTGAAAGGTCCGGAGTGGAGAATGACTGACAACAGTGACCAGGTGGAGGCGGCACCGCTGCAGGCGATGCGCCGCGCGCTCAGCGGAGTCGAACTCAAGAAGCTCGCCGCCGGGCGCGGGTTCTCGGTGGACGACACCACCGGCGAGCGCATGATCCGTGCTCTCCAGGACATCGTGGACCTCCTGGAGGAGCGCTGGGCCACCCTCGAGAAACTCGCCTCGAATCCTCCGTTGAGCGTGACCGCCACGGCGCGGTGGACCGCACAGCGGACGGTCTCCACGGCCGCCGACGAGTACGGCCTGCTCACCCAGCTGAGGCAGGCGCGCGACGAGTTGCCGCAGTACATCGAGGCGATCCGCACGGCCAAGCGCGGCTACAGCGAGACCGAGACGGCACACCGCAAGGCGATCGACGGACTGTCCCCGTCCTGAACCCTCCGCAACCCACTCGACGAGAACGAGGAGTCCTCGCGTGTCCACTCCGGACGACAAGGTCCGCGCGGTGTCGGACCCCGCAAGCCCCGACTACGATCCCGGCAGCCCCCACTACGACGTCACGGCCGACTCGTCGTCGCCGTTCTACGTCGGTCCGCTCGAGAACACGGCCTTGTCCGGTGACCAGATCCGGGAATTGGTCACCATGTTCGCAAACCCCCTGACCGCGGAGTTGTCCGAACGGGACAAGGACGCGGTCATCCAGAAGCTGTACTCGGACACGCTGGTGAATGCCCGGGACGGTCTCGACGAGGGGCTCGAACTCCGGCCGAGGGACGAACCACCGCGCACGCTGTGGGAGAACGCCTCGCACGAGTACATGGACGTGGTCATCAACACGGACGCCGACTCGGCGGCGATCGCCGAGACCTCCGAGGAGTGGGTTCGGCTCGGCAACGAGTTGGCTCTGCACCAGAAGGCGATCGCCGAGGCGATCGAGGACAGCATGGGCAACTGGTCGGGCGAAGGTGGCGACGCGGCCCGGCAACACCTCGCCGAGGTGGCCCGGTGGCTGGGACGCACGGCACAGGGATCGGTGCTGACCGGGCGGCAGCAGCAGATCCACTCACAGACCCTCAACGAGACCCAGAAACAGATGGCGGCGAACCCGCCCGTGCACTTCTCTGTCGAGGAGGCCAACGCCACGCTTCAGCAGATCACCGATCCTGTGCAGTACGCGCAGGCGGCGGGCCAGGCGATCGCCACGATGGAGGCGCAGCGCGCGGCACGTGAGCAGGCGGCCAGGCTGATGAAACAGTTCGACGACACGATCGGCGAGGCCGTCGACATGCCGTACTTCACACCGCCGCCGAAGCTCGCCGCCGGAGGGGGTTCCGCAGCGTCCGGTGGATACGCTCCGCTCAGTGAGAAGCGGGTGGACGCGATGCGTGCGGAGACCGAGCCCTACCTGCAGGCGCGGAAACTCGGCACCGTCGACGGCGTCGACGTGGGCCTTTCCGACCGCGCCAACATGGCCCTGGCCGACGGCGGCAACGTGGGCCTGCCTGACAACGCAGTCACGGGGTTCGACCCCGCGACTGCGGGCAGCGGAGACTTCGCGACGGGAAGCACTCCGGCGATGCCGACTCCGCTCGCGTTCGACGGGTCCGCCGGAGGCTCCATGCCTGGATTCTCGGGCCAGCAGAGCCCGGGACACTACACCCCGCCGAAGCTGGAGGCCCCCGAGCTCCCGTCCGGTGGGACGATTCCGGGTGCTCCGATGTCGGTCGGCGGTGGCCTGCCCGGCGTTCCCGACCTGCCGGAGTACGAGCTGCCCGACCAGTCCGGCACCACGGTTTCGTCGTACACGCCGCCGGAGATCCCGCAGTCGAGCGCCGGCCGGGGGGTGCCGGGCATGCCGGTGTCTCCCCATCTCTCCGGTGACTCCCTCAATCAGCGTTTCGGGCCGGGGGCCGGGCCGTACCCGGGTGGTCCTCCTGGCACCATCCCGCCGCTCGGTCCGACCACGGTGTCCTCGCCGAGTCAGAAACTCGGAGGACTCGGCGGTAGCGGCGTCGGCGGTGGTGGCGGCGTCGGTGGTGGAGTCGGCGGTGGTGTACCAGGAGGCGTCCCTGGCGGAGGCGCCGGGGGTGGCGGCGCCTCCGGCGGGAGCACGCCGGGACAGAACTCCGCGGCGATGCGCGGGCCCGGTACAGCAGCCGATGCGGCGATGCGGGCGGCCCAGCAGGCGCAGGGGCAGGGAATCCGCGGAGGTGCCATGCCGATGGCCGGTGGAATGCCTCCCGCCGGTGGTGCCCGTCAGCAGGAGGAAGACAAGGAACACCGCGTCGCGGCCTACCTGACCGACGAGGACGGCATCTTCTCCCCGGAGGAGGTCATCGCCCCGCCGGTCATCGGCGACTGGAGCAACAAGGATTGGAAGTAGGGCCGAGACCGGTCGAAAGTGGGTTGTTCACCGGCGGAGTGTCCTGTTCGCTCGTCCCGGCCGACGATGTCGTCGGCCGGGACGAGAACCATCGACGTGGAGAGACGAGCTGCCATGGGGAACAGGACGAAGAGGGTGCCGAGCCGGGCTGGTGCGGTCGTGGGAACGGTGTTGACAGCTGCCACGGTGGCACTCGCCGGGGCCGGCACGGCGTCCGCGGCGAACTACTACTACGAGCTGCCGTACCCGGCGGGGGAGGCCTACCAGGTCACACAGGGGCCTGAGGGAACGTTCTCCCACGTCGGCCCGTACAACGAGTACGCCTGGGACTTCGGCCTCCCGGCCAACTACGAGGTGTCCGCCGCGCAGGCGGGCACGATCGTGTACTCGAACTGGTCGCCGTACGCCGCCAACGGCATCGAGGTGATCATCAGGCACTCGAACGGCCAGTGCACCCACTACGCGCACCTCAACCGCGCGATCTACAACGCCGGTACCTGGGTGCCGCAGGGCCGCGTCGTCGGATGGTCGGGCAGCACGGGCAACTCCACCGCCCCGCACCTGCACTTCCAGGTGATCGACTGCAACACCCGCGTGGGCCTGCCCGCCACGTTGCAGGGGTGGACGCCGCCCACCGGTTCGTGGCCGGTGAGCGTCAACCACTACGCCTGACAAGACTGTCCGACCACGCGGCCCGAGCGCGGCCGCCGCGTCGTCACTCGCGCCCGACGCCGTACACGGCGCGGGTGGCGACCGCGCCGAGCTTGTCGGGGTTCGCGACATTGTGGACGGCGATGATCCGGCCACTGTCGTCGAGGTCCAGGGTCAGCGTGGAGATCACGCGGCCCGCGCCGACGAAGACGATGCCCGGACCGCCGTTCAGCTCCGTGACCTCGATGGCCATGTCGGCGGGGTCCACGCCCTCGTACGACCTGCGCGCGATGCCCGCGAACCAGGCCGCGACGCGTTCGGCGCCGACCACCGGGCGCATCGCCTGGCGGACCCTGCCTCCTCCATCTGTCCACAGTGCTACGTCGGGTGCGAGGAGCCTCATGAGTGTGTTGAGGTCCCCTCCCGTCGTCGCGGCGATGAACCGCTCCGTGACCTCGCGCTGCCGGGCGCGGTCGGTGTGGAAGCGGGGCCGCCGTGCCCGCACGTGCGACCGCGCCCGGTGCGCTGCCTGGCGCACGGTGTCCTCCGAGCGGTCCACGGCGTCGGCGATCTCGGCGTGGCTGAACCCGAAAGCCTCCCGCAACACGAAGACGGCGCGCTCCAGCGGGGTGAGCGTCTCCAGGACCACCAGCAGCGCCATCGACACCGACTCGGCCGTCGCCACGTCGTCCGAGGCGTCGACCGTGGTGAGGATCGGCTCCGGCAGCCACGGTCCCACGTACGTCTCCCTGCGGCGTTGGGCGGACCGTAGGCGGTCCATCGCGACCGACGAGACGATCCGCACCAGGTACGCCTTCGGGTCGGCGACCTGGGAACGGTCGGTCGACGACCACTTCACCCAGGCGTCCTGCACGGCGTCCTCCGCGTCGACCGCGGTGCCGAGGATGCGGTAGGCCATCGAGAACAACAGCCGCCGGTGCTCGGTGAAGACGGTCGCGTCGGCCTGGCCGGACCCGGTCATCGTGTGTACCTCCCGCCACGCCGCCAGGCGAAGGAACCCGACCGTGGCATCGTGCGCATCCGTGCGAACGAGGGCCATGGCGCCGCGCTCACCGTCTCCTTGTACCAGACGGCGCGACGCCCGGTCAGCACGAGCCGTTTCGGCGAGTGGTCGGGTCGGGTGAACTGCACCACCGCGTCGTGTCTGCCGAGGCTGACGGGGGTGTGGAGGTAGCCGAACCGGAACGCCTTCGGCCGCCTGCCCTTCAGCTCCGCGGTGATCGACACGGCAGCGTGTACGCCGGTCGGCATCCCGCTCTGGCAGGTGCCGTGCAGGACCCCGAACCTCTGCCGGACCGCGGCGGCGTCACCCACCGCGTAGACGTGCGGGTGAGTGACCGATCGCAGCGAGGAGTCGGTGACGATGCGACCGAGCTCGTCGACCTCGAGTCCGGCTGCCGACGCCAGTGGCGACGCGGTGACGCCGCTGGTCCAGAGCACCACGTCGGCGGTGACACTCTCACCTCCCGCCAGTTCCACGGAGCCCGGCAGCACCTTGACGATCTCGACCTCGTCGCGCACCCGCACGCCGAGCCGGTCGAGCGCGGCCCGCACGTGGGCCCTCGCGCGTTCACCGAGCGCGGCACCGGGCTCCTGCCTGCCGAGCAACACGACGTCGGCCGCCGGGTGCTGTTCGGCGATCTCGGCGGCGGCCTCGACGCCGGTCAGTCCGCTGCCGCACACGGCGACCGTCGGGGCACCGGGCTCGGACAGCCGCCGTGCGAGCAGCTCGGCGTCGTGCGTGCTGTCGAGCGTGTAGGCGTGGATGTCGGCTCCTGGGACGGTCGAGGTCCGCGCCACGCTGCCCAGCGCGTACACGAGCGTGTCGAACTCCAGCACCCGCTGGTCGTCGACGCGGACGGTACGGGCGGTGGCGTCGAGGCCGGTGACCCACCCGCGTACGAACTCGACGCCGGTGTCCCGCAGCAGCTCGGGGATGCGAAAGTCGGCCACCCGCTGCCCGGACGCCACCTGGTGCAGTCGCAGCCGTTCGGTGAACCGCTCAGCCGCGTTGACGAGCGTGATGTGCACGTCGTCCCGGTGTTTCGTCCGGGCGGCCAGGTTCACCGCCGCCGTCAGGCCCGCGTATCCCGCACCGAGCACCACGATCTTGTTCATGTTCTCGTCCCTTCTCGCTTCCGAAGTCGCCGGACACCCGCATGACGAGGTGGGAGAAGCGGACGTGAATTAGAGTGATGTGTGTCACAGAGCGGTCAGTCCGCGGTGGGAGGCAACCCCTCGAGAGTGCTCAGCAGGGCCGTGAGGCCGTGGGTGAGCTCCTCGCGCCGCTCGTCGGGCAGAGGGTCCAGTACCCGCTGTTCAGCCGTGAGGTTGCGATGGAACGCCCGGTCGATCACCTCACGCCCGAGGTCGGTGAGGTGGACGTAGGCGACGCGCCTGTCTCGCTCGTCGGTCGTGCGCTGCAGCAGGCCGCGTTCGGAGAGGTTGTGCAGGCGTTTGGTGGTCGCCGCGCCGGAGGACACGGTCTGCTCGCCCAGCCTGCCCACCGTCACCGGGCCTCCGCTGCGGCGTAGCGCGCACAACAGGTCGAACTCCGCGCGGTTGAGCCCCTCTTCGGCGAGCACCGTGTCGAGCCGCCGTCGCAGTACGGCCGCCGCCCGGAACACGCGACCGATGACGTCCATGCTGCTCGTGTCCGTGTCGGGGTGAACCTCCCGCCACTGTTTCCTGGCCGCGGCGATGAGGTCAGGTGTTCGATCCATCTCACTAGTGTTTCACTAGTGAAAGGAATCGGTATCGTGGGGTGACGTGCCTCGAAGCGTCCTGTTCCGCGATCTCTCGCGCACCTTCCGCATCCGCCGGGCCGGCCCGCTGCTGTGGCCGGCCTGCCGCGCGTTGCTTTCGGTGAGCGTTCCGCTCGTCATCCTGCTCGGGCTCGACCGGCTCGACCTCGTGGCGGGCGCGGTGTTCGGCGCCCTCACCAGTGTCTACTCCCGCAACGACCCGTACCGGCGCCAGGTACGCACGCTCGCGGCGGTGGCGGTCGGGATGGTGCTGGCCGTGGCGATCGGCGATCTCGTGGCCGTGGTCTGGGGTGGGTCGACGTGGCACGTCACCGTCGCACTGCTGGCCACCGCACTCGTGGGCGCACTGGCGACGATGGCCTGCACGGCGGTCAAGGCGGGCGCGCCGGGAGGGCTCATGTTCGCGTTCGCCACCGGCGCGTGCGCCCACCTCCCGCTGTCCGCGGGTGAGCTTCCCGTCCACCTCGGTGTCACCGCGGCCAGCGCGACGTTGGCGTGGACGGTCTCCTACGTGGGAGCGCGCGTCCGTGGTCTGCGGCCACAACGTGAGGCCGTGGCACAGGCGCTGGAGGCCACCGCCGCGCATCTGGAGGCCCCGTCCGGCCTGCCGACCCGGCACCGGGCCGCCGTGGCCGTGGACCGTGCCTGGAACAGTGTGGCCGAGGTGGGCAAGCGGCATCGGGCGAGTTCCGTACTGGCCGACCTGGTACGGGCGGTGAGCACGTGCGAGTCGGTGCTCGTCGACGACGAGTCCCCGAGGGCGACGCCCGCTGACCTGCGTCGCGCGGCACACGCCGTCCGCCACGGTGAGCCGTCCCGCCCTTCCGGCAAGGGGGAGCGGGGAGAGCCGCCCGCGCAACGGGTTCCCGAGTCGCGCTGGCGGACCCTTCGCGGGCTGGGCGTCGCCGCCCTGCGGCCCGGCCAGCACCCGAGCGCATGGTTGCTCCCCTACGCCGCCAGGGTCGGCGTCGCGGCGTTCGCCGCCGGTGTCCTGACCCATCTGCTGGGGATCGGACACGCCTACTGGGCGGCGGTGTCGGCGGTGTCGGTGCTCCAGGCCACCAGCACGTCGACGTCCGTGCCACGCATGGTGCAGAGGGTCTCGGGCACGGTGTTCGGGGTGCTGGTAGGCCTTGCGGTGCTCAGCGCCCACCCCGCCGCCTGGGTCGTCGTGCTCCTGCTCGCGCTGCTGCAGTGGGGTGCCGAGATGACGGTGACGGTCAACTACGCGTTCGGGCTGTTCTTCGCCACCCCGGTGGCCCTGCTGGTCAGCGCGCTCGGCTCGGCCTTGCCGCCGCACGAGCTGGTCGCAGACCGGGTGTGGGCGACGCTGGTAGGCGCGACCGTGGCCGTGGTCGTGGCGCGGTTGGCGCCGAAGCGCGCGTGGCTGTCGCGAGTGCACCTGGCTCTCGCCGGAGTCCGACGGCTGAGCAGCGCCGAGCAACCCGATCCGGCGAGGTTGCGGGCGGCGTTGCTGGAGCTGCACGAGGCCTATGACGTCGCGGCGGGCGAGGTGCCGCCGGAGCGTTTGCCGACCGAGGACCTGCTCACCGTCTCCCACCGCGCCTACCGGGTGTTGGACGGCCGCGAACCCGTCATGGGTGGCTAGCGGCCGCCCGGACTCAGCCGTCGAGTGGGCCCGTTTCGAGTAGCCGACCGTCGGAAAGCCGCAGCCAGCGGTCGATTCCGATCTCGGCGAGGAAGCGCTGGTCATGGCTGACCACCACGAACGCGCCCCGGTATGCGTTCAGCGCGCTCTCCAGTTGGCCCACGCTGACCAGATCGAGGTTGTTGGTCGGCTCGTCCAGCAACAGCAGTTGCGGCGCGGGCTCGGCGTGCAGGACGCAGGCCAGCGTGGCGCGGAGCCGTTCGCCCCCCGACAACTCCGCCACGGGCAGCTTCAGATGGTTCTCCGTGAACAGGTACTGGGCGAGCAGGTGCATCCGCCGCGTTCGCGACATCGTGGGCGCGGCGTCGGCGAGGTTGTCGCCGACGGTGCGGTGCAGGTCCAGCAGGTCGAGCCGCTGTGAGAGGTAGGCGACGCGGCCGTCGGCCACGCGGGTGAGGGAGCCCTCCGGCCGCAGCTCGCCGCTGATGAGGCGGAGCAGCGTGGACTTGCCGCTGCCGTTGGCTCCCGTCAGCGCGATACGTTCGGGTCCACGCACGTCGAGCGTGAGCCCGTCACCGGCGAACAGCGCCCGCCCGTCGTGGTGGACCTGGAGGCGCCGGCCCTCGAACAACGTGCGCCCCGAGGGCACAGCGGTCTCCGGCAGGTCCACCACGATCCTCTGTTCGTCGCGCAGCGCCCTGCCCGCCTCGTCGAGGCGCTCCTGTGCCTGCCGCACGCGAGCTGAGTGGATGTCGTCGGCCTTGCCCGCCGACTCCTGCGCACGGCGCTTCATCGCCCCCGCCACGATCTTGGGGATTCCGGCGTCGCGGATGTTGCGGGCGGCGTTGCTCGTCCGCCGGGCGGCACGCTCACGAGCGAGTTGCATGTCCCGCTTCTCCCGCTTGACCTCCAGCTCGGCCTGGCGGAGATTGCGTTCGGCGACCTCCTGCTCCGCCCGGACCGTGTTCTCGTAGGCCGTGAAGTTGCCGCCGAAGAACCGCAGCTCGTCGCCGTCGAGTTCGGCGATGCGGTCGAGGCGATCCAGCAGCTCCCGGTCGTGGCTGACGACCACGAGGCAGCCGTTCCAGTTTTCGAGGGCGTCGTAGAGCCGGTGCCGGGCGTCGAGGTCGAGGTTGTTCGTGGGCTCGTCGAGCAGCAGGACGTCAGGACGCTTCAGCAGTTGCGCCGCCAACCCGACCGAGACGACCTGTCCGCCGCTCAGCGTGTGCAGTGGCCGGTCGAGCGTGATGCCGTCGAGGCCGAGCCGGTCGAGCTCGGCCCGGGTGCGTTCCTCGATGTCCCAGTCGTTGCCGATCGTGGTGAAGTGCTTCTCGTCGACGTCGCCGGACTCCACGGCGGTCAGCGCGGCGAGCACGGGCGCGACACCGAGTGCCTCGGCGACGGTCAGCTCGCTCTCCAACGGCAAAGTCTGCGGGAGGTAGCCGCAGACGCCGTTCACGGACACGGTGCCGCTCGTGGGGGTGTACTCGCCGACGACGAGTTTCAACAGCGTGCTCTTGCCGGCGCCGTTGGGGGCCACGAGGCCGGTACGCCCTGTGCCGATGCTGAAGGACAGGTCGGTGAAGAGAGGAGTGTCGTCGGACCAGTGGAACGACACACGCGAACAGACGATGGATGCGGACATGAAAGACCTCGATGAGGGAAGGACGTACCGGTAGGCGGTACGGGAACGAACGAGGATGACGAGATCGCGGCCCCGGCGGCGCTTTCGCCTGCCGGTGGCCGATCATGCTCCGGTATCACCCGGAGATGTCGTCGTCACTCACCACGTCGGCTCCTCATCGATCGTCGGCAGTCGCCGACGGTGACGATAACACCCGGGGGGCGCCCGACGCAGGTGTTTAACGAGCGGTGGCCGGGCTTTCGGCGGCTTGGGTGCGGGCTCGGCGTCCACCGGTCGGATCGGCGCCGATCGACCCGGGCCGATCGCAGACTCAGACCGGCGGGCGTAGTCCGCGGCGGCGGCCGCTGTCCTCGCACCAGCGGCACGGTCGTGACGTGACAACGGTCTGCGGTACACCGGCGATGACCGCCACCTTCGGGTCGGAGACGCGTCCCTCACCCTCGCAGGAGCTGCACAGTGCACCCAGTTCGAAGTCGTCGTCCATGCCGTTCCTCTCACAGTCCGACCGCTACCGTCGCACGGCGGCCGGACGTGGTCACAACCACCCTGCCCGTCCGTTGACCGGCGTGGAGGACCGCCTTGACGTCGTCGCCCCGGACGCCGGTGAAGACGGGAAACAACCCTGGTTGACAAATCTCCTAGGGGACTTGTCTACTAGGGGCATGGTTCTGTCACGCATCATCCTGGGGTTGCTCGCCCTCGGTCCCATGACCGGTTACGACCTCAAGCGGCACTTCGACTCGACCGTCGGGCACTTCTGGTCGGCGGACAAGGCCCAGATCTATCGCACCCTCGCCCAGCTCGTCGCCGACCGCTGTGCGGAGGTCGAGACAGTGGCAGGCTCGGGGGCGCCGGACCGCCAGGTGCACCGCATCACCGCCGCCGGGCGGGCGGCTCTCGCCGAGTGGCTCGCGAGCGCCCCGGAGCGCCATGTCGAACGCGACCCGTTCCTCGCCAGGGTGTTCTTCGGCGGCGACCTCGACGACGACGGCCTCCGGTCGCTTCTCGCGCGACGTCGCGAGGCGACCGAAGCGAAGTTGGAGCGTTTCGAGCGGATGCGAGCCGAGGCCGAAGCGTCCGATCGAGGTGCCCGCCTGCGCCTCGCCACCCTGGACAACGGCATCGCGCACCTGCGCACCGAACTCGCCTGGCTCGACGCGGTCGAGGAGGAAGTCGCATGAGTGGCTTTCCGGAGGTACACCGCCCCGCGACGGACACGGCGGCGCGCCCGCTGGTGATGCTGCACGGAGGCAACGTCGCGAACTGGATGTGGGAGCCACAGCTGCCCGCGCTCACCGACCGGACGGTGCTCGTGCCCGATCTCCCCGGCTTCGGGGAGCGAGTCGGGGAACGCTGGCCGGGTCTGGACGCGGTGGCCGACGACATCGTGGAGCGAGTGACGTCGAACGGTGTCGACGGTCCCTTCGACCTCGTGGGGCTTTCCCTGGGCGCCGTGACGGCACTGCGCGTGTTGGCTCGGCACCCCGACCGGGTGCGCTCGGCGTTCCTCACCGGAGCGCCACTCAAGCCGGCCGGTCTCGGACTCCGTCTGGTCTGCAGACTGCAGTTGGCGTTCTGGCGGGCGCCGTGGTTCTGGCTTTCCCAGGCCACGGCCATGGGGATCCCGAAGGACTCACGCGCCCAGTACGTCACGCACGCGCTCTCGGTACACCCGGAGACAGCGGCCGCGATGAACGCCGAAGTGTGCGCGGGTGGTGTGCCTGCGGACCTGCGCCGCTACTCGGGCCCCCTGCTCGCGATCGTGGGGGAGAAGGAGTCCGCGGCGGTGCGCGACTCCCTGACGGTGATCGCCGAGGCCGCGCCGCAGGCACAGTTGCGGCTCGCGCCGGGAATGCACCACATCTGGAACGTGGAAGACCCGAACCTGTTCAACGGGGTCCTGCGTTCGTGGCTGGACGGGACCACGGACCCGCGCCTGGTCCCGGTCCGGGGAGCCTGAGCCACGACGGCGTCGCGCGTTCGGGACGGGCGACGGCTTCACGGCTTCGGCCTCACGACACCGCCTGTGGACGGTGGGAGAAGTGCGGTTCTCGTCTAGTTCGGTGGGCCCGGTGGGACTCGAACCCACACTGGCACGGACCTAAACCGTGTGCCTCTGCCAATTGGGCTACGGGCCCGACACCGAGCAGCCTAACGCCTGGCCCGGCGCCACGGGACAAGCGGTGTTGCGATCGTTTCCGCCGTCCTGCCCGACGGCGTGGCCGGTGAGGCGGGTCTGCCTGCTGTGATCTACCGTGACAGCACTGCGAACAGTGCTTTTCAGGGAGGACACGTGGCGCGCGACCCCGAGACGATCGAACGCGACATCGAGAAGGCCAGGGAGGCACTCGCGGTCACCCTGGACCGCATCGGTGAGAAGGCGAATCCGAAACAGCTCGCCGACTCGGCACGGAGCACTGTCCAGGCCAAGTTCGACGAGCCGAAGGTGAAGTACCCGCTGATCGGTGCGGGCCTGTTGCTCGGCGTCCTGCTCCTGCGCAAGCTGCTGCGCTGAGCCTGCGCCGAGCGGGGAGACGTCGCGGGCCGCCGCGGCGTCTCAGCCCGCGTGGGCGTAGCGGTGTTCCGTGCTCCGCGGGTCGCGGCCCAGTTCCTTGCGCGGCACCGTTGTCGTGGCCGAGGGCTTGGTGCTCTCCTCGTCGCCTTGCTGAGCGGCGTCCTGGGTCTCGGCAGGCCTCTCATCGTCCGCCGGTGCCTCGGGTGACTCGGGACCGCGCGTGAGCCGGGCCGTCATGTAGGTGGAGGTGAACTCGTACGCACTGCCGTTGAGCAGGTGCACCACCGTGGGGGGTGTGCCTTCTCCCGCGAGCTGCTCCACGAGCTGGTCGGCGCGGTCCCTCGCGGCGATGATGCCCGACGCCTCTCCGTTCAGCGTCTTGCCGAGGCCGGACACGGTGACGGTCCAGTCCTCGTCGCGTTGCACGTACTTCGCCGTGATTGTCTGCATCGCCTCGTTCATCCCCTCTTCGCGACAGGGCGCAGCGTTCCCCGGGACGTTCCCCTGTCTTTATGACGATGATTCAAGTCTGTAACGCGCCCGGCGTACCAGCAACAGGAGGGGGCGGAAAAGGCTACTCAGAGTGATAACCCTCTCAGTCTGTTAACACTTAGAGTTAAGTTAACGCCTCGTACTGTCGATCATTGTTGCGCGAGGTGACGTAAACCACCCCAGAGCAAGTTCATCGTGTAGTCCGTGGCCGTCTCCGGGGTGATGTTCTCGTTCTGCTCACACCAGAGCGCCAGGCGTTCGCAGCCGCCCACCACGAACTCGGCCATCGCGTGCGTGAGCGCGGGATCGGACACGTTCAGGTAGCCGCCCATGAGCGAGGCGATGAGGTCGGTCTGCTGCTTCCGGGTGGCTTCGAGTTCGTCGGCGGCCGAGGTGCCGACCAGGCTCGTCTCATGGCGCAGCAACGACCACGCCTGCCTGCGGTCGCGCACGAACTCGAAGAACGCCAACAGTCCCTTCCGCAGGGCCTCCTCCGCGGTCGTCGCGTCGAGCACGGCCCGCTGGGTGGCGTCCCGGAGCGCGGAACGGGCGGCCTGGATGCAGGCGAGCAGCAGGCCTTCCTTCGACTGGAAGTACTCGTAGAGCATGGGCTTGGAGACGCCGACACGTTCGGCGATCTCGTCCATCGACGCGGCGGAGTAGCCACGTTCGGCGAACACGCTCTCGGCGACCTCGATCATCTGCTGTTCGCGTTCGGCTCGCGGCATTCGCCTGCGCCGCTGGGTTGGGGGCTTTGCGGTCGCGCTCACGATCGTTATCCTACTCGCAGTAACCTACTCTGGGTAAGGTGGACTCGGGGTAACAGGAACCGTCGCATGGAGGCACGGACATGGGTAATCGCACCGAGACCGGGGTGGTCGTCGTCGGAACCGGGTTCTCCGGTCTCGGCATGGCGATCCAGTTGCGTAGAGACGGTCGCGAGGACTTCGTCGTGCTGGAGAAGGCCAACGAGGTCGGCGGCACCTGGCGCGACAACACCTACCCCGGTTGCGCGTGCGACATCCAGTCCCACATGTACTCGTTCTCGTTCGAGCAGAATCCGAATTGGTCTCGCTCCTTCTCCCCGCAGCCGGAGATCCACGACTACCTGCGCGGTGTCGCGAGGAAGTACGGACTCTACCGTTTCATCCACTTCGGCCAGGAAATGACGGGTGCGCGGTGGGACGCCGACGAACACCGCTGGCACGTCACGACAGCTTCGGGTGACGAGTACGTGGCCCGCTACCTGGTGTGCGGGGTGGGTGCGCTGCACCTGCCACAGATTCCCGAACTCGTCGGCGCCGAACGCTTCCGTGGTGCGGCGTTCCACTCGGCGCAGTGGGACCACGACTTCGACCTGCGCGGCAAGCGTGTGGCCGTGGTCGGCACCGGCGCCAGCGCCATCCAGTTCGTGCCCGCGATCGCGGGCCAGGTGGGGCGGCTACATCTCTTCCAACGTACCGCGCCCTGGGTGATGCCGAAGGCCGATCACACGATGCCGGACTGGGTCAAGCGGTTGTTCGCCCACGTCCCGCTCGCCCAGCGTGCCTACCGCGACTTCCTCTACTGGACCCTGGAACTGCGCGCCGTCGGCTTCAACGGCGACCCCCGCATCATGCGGCTCGCGCAGAAGATCGCGAAGCGCCATCTCGACAAGCACGTCACCGACCCCGGCCTGCGGGCGAAGCTCACCCCGGACTACGTGCTCGGGTGCAAGCGCGTGCTGATCTCCAACGACTACTACCCGGCCCTGACGCGGGACAACGTCGAGGTCGTCACCGACGGCATCGCCGAGGTCACCGAGACGGGCATCCTCGACAAGGCCGGGATCGAGCGCGAGGTCGACGCGATCATCTACGGCACCGGGTTCCACGTCACCGACGGCTTCGACCACCTCGACATCGTGGGGGCCGACGGCACCAACCTCGGCAGGCAGTGGGCCCGGCACGGCATGCAGACCCATCTCGGCATCACCGCCAACGGATACCCGAACCTGTTCTTCCTGCTCGGCCCCAACACCGGGCTGGGTCACAACTCGGTGGTGTTCATGATCGAGCAGCAGATCCGGTACATCTCCGAGGCCATGCGCTACGTCGAGTCCCACGGTGCCGACGCCATCGAGGTGCGCGCCGACACCCAGGCACAGTCCAACGCCGACATCCAGCGCAAGCTCGCGAACGGCATTTGGACCCGGGGCGGATGCAGGAGCTGGTACCTGGACTCGCAGGGCGTCAACCGCACCATCTGGCCGGGGTTCACCTGGCGGTACTGGATGCGCACGCGCAGGCTGGATCCGGCCGACTTCCGGCTCTCCCGGCGCGCTACAGCGTCGCCGCGGACAGCTTCTTCAGTCGCGTGACGAGCTCTTCGGTCCGCAGGTCGCACAGTGACGCGAGCTGCTCCAGGGTGGCTCGGTCGAACCGCACGTCGGTGGATCCGCCCGCGGCGAGCCTGCCGCGCGCCCAGCGGCGCAGCGGGAGCAGCTCGGGTTGTTCGTCGGCCACGACGTCGGCCAGGTTCACGCGCACCTGGTCGGCTTCGTGGGTGAACAGCCTGCTGTGGACGCGGGCGAGCAGGTTCTGCGGCAGCTCGCCCATCGCGAGGCACAGTTCGGCGAGCCTCACCACGGAACACTGTCGCGTGCCCAGCTCGTAGGTGGCGAGCGTCTGCAACGAGATGCCGCTCTGCAGGCGCTCGCCCAGTTCCTTGCGGGTCCAGCCGCGTTGGGTCCGCAGTCTGCGCAGTTCCTCACCCAGGATTCTCTGGTACATGTCGTTGTCGATCAACACTGGTGTCCCCTGCTCCTGCCGTGCCGCCGGTTGTTCTACGACATGTGAATGGGCGAAGGGCGCTGCCCTTACGCGGCAGCAGGAAGAAAACCCACCAATCCGACGTGGTTGGTCCTAACGGAGTAGTCCGCTGCGCTTTTCGGGCTAGCGGTGTCTGCCGAGGGTGATAGTCTCTCGGCGATCCTGGCGCTATGTCGCCCGATCGGGGTAGTGAGCCGCTGCTTCGCCGGGTCGGGAGCTCTCAGTTGACGCAGGTGACGCCGTCTGCGGTGATCGGCTGCTCGGCCGACCCCTCACCCGCCTGCTGGGGGGCCGCACCCGGTGCGTTCCCACCTCCGGCCGGCGCACCCGCCGCTGAGCTACCGGTGGACTGGTAGTCCGGCGCGAGCAGCACACGCACGTGCCCCGACGTGACCTCCGCGCTCTCCTCCACGGCGATCCCACCGCCCAGTGCGTCGGCGACGGCCTGTGCGGAGGCGCGTTCCCCCTTCGCGGCCTGGACCACGCTCGCCTGCCGGGGCGTGTCGTTGGCCACCTCGCCCTGCACGTAGCCCTGCGCGACGAGCGACTCGGACACCGTGCCCGCGAGGCCCTGAACGTCCGAGGTGTTGTAGACGTCGACGGTGATCTCGCCGGGCGCGGGAGCCTGCTGAGACTTCCCGCTCGGCTTCTTGCCCGACAGTTTCGCGACGAAGTTCCGGACCTCGGTCGGGTCGACCTGTACCGCCATTCCGTCGGGGGTGTCGTACTCGGGGTTCACGATCGGAATGGTGCGGAACTGGATCTGCCCGCCGGTGAGCCCCTTCATCTGCTGGGCGAACGACAGGATGTCCCAGCCCTTGTTCACGACGACGGACTTCTTGATCGCGTCGACGAGGTTGTTCAGCTTGGCCGGGTCCGTCAGCGTGCCCGCCGAGAGCACCCTGTTCGCCAGCCCGGCGAGGAACACCTGTTGCCGCACGACTCGGTCGAGGTCGCCCCGCAGCAGCCCGTGCCGCTGCCGGACGAACGCGAGCGCCTGCACCCCGGAGATGGTCTGCTTGCCCGCCTTGAAGTTCGCGCCGGAGTACGGGTCTTTCGTGGCCTGCTTCAGGCACACCTCCACACCACCGATGGCGTTGGTGATGTCGTAGAAACCGAGCAGGTTGATCGAGGCGTAGTTGTCGATGGTCTGGCCCGTCAACGTCTCGATGGTGGAGATGAGCGTCTTGGCGCCCTCCTGGTTGCTGCGCAGCTCCAGTTCCTTCTCGTCGGTGACCCCCTGCTGTTCCAGCTCCCTCTTCGCGGCCATCTTCCCGCGTGCGTACGCGGAGTTGATCTTGTGTTGGCCGAACCCGGGGACCGTCACGTAGGAGTCCCTCGGCAGGGACAGCGCCACAGCCTTCCCGCCGTCGTTGGGGACGTGGAGGAGGATCAGCGTGTCGGTGTTCAGTTCACCGTCGGCCACACCGGCGTTGAGTTTGGCGAGAACGTCCTTCGGCAGTGGGTTGCCCTGCGCGTCGACCCGGCTGTCCATGCCGACCAGGAGGATGTCGCGCGCCCCGTCGGCGGGAAGCTCTTCCTCCTCCTTTTCGATGACGTCGGCCATCGTCAGGCCGTTGACGAGGCCCTGCATGGCTGCCCAGGCGTAGCCGGTGACGGTGAGGACGAGCACGGACACGAGTGCCAACGCGGCCCTGGCACCGACGTGCCCGCCTCGACGGTGTGGTCGGGCGCCGCCCCTCGGCTTCGCGCTCTGCCTGCTCGGCTGCCGTGCCGGGCGCTCCCCGCGCGTTCCGTCCGACCTGGTACGTGCCTCCTGACGCCCGCGCGGCGCCCCCGTACGCCGTGGGTCACGGCTGGGAGGCTGCTGTCTGCGTACCCGCTCGCCGTCGCGGTCCCTGCCACCCCGGCGCGGGCCGCCACGAGTTCCGTCGACGGCTCGCTCCGGCCCGCGGCGCGGGGGGCGAGGGCGGCGCGGGTCGTCTCCCGGCGGTCGCTCCACGCCAGGGCTCCTTTCCGTCGCTGCTTCTCCGTCGAGCCTGTCGGCCCCCACGGATTCAGACGCACGGGTGCAGGCTGCGGTTGTCGTAGGGTGCCACACGAGGAACCGCCGACACGGACACCACCCCACTCGGCCGGTCGTTCAGCCCCGCGCCCCCCGGGAGGGGGAGGTCAGGGCGATCACCGTGGTCGTGACCGCCGCGGCGACGGCGACCAGGCAGGTCATCGCGTGCACCACCACGCCGACTGAGTCGGGCGACGGCGCCGCCGTCACCGACAGCAACGGCGGCACGCAGGCAGCCGCCGTGAGCAGCCATATTCCCGGAGTGTTGGTGGAACCGGTGCGCACGCTGTGCAACAACGACATTCCCAGTAGGAGGTGCACCAGGCTCTGCACCGGATCGAGCAGCAGACCCGAGAGAGCCGTCGGTGTGGTGTTCAGTGTCGCCAGCGCGAAACCGAACACGCCGAGGACGGCGAAACCGAAACCCGCGACCGTCGCACCGTGGGAGAACAGCCGGTCCAGCCCGGCCTGCGTGTGACTCCATACCGGGAAGGGCGGCGGCCGGTGCCACACGTGGCGTTCGATCCAGACGAACACGAAGACGGCGGGGCCGACCAGCAGTGTGGTGGCGAGCAGAGCACGGGGTTCCACGCCCGGTGCGCCGAACCCCGACCCGAGGCGCCTCGGCAGGTACACGGCACTCACCAGCAACAGCACCGTCGCGAGGAAGAGCAGGTAGAGACTCATCGGCGCGCGGGAGGCCAACCCCGCCACGCGCAGAATCGGCGGGCGGCACACCAGACGGCCGAGGCGGGCCCTGAGCAGACCGAGCACCGCGATGTGGACCACACCGACCAGCAACACGGCTGTCGTGGGCCCGGCCAGCGCGGGCGGTGCGTCGGCGACCCCGAGCACCGTGAGTGGCAGCACTCCCGTGGTGACCCCGATCGTCAACGCGCCGGTTCCGGCCCCGGCCGTGAGCAGGAGCTGACGCCGCGTGGGGGTGAACCCGTCCCGATGGGCGAAGGCGGCCTGCTGCGCCAACAACGCGAGGGTCAGCGTGCCGAGATGGTGAGGCCACGACGACGTGGTGAGCGTGGTGGTCCACTCCGCGCCGGCGAGCGCGAGAGCCAGCCCCAACGGCACCGCGCGCGGCGCGCGGCGGTGCAGCGCCTGCATCAGCGGGGTGAGGACCACCGTGAGCAGGTAGAAACCGAGCAGCCACAGTGGGTGCAACGCCATCCGGACGACACCCTCGACGGTCGTCGGCGGCACGTGCAGCAGTTCCAGCGCGAGGGGGACCGCGAAGGCCACGACGGCGAACACGAGTGTGAGCCGCAGCAGCCAGCTGCCCCTGTGGGCCAGGTAGGCCCGCACCCCGCCGCCGGTTCGCGAGCTGGCGTCCCAAGCCGCGGCGTTGCTGTGTCCCGCGGCGAAGAAGAACAGCACCGCCGACTGCGTCAGCCAGGTGAGGGGCCACAACCACTGGCCGCCCACGTCGGCCCAGCGAGCCAACGCCACCGTCGACTCGCCGAGGATGAGTACCACCACGCTGCCGACGCCGAGCAGCGTCCACGGCATGGCGGGCACGATGCCCCTGCTCCGGCGTGGTGCGGAGTCGGGGCGCGGCGCGGCGGTGGAGGCGCCGAGAAGACGTTCGCGAAACCGGTGCCACAGCAGCACACCGATGACCACGACCCCGGCCAACAGCGGAAGCAGGGGCTCACCCACCGGAGGTCCCCACCTCTGGTGCCAGGAGTTCACCACGAGACCCGCCGTGTAGATCGCGGCGACGCCGCGGCACAGCCCGGGCGTCCCCTTCGGGTTGACGTCGCAGGTGGCGTACATGTCGTCGGACAGCCGGTCGTCGAGCGCCTCCCTGAGCTCGGCCCTGAGCGGGCTGCCCTTCTTCTCCGCGTAGCGAAGCAGGTCGTAGCCGAGGTCGTGGGAACGGCAGGGTGTGCCGAAGTCCCACCGTGTGCTGTCGTCACCCCACGGTGCGGAGCATCCGCCACCGACGTGCACGGCCCTCACCGTGCCGTCGAGCGCCTTCTGCGACGCGGCCTCGACGCCGGTCACTGCCGCGAAGTCGGCAGGCAGCATGGACAGCGCCTGGGCCGAGCGCTCGGGATCGAGCAACGCTTCGACGGCACGTTCGGCGTCGGCCAGGCTCTCGTCGGCGGGCCCGGCTTCGGAGGTGGCGGGTGTGGCTTCCGACCGCGAGGCCAGGAAACCGAAACCCGCCACCAGTAGGACCAGCAGCAGGAGTCGAGCGATGCCGCCCGGTGTCCGTCGACGCGTGTTCAGGCTTTGGCGGGCGGGCATGCCCACAGGGTGGCAGCAGGGAAGTCGTCGTGTCAGCAAATCCGGGAATCGGTCACGCTCGCTGGTCTCGACCGCGGCGTGTCGAGCCTTCGCCCCCGTCACGTCGGGACCGGAGCGAAGCTGACGCGGTTGCGGCCGGCCTCCTTCGCCTCGTACACGGCCGTGTCGGCGGCCTGGAGCAGACCGTCGAGATCGTCGGCGTGCCGGGGGAACACGGCGACCCCGATGGAGGCGGTGCGGCCGCTGATGGTGGCCTGAGCGCCCCGCTTGTCGGTGGTGGGGATCCGTAGGCCTGCGATGGTCGTCCGAATCCGTTCGGCCGCGAGTTCCGCGGCCGAGGTGTCGGCGTCGGGCAACAGCAACAGGAACTCCTCGCCGCCGAAGCGGCCCACGACGTCGGCGGGCCGGGTCACGCTGGACAGGGCACTCGCCACCGCGGCCAGTACGTCGTCGCCCGCCGGGTGCCCGTAGGTGTCGTTGACCCACTTGAAGTGGTCCAGATCCACCATCAGTACGGACAGTGTGCTTCCCGCGCGCCGCACCCGGTTGAGTGCGCGGTCGGCCGACTCCGTCCACCCTCGCATGTTGAGCAGGCCGGTCTTGGGGTCGGTCACCACCGCGTCCTGGAGCTGGTCGATCTCCGCGAGGCGGTTGAAGACGACCGTGACCACCGCCATGATCGCCACCGCCGGAGGCATGATGACCACCAGTACGGCGGTGACGGCGCCGAGCCCGGTGGTGATGGCCTCCAGGAGGTTGTCGGCCTTGCTGCCGAGGACGGTGCGCACGGTCGGGGTGGGCGAGCCCAGCGCCAGGATGCCGCCCACGTAGACGATCTGCACCGCCTCGTACACCGCCGCCGTCACGAGCACGAGCCCGAACTCCCGAAGCGAGCCCGTCGCGGTCAACGTGTTCCAGTCCTGCGGTGACATCGCCGTGTAGCTCAGGTTGGCGAGCGCGGCCGCGAGACCGTGGGCGATGGACGAGTACACGAAGTTGTGCGTGGGGCGGCGAGCGATGAACCAGCGTTGCAGCCGGATGAGCACGACCAGCAGGACCGCGAGCGTGGCGGGCAGGACCAGTGTCGCGGGGAAGACCCAGACTGCCGTGAGATCGATGAGCACGGTCTTCGTTCGGTTGCGCCGACGCTCTTCCTGCCGGTGTGTGAACTGGACGTGCGTGGTGGCGCCCAGAGCGAGGATGGCGAACTCGAGCCAGTCGGAACCGTCGGGCATCGGCGCGTTGGCGAACGCCACCGTGAAACCGGCGACCGACAACGCTTCCATGGCCAGAAGGAACACGACGAAACGCCGCGGTCTGGTCCACAGCGCCCAGTTGCGGGGCAACAGTGCCCTACGGCGATCGCCTGCTCCCGCACGGTCACCGACGGATTGCCGAGGCTGCGGCGTCCGGTTCACAGCCTTCCGGCCCGGGTCGGACGTAACGATTTCTGGCGACGGCCGATCCTGTGGAATGAGCGGCACTCGCCGATCCTCTCGCGTGTGTCGGTCAGGCGGACGGCCGGACTCGGGGAGGCTCGGTTTCGGAGGCCGGTCCGGCTCGGTCCACTACGGGGCAAGGCATCCTCGGTGATCGGTATCATCGCACTGCACCGGAAATTCGTGTAGGCGAGGCCACCGGACGGTAGCGTCGGGTACTGGGGGTGTGTTGTTCTGTACGCGTTTTCGACGTCGGCACGAACTCGGACGCGAGTGGAGGTGTTCTCTCTTGTCTGACCGCGACTTCTGACCTAGAACTGACACATCGCACGACCACGACACCCTGGGGAGGCAACTCGTGTCCGACCGCGACTTCTGATTTCCCCGTGCCAGTTCGTTGTTCGACTCACCAGGTCAGTGCCACCCACGAGGAGGTGTTCACCATGACCGACCGCGACTTCTAAAGAAGCTTCGGCACTGTCGTCGCCGGCCAATGGAAGAACGTGCGCCGTGACAGGTCGTAAACGCCTGAGCGCCGCTCGCTGGCAAGTCATGGTTCACACATCTCGCATTCCGTTCTGTCCACGACGGCAAGGTCGTTTCCGAAGGCTGTGGTTCCTTCCTTGTCGAGTAACCTTTTTCACCGGCTTCACGCCGTGATGGCACCGGCACAATCAGGTGGTCGTCGTGACGCTACCGATCGTCACGATCGCTTTCCGTGTGCCCGATCCTCCTGGCGTCAGTCGGTCTTCTGCACGCGTGCCCAGGCGAGCGCGACCGGGATCGTGAGAACGACACCGGTGGCCCCTGCGATCGCGATCGCGGTCGTCGCGGACCCGACGAGGTCCGCGGCCACTCCGCCCAGTGCGACACCGATACCCTGCGCGACCCGGAGTCCGGTGCGGTAGACGCCGCCCGCGCCACCACGTTTGTCGTTGGGCACCCACGTGATGAACGTGGCCCCGACGGTGATGATGTAGGCGCCTGCCGCGCCGGCGAGCATCAGTAGCAGCAGGGCGAACGGCAGGGTCGGTGTCGCTGCGAAACCGATGAGGAGTGCGGCCGCGAGCGTGGCCAGCACTCCCATCACGCGCTTTCGGTTCTCCGCGGACACGAACCGTGACAGGACGAACGTGCCGAGGATGAAGCCCACCGGATCGGCGGCGAGTAACCAGCCGACGGCTTGCTCGGAAGCACCGATCTGCTCGGCCAGTGGAGCGGCGAGCCCCTCGGGGATCACGGCGAGACCGACCAACCAGGACAGTGCGAGCAGCACGCGCAACCGTGGTTGTCCCCACACCCAGCGCGCCGCGCTGAACCAACTGTCGTCCGGGCTGCCTGCGGCTGGGCGTTGCCGGACCCGGAGTTGCACGAGCAGCGCCGCGACGAGGAAGGTCAGTGCGTCGATCGCCAGAGCCCACGACGCGCCGAGCGACGTGACCAGGAGCCCGCCTCCGGCGAGCCCGATGAGCATGGTGATGTTGTTCGTGATACCCCGCAGATCCTGACTGCGCAGATACAGCTCGTCGTCGGTGAACACCTCGCGCGTCAGGGCGTTCTGCGCGGCGTTCGCCGGCGCGCCCGCGAGGCGGGCCAGGACGACGAGTACGCACAGTGGCGCCAGTGGCATTCCGGGAACGGCCATGGTTCCCACCAGCACGGCCTGCACGGCGGCTGACGTGACGAGAACCGTCTTGCGTGGCAGCCGGTCGGCGAGCTGTGCGAGCCCGAGACCGCCCGCGAGGGCCGGTAGGAAGGTGAGGGCGTACACCACGGCCGCCCACAGGGCCGAGCCGGTGCGGCTGTACACGACGATGGACAGCGCCACGGTCGTCAGGTGGTCGCCGAGGACCGACTGTGCCTCGGCGATCCACAGAGCCCGGAATTCGCGGTTGCGGACGGCGTCACTCATCCGCGCCGCTGTCGTGGTAGCTACCAACTGGTCACCTGTGCCGAATCGGTTACTTATTGCGACGTCGGCGCCCACGTTAGTTTTGATCTACCAGGTGTGGAGCCGATCGTCGGACGTTACCCAGATCGGACTAACGCCGAGGCCCGGCGCTTTCCGATGGCCGTGCCAGGTCATGGCTTCCCCGATGAGTCCCCCTGAACTGCGGGGCGTATCCGGCGACCGATCGCTCACCACTCGTTCGGCGCAGTCCGAACACCGTTCGTCGTGGACTCCTCCGTAGCCTCTCGGGCCGGGTCGAGACTGACGATGACCGGCCGCGAACCGCGCCGGAGACGAACGAGCCCGCGCTCGCGGTGGGAGACGAAACGAATGAACGGACAACTCCACGGCAAGGTCGTGGTCGTGACGGGAGCAGGCAGGGGACTGGGGGAGGCGTTCGCGACACACGCCGCTCAGGCAGGCGCCCGCGTGGTGGTCAACGACGTCGACGGGGACCTGGCGGAGCGGACGACCGCGAACATCACCGCTCACGGTGGCCGGGCGGTGGCCAGCGGCCACAACGTCGCGGATCCCGCCCAGGCGGCCGCGCTCGTCGAGCTCTGCGTGACCGAGTTCGGGAGCGTCGACGGGCTGGTCAACAACGCGGGCCTCAACTACGAGGCCGTCTCCTGGGAGGACGATCCCGACGACGTGCGCAGAGTCGTCGAGACCAACGTTCTCGGGGTCATCTACGTGGGAACGGCCGCGGCGCGTGCCATGGTGGCCAGCGGCCGTGGCGGTTCGATCGTCAACATCTCGTCGGGGGCGTCGCTGGGGCAGCGCAAGCTCGCCACCTACTCGGCCAGCAAGGGGGCGGTGGCGTCGCTGACCTACTCGTGGGCGCTGGACATGGAGGAGGTCGGAATCCGGGTCAACGCCGTGTGCCCGCTCGCGCACACCCGGATGGTGTGGAAGTCGGAGCGGTCGCTGCGGAACTGCCCGCCGGAACGGACTCCCGCGCGGATCGCGCCGCTGGTGCTGTTCCTCCTCGGTGACGACTCGCATGGCATCACCGGTCAGTTGCTCCGGTGCAACGGTTCGGACCTGCACATCATGGGGCAGCCGTACGTGAAGGAACCCGTGCTGCGCAGGGACGTGTGGGACAGCGAGAGCGTTCGGCGGGCCTTCACCGAGGTGTTCGCCGCGCACCTCGAACCGTACGGCCTGGAGAAACGGGTTCCGCCGACGTTGCGGGAATGGACCGCCACCGCTTCGGTGGGTGGGCGTTCGCCCTGGCCCCGGCGCAGCGCCTGAGGGAGCTGCGCTCCTCGGGACGGGCAGGCGGTGGGGAGACCGGCCCGGGCTTCCCACCGCCTGCCGCGATCAGACGGCGTAGAGCGCGTCGATGTCCGAGCGGTAGCGGCTGGTGATGACGCGCCGCTTGAGCTTCAAGGTCGGCGTCAGTTCCCCGCTTTCGGGAGTCCACGCCTGCGTGAGCACGTGGTAGCGCTTCACCTGTTCCACCCTGGCGAGCCGCTCGTTGGCCGATTCGACGGCGCGGTCGATCTCGGCGCGCACGGCGGGGTGCCGGGCCAACGTCGCCAGGTCGTCCGCCTCGATACCCCTGGCGGCGGCCCAGGCAGGGGCCATCTCGTCGTCGAGCACGAGCAGAGCGGTGACGTAGGGCCGGTCGTCACCGATCGCGGCGGCCGCTCCGATGAGCGGGTGCTCCTTGAGCAGCCCCTCGATCCTCGACGGCGCGATGTTCTTGCCGCCCGCGGTGATGATGATTTCCTTCTTGCGGTCGGTGATGGTGACGAATCCGTCCTCGTCGATCGACCCGATGTCGCCGGTGGCGAACCAGCCGTCGGCGTCGGTCGCCTCCTCGATCGAGCCGTCCTCCCGGAGGTAGCCGAGGCACACGATCGGCCCCCGGACGAGCAACTCACCGTCGTCCGCCGTCGTGACCTCCACGTCCGCGATCGGCCTGCCGACACTGCCCGCCCGGAACGCTCCCGCATGGTTGCTCGTGGCCGCGCCGGTGGTCTCCGAAAGGCCCCACACCTCCTGGATCTCCACTCCGAGGCCCGCGAGGAAGTACAGCACGTCCACCGGCAGCGCCGCCGCACCGCTGGAGGCGAACGCGAGTCTGTCGAGACCGAGCAGCTCGCGGATGGGGGCGAGCACGGTACGGTCGGTCTCGGCGATGCGGTCGGCCAGTTCGGGTGGCACCTCCTTGCCCGCGCTGCGGAGCTTGTACCCCTCCTGCAGCAGTTCGCTCGCCGCGAGCAGGGCTTTCCTGCGATCTTCGGGGACGCCGGCGAGCATGGTCCTCAACCCGGTGACCAACTTCTCCCACACCCTGGGGACGCCGAAGAACGACTCCGGCCGGACCCGGTTGAGCGCCGCGACGATCCCTGCCGGGTCGGAGAGCGTGTGGACGTGTCCGGCACGGACGACGGGCAGGTAGATCGACAACTCCCGTTCGGCGATGTGCGCCAACGGCAGGTAGGAGATGTTGGACAGGTGCGGGGAGGCGCCGTGCAGCGAGTCCACGGCGATCGCTTCGTGGATGGCGTTGCGGTGGGAGAGGACGACTCCCTTGGGCACGCCGGTGGTGCCCGAGGTGTAGATCATCGACAGCGGGTCGTCCGGTTCGATGTCGTCGGTGAGTTGCTCGAACGTGTGCGGTGACTCCGCGTGCAGGGCCGCGCCCCGGTCGCGCAGTTCCGTGTACGGGAGGAACCGCTCGTCACCGTCCGGGACCGCGTCGGTGTCGAACACGACGACGTGCCGCAGGCTCGGAAGGTCGTCGAGGACCGGTTGCCAGCGTGCGAGCTCGTCGGCTCCGGCGAGGACGGCGATCGGCGCGGAGCTGTGGTCGGCCACGTACCGGATCTGGTCGCTGCTCAACGTCGAGTACGCGGTGCACGGGACGGCGCCGAGGTTGGCGGCGGCGAGGTCGGTGACGATGTGCTCCACACGGCTCGGCGACATGATGATCAGTCGTTGGCCTGCCCGGAGGCCGAGGTCGGCCAACCCACGGGCGACGGCGGCGACGTGGTCGCGCACCTGCGCCCAGCTCAGCGTGGGACTGTCCGGTTCGTCGAGGGAGGTCAGGGCGGGAAGGTCGCCGAACTCGGTGGCGTTGCGGCGAAGGAACCTGGCGATGGTCTGGCCCTCCACCCGGGCCGCGACGGATTGCTGAGTGGTCAACGCTGTCCTCCTCGGGTCTCCGTGGACCCCACACCTTATGTAACGTGGATCACTTTGGGGAGGGTTGATCGGGGGACGGCGGGCTCGGTGTCGCTCGGTGAACGGCGGGTACTGCTGGAACATGAGCGAAGCGCCGGAAACGGCTCGTACGGCGAAGCGGCTGTTGCGGGTGGCGGGACGGACCTACGCCGACGAGGCCGGGATCAGACTCGCCGACACGCCGTCGTCGCTCTACCGGTTGCTGGTGCTGTCGGTGCTGTTGTCGGCCCGGATCAGGTCCGGCATCGCCGTCGCCGCGGCGCGGGAGCTTTTCGCGGCGGGCTGCCGGACGCCGCGGCGAATGCTCGACGCGTCGTGGCAGGACCGGGTGGACGCGCTGGGGCGGGGGCACTACGTGCGTTACGACGAGAGCACCGCCACGACGCTGGGCAAGGGCGCGGAGTTCCTCACGGAGGAGTACCGCTCGGACCTGCGCCGGATGGCGAAGCGCGCGGACGGCGACGTGGCCGCGCTGCGGAGACTGCTGTGCGAGGTGCCCGGCATCGGGGCGGTGGGCGCCGACATCTTCTGCCGTGAGGTGCAGGACGTGTGGCCGTGGGTGCGCCCGTACCTCGACCGGAAGGCGAGGAAGGGGGCCGAACGCGTCGGTCTGCCCGGTGACGTCGACTCCCTCGCCTCACTGGTGAAGGATGCAGACCTCGGCCGGTTCGCGGCCGCTCTCGTGCGCGTGAGCCTCGACGCCGCGTTGGCGAAGGAGGTCACCGGTTGACCGCCGGAACCACGGAGGCGTTCGGGCCGTCCACTTGTCGTGAGCGACTCCGGATACTTCCCGCCCCCACCGTCACCGCCGTCACCGCCACCGTCGGCCACGCCGTCGGGCTATCCGGTGCCGCCCGGGTACCGGCTCGTGCCGGCGCGGCCCGGCCTCGGGACGACGCACTGGTTGCACCTCGCCACGTTCGCCACCGGGCTGGCCGCGCTGTTCCTCGGTTTCGCTCCGGCGGCGGAGTCCGCAGCCGGTGTCAGCGAGGACTACTTCGGCGCCGTCTACTCCGTGTCGATCTACGAGGGCGGCGCCGGGCTGACACCGGCACTGTTGTTCACTGCGGGGTTCGTGGCCCTGCTCAGCGTGCTGCCGGGCGGCAGGGAACGAACGGGGCCCGGCCCGGTCGTGCCCGCGCTCAGCGTCGGGGTGACCCTGGAAATGCTGTTCAGCACCTTCACGATGCCCGCGGAACAGGAAGCCGCGGTCGGCTGGATCATGGTGATGGTGCTCTGCGTGCTCCAGTCCGTCATCGCGCTCGTCGCCTACTTCATCGGGCGGTCCGTTCCCGAAAGCCGGTGACGGGAGTCGCTCTCAGCGGGTCGCCGACCGCAGGTGAGCGCTGATCGGCACCACGAGCGGGGTTCCCGCCACCGGGTCCGGCAGGATCGTGGCGTCCAGGCCGAACACCTCGGACAGCAGTTCCTCGGTGAGCAGTTCGGTGGGAGGGCCCTGAGCCACCACCCGGCCGTCCTTCATGGCCACGAGTGTGTCGGCGTAGCGGGCGGCGAGGTTCAGGTCGTGCAACACCATCGCCACCGTGGTGCCCCGCTCCGTGTGCAGTCGGTGGACGAGGTCGAGCACGTCGACCTGGTGTGCCAGGTCGAGGTAGGTGATCGGTTCGTCGAGCAGGAGCAGCGACGTGTCCTGGGCGAGCGTCATGGAGATCCACGCGCGTTGCCGCTGCCCGCCCGAGAGCTGATCGACGACGCGGTCGGCATAGGTGTCCATTCCGGTGAGCCGCAGGGCCCTCGACACGGCTTCCTCGTCGTCCGCCGACCACTGCCGGTGCCAGCTCTGGTGCGGGTGCCTGCCACGGGACACGAGGTCGGCCACGGTCAGGCCCTCGGGAGCGGTCGGTGACTGCGGCAGCAGGCCGACGACGCGCGCGACCTCGCGGGTCGGTTGCCGGTCTATGCGTTTGCCGTCGAGCAGCACGGCTCCACCCTGTGGGCGCAGCAGGCGACCCAGTGCGCGCAGCAGTGTCGACTTGCCGCAGCCGTTGGGGCCGATGATCACCGTGATCGCCCCGTCGGCGACGTCGAGATCGAGCCCGTCGACGACGAGTCGTTCGCCGTAGCCGAGCCGAATTCCCTCGGCGCGCAGTCTCGCCTCGGTCATGCCCGCACCTTTCGCATCGTCTTTCGTTGCCGTCCGCCTCGTGGAATCACGGAGTGGGCTCATCCGCGCCGCGTCCGTACGAGCAGGTAGAGCAGATACGGCGCGCCGAGGATCGCGGTCAGCACCCCGACCGGAAGGCTCGCCGAGACCAGCCGCACGACGAGGTCGGCGCTCACCACGAGCGTTGCTCCCAGCACCAGGGAACCCACCAGGGGCGGTTGCGCGGTGCGGGCGAGGCGCAGCGCGATCTGCGGCGTCGCGAGGGCGACGAACGCGATGGGCCCCGCCGTCGCGGTGGCCACGGCGGCCAGCGCGGTGGCGAGCAGCAACATCGTTCCGCGGGCCGCGTCCACCCGGATGCCCAGCCCGCGCGCGGTGTCGTCGCCGAACTGGAGGCCGCCGAGCGTGTGAGCGCCCACCAGCGCGGTGACCACGAGCACGGTGAGCGCGATCGAAACCCCGCCGATCTGCTCCCAGCCGGCGTCGGCGAGGTTGCCCACGAGCCACACGGTGGCTCGGGTGGCGTCGTCCACGTCGCCCACGGTCAAGAGCCAGTAGACGAGGTTGTAGAAGACGGCCGACAGCCCGATGCCCACGAGCACCATGCGGTAGCCGTCGATGCCGCGTCGCCACGACAGCGCGTACAACGCCACCCCGGCGACGAGGCCACCCACGAGAGCGGCGAGGGGGACACCGAGTTCGGCGACGAGACCGCTCACCTGCCCGCGAGTCCCTCCGAGGACGATCACCGCCACCGCCCCGGCCCCGGCACCCCACGTGACGCCGAGGATGTCGGGACTGGCCAGCGGGTTGCGGGCGATCGACTGGAAGAGCGCTCCTGCGAGGCCGAACGCCGCGCCCACGAGGGCACCGGCCAGCGTGCGGGGCAGCCGCAGGTCGAAGACGATGCCGTTCTCCCGCCGGTCCCCTCCGCCCGCGAGTGTGCGCAGCACGTCCAGCACGTCGATCTGCGCGCTGCCGAGCGCGATGTTCAGCGAGGACACGGCCAGCAGCACACCCACGCCGACGAGCGGCACCGCCACCACCCGGGGGCGGAAGGTCAAGGACAGGCGTCCGACCGCCAGCACCTTCCTGCCGGGCACCGCCTCGACGTCGCGTACGAGGTTCACAGCCTGCTGAGCCCCCTTGCGCGCACCAGCCGGATGAACACCGGCGCGCCGATGACGGCGCACATGATGCCGACCTCCAGGCTGTCGTCGGACACGAGCCGGCCACCGACGTCTGCGAGCAACAACAGGACGGCGCCCAGCAGCCCGGCGACCGGGACGAGCCTGCGGTAGTCGGGGCCGGTGAGAACACGCGCCACGTGCGGCACGATGAGCCCCACGAAGGCGATGGGCCCGCACGCGGCCACGGCGGCACCCACCAGCAGCGTGATGGCGGCGATCCCCAGTGCCCTCGTCCGGGCGGTGCTGCGTCCCAGCGCGGTGGCGACGTCGTCCCCGAGCGCGAGCGTGTTCAGGCCGGGCGTGTTGACCAGTGCCAACACGAGCCCGACAGCCAAAAACGGCAGCACCTGCCAGACGACGTCGTAGTTCCTGCCCGCCAGTGAGCCGACCTGCCAGAACCGGAAGACCTCCATGCCCTGACGGTTGCCGAGCACGAGCGCGGCCGTGAGCCCGGACAGCAGGGCGCTCACGGCCGCGCCCGCCAACGCCAGCGTGACCGGTGCCGAACCACGACCGCCGGTGTTGCCGAAGAGGAAGACCACGGAGGCGGCCACCAGCGCACCGGCGAAGCCGAACCAGACGAACCCGGTCAGTGAGCCGACACCGAACACCGTGAGGGCGCACACGATGCCGAACGCCGCACCCTGGTTGACGCCCAGGAGACCGGGATCGGCGATCGGGTTGCGCGTGTGCCCCTGCATGAGCGCCCCGCCGATCCCGAGCGCCACCCCGGCGAGGACCCCGAGAATCGTTCGAGGGCCGCGCAGAGACCGCACGATGATGTCGTGTTCACTCCCGGTGGGCTGGGTCAGGGCACGCCAGACGTCCCCGACGGGCACCGGGTGCGCCCCGTAGGCGAGGCTGAGCAGCGCCGCGACGCACAGGGCGGCCACGAGCGCGGCGAACGTGTACCCGTACCGCGCCCGGGAGCGGCCGGAGCCGTCGGCGTGGGGGGACGACGGTGCCGTGGCGCTCGCGGGTCGTACCCGCGAGGGCGGCGGTGTCGGGGCCATATCCAGTCCCTCGTCATCGACATCACCGGACCCTTTTGTCATGGGGCCCCGTGGATTACAGTCCCGATGTTACTTAGGGGAGCCTAACCGAAGGTGAAGGGTGATCATGATCCGCCTGTTCCGACCGCGGAGTAGCTCGACCAGGGTGGCCTCGTTGGCCGTGTTGGGCGTGGTCGCGCTCGCTGCCTGTTCTCCGGCCAACGAGGAACCCGCCGAGGGTGGGGGAGGCGAGAACGGCAACGGCTTCCCGCGCACCGTAGCGCATGCCATGGGCGAGACCGTGATCGAGGAACGGCCCGAAACGGTCGCCGCGCTCGACTCCAGTTACGTCGACGCGGCGTTGGCGTTGGAGACCAGGGTCGTCGCGTACACGAGCTACCCGACGTCGGACACTCCGCCGGAGTACCTCGGTGACGACGTGCGGTACCTGTCGGACGCCCGCGTCGTGGGGGAGCTGGCGAACCCGGACGTGGAGGCACTGTACGACGTGGCGCCCGACCTCGTGGTCTCCGCGAGGGTGCGCCACGAAGGTATCTACAGTGAACTGTCCAATGTGGCTCCTACTGTGTTCAGTGAGACCACGGGAGCGACGTGGAAGGACAACATCCGGCTCCTCGCGAAGGCACTCGGCAAGGAGGAGCTCGCCGAACGCAAGATCTCGGACTACGAGCGGAGGGCCGAGGCCATCGGCAAGGCCATCAAGGCCAAGGAGGGTGAGCTGCCCACCTACTCGCTCGTGCGGTTCGTGGAAGGCGAACCGACCGTGCGGCTCTACACGGCGGAGTCCTTCCCCGGCATCGTCGCGTCGGACGTCGGGCTGCGCAGGCCGAAGGGACAACCGAGCGGTGAGTCCGGGATCGCCGTCGAGCTGAGCCAGGAGCAGATCGGGCAGCTCGACGCCGACCACATCTGGGTGTCCAGCTACGTGGACGACACCCAGCAGGCGGAGAACCCGAAGGCCGCGTTCGAGTCGAACCCCCTGTGGGGCAAGCTCTCCGGAGAGGTCAGCGAGGTCAGCGACGAGACCTGGTACGTGTCGGTGAGCCTGCAGGGTGCCCACGCGATGCTCGACGACATCGCCGAGCAGTTCGGGGTCGACCCCGCGCGAGACTAGGCGGTGTTTCACGCCTCCCACGTACCGACTGCGCGGCGAGGACTCACGGAACACACGCCTCGGTGGGCGCGATCACTTCGACCGTGCGCCGACGACGAGGACGACGGTGTGGCCGTCCTCGTGCCTGTGCATCGTGACGTAGTCGCACACCTGGTGCACGATCCAGAGCCCCAGGCCACCGTCGGCCCGGCTGCGCTGGGCGGGAGCGAGCCCTGCGAGCGGGTCGTCCGGGCCGTCGCCCGCGTCGGTCACCGTCGTCACCACCCGGTGTGGCTCCGCCCACAGGCGCAGCCACACCGGTGGTTGCCCGTGGTGCACGGCGTTGGTGACCGACTCGCTCACGGCGAGCACCAGTTCGCCGATGCGGGCCTCGCCGAGTCCTGCCTGTTCGCCGACGCGGTGCGCGGCGTCACGGGCCTGCTCCGGGTGCGGCGTCCGCAGTTCCACTGTCGGGGCGCAGTGGGGGAGAGCGACCTCGGTCGGGTCCGGCACGTGCGTTTCGAGGAACACGAGCGGGTCGGTGAAGGCGGTGCTCGACGTATGGTTCCCGCCGGGCAGTGCGAGCCACGGATGTGTGCGCAGGACGTCGTCGAGCACGGGCCTCGGTGTCGTGCGGGCGTCGTACGTGCACAGACTCCACAGCGGCAGGTCGTCGAACAGGTGGTTCACGGCGGCCTCGTAGCGAGCCCAAGGCCCCCACGGCGTGACGTGGCCGGGGTTGTCGAGCTCGCCGACCAGGTGTACCTGCCTGGCTCCCCGCTGGGTGTGGTGGGACACCACGTCGCGGTAGTGCTTCACCGCCGTCGCGGGGTTCGCGTACACGGTGGCCGTGTCGAGGAAGGTCACCGAACCCGCGTCCACGAAGGCCCTGCGCAGGAGCCTGGCCTTCGCCGGGGGCAGGCAGGCGATGGTCGGCTCTCCCGCGTCGATCCCCCGCCGGAGGAACGGAATCAGCACCGACAGGAATTCTTCGTCGGAGCCGTAGACGGCCGCCTCATGGAAATGGACGCCCTGGCCTGATGTCACTTCCAGCCTCATAGTGGCGGGACCCCGCACTGCACACGGCGCATCATAGGTGGGAGCCACGGGAACGGCCACTGCCCGCCCCGCCGGAACCAAGAAATGTCCACTGTGGAGTTACCTCCTTCCGTGGGAGTGTCGGGGGCCACGATCGGGCGGTTTCGCCGAACGATGCGCCGGCCCGGGTCCGTCGGCCTACCATGAGGGCTCGGACCGTCCGGTGTGAGAGCTGTGGGAGCGGGACAGGGGAGGCCGTCGTGAGCGGCGAGGGCGAACTGGTCGCTGGGCGGTACCGGTTGTCGGACCGGGTGGGCCGGGGCGGCATGGGCGTCGTGTGGCGAGCCCACGACGAGCGACTCGATCGGGTGGTCGCCGTCAAGGAGTTGCGCACCGACCACGGTGACGACGACACGGCCCACGAGGCGGCACTCGAGCGGGCCATGAGGGAGGGCCGGGTCGCGGCGCGGCTGCGGCATCCCCACGCGGTCACCGTGCACGACGTGGTGACTCACGGCCACACCCCCTTTCTCGTCATGGAGTTCCTTCCTTCCCGAAGTCTGTCCGCGCTCGTCGCCGACCGAGGGCCGTTGCCCGCCGAGGAGGTCGCCGTGCTCGGCGCGCAGGTGGCGTCGGCACTCGCCGCGGCGCACGCGGAGGGCATCGTGCACCGCGATGTGAAACCGGGAAACGTGCTGGTCACCGACGACGGGACCACCAAGATCGCCGACTTCGGAATCTCCCGGGCCGACGGCGAGGGCACGATCACGGACCGTGGCGTCATCGCGGGAACACCTGCCTACCTGTCGCCCGAAGCCGCCGACAGCGGACGGGTGGGCCCGCCGTCGGACGTCTTCTCGCTCGGCGCGACGTTGTATTTCGCGATTGAGGGTGTTCCCCCGTTCGGGGACACGGGAAACACGATCGCGTTGCTTGTGCGGATCGCGCATGCGCAACCCGCGCCGCCTCGCAACGCCGGCCCGCTGGCCGAGCTGCTGCTGGCGATGTTGCGGCGTGATCCGGACGAACGGCCGACCATGCGGCAGGTGCGCGAGTTGCTCACAGCGGTGGCCGAAGGGCGCAGCGCGAGCGTGCCGAGAGCGCATCCCCGCACCCGGTTGCTCCCGGTGGGTGCCGCGAGACGGCTGCCGAGACGCGCTGCCGTCACCGGACTCGTGGCGGGGGCGCTGGTGGCGGTGGGCATGGCGCTCGGGGCGGCGCTCAACACCGATCGTTCACTCGGGGAAGCGGCGGCGCAGCCTGCCGCGTCGAAGTGCGAGGCGGAACTGCGGGTGACCAACCGCTGGCCGGGCGGTTACCAGGGTGAGGTGGTCGTGAAGCCCGGCAGCGGGGGCGTCGTCGGCTGGGAGGTGCGCTGGTCCTTGCCCGAGGGGCACAGGGTCAGCGACGTCTGGAACGGGACACCGACCCGGCTGGGCGACGACCTTCGGGTGCGAGACGCGGGCTGGAACGCCGCGGTGCGTCAGGGCTCCGCCACGGCGTTCGGTTTCGTTGCCAGTACCTCCCCGGAAGCCGACTCGGTGGACGAGGTCGGTGGGTCGCTGGCCTGTGTGCCCGGCTGAGCCGCCTTCCTGCTCCGCGGCAGTACGCGGTCCAGGTGGTAGTGCAGCACCGCCATCGCCGCCTCGGCGCTGCGCTGGCCCACGAGGACGCTCGTGCCGAGGCCGTGTTCGAGGGTCACCAACCGCGCGGCCTCGGTCTCCGGATCCGCGCCCGGTGCGAGCTCGCCTCGTTCCTCTGCTGTGCGCAGCGCCTCGGCGAGGTGACGTTCGAGGCGGTCCGGGCCGGAGACGAACGGACGGCGCGCGAGTTCGGGATCGGTCATCGCGAGGACGGCGTAGGAGGTCCAGACGAGGTGGAACAACCGGCTGTCCTCGTCGGTGGGCAGTGCCTCGGCGAGGAACCGCTCGACGTGGTCGCGGGTCGACGGCTGGGCCGACAGCGCGGACAACCGGGCGTTCCATCGCTCGTGACTGCGTTGTTCGAGGTGTTCGAGCGTCGCGTGCAGCAGTTGGGCCTTCGTGTCGAAGTAGTACTGCACCAGCCGAAGTGACATCCCGGCTTCGGCCGCGACCGCTCGCATGGTGACGGCGGCCAGGCCCTCGCGGCCGGCGACGCGGAGCAACGCGCCGATGATCTGCGCCTTGCGTTCACCATGGTCGACTTTTCTCGGCACCGGACCCCTCCTTTATGATACAAGTGTATATGATACGTGCGTATCAGAATGGTGGTCGCTGATGCTCGTACTCCTCCTGGCGTGCGTGGTGCAGTTCCTCGTGGTGCTCGACGTCTCGATCGTCAACGTGGCACTGCCCTCGATGGAGACGGCACTCGGCCTCGACCAGGAGGGCGCGCAGTGGGTCGTCAACGCCTACGCACTCGTGTTCGCCGGACTGTTGCTCCTCGGTGGCCGCCTGGCCGATCTCCTCGGGTTGCGGCGGGTGTTCCTCGCGGGGCTCGTCACGTTCACCGCGGCGAGCCTGCTCGGCGGTACGGCCACCGATGCCGCGACGGTCATCGCCGCGCGAGCCGGGCAGGGACTCGGCGCCGCGGTGCTCGCTCCCGCCACGGTGACCATGCTCACCACCACCGTCCCGGAGGGGCCACGCCGTCATCGCGCGCTCGCGGCCTGGACCGCTGTCGGACTGGCGGGCGGCACCACGGGCAATCTCGTCGGCGGCCTGTTGACCGAGTACCTGTCCTGGCGGTGGGTACTGCTCGGCAACGTGCCCGTCGGCCTGGTCGCGGCGGTGTTGGCCGTGCGAGCGCTGCCTGCCGGTGACACGGTGCGACGGCGCCCCGTCGACCTACCCGGAGCGGTGCTCGCCACCACAGGACTGCTGGCGCTGACGTTCGGCGTCGTCCGCTCGGGCACGCACGGCTGGGACTCACCGACCACGCTCGTCGCGCTGGCCTGCGGGCTCGGCGCCCTCACCGCGTTCGTCGTGGTCGAACGGAGGTTCGCGCGGGTTCCGTTGCTACCACCGACCCTGTTCGGGGTCCGTTCCGTCGTGCGCGGCAACATCGTGCTTCTGCTCGCGGGGGCGTGCCTCAACCCGATGTGGTACTTCCTGACGTTCGCCATGCAGAACGTGCTGGGGTTCGGCCCGTTGCTCACGGGGCTCGGGTTCCTGCCGCACACGGTGCTCACCATCGTGGTGGGGGTCTGGCTGACCCCGCGGCTGATGCGCAGGGTCGAGCCCCGCACCCTCGTGGTGGCGGGCGCCGCCGTGGCGGCGGCGGGGTTCGCGTGGCAGAGCGGACTCGATGCCGACTCCGCCTACCTGCCGGGCGTTCTGGGGCCCGCAGTGCTCATCTCGCTCGGTGGCGGACTACTCAACACACCGATCACCGTCCTCGCCACCAGCGGAGTCGCCGAGGAGGACGCGGGTGCGGCGTCAGGGCTGCTCAACACCACGAAGCAGGTCGGCGGAGCGGTGGGGCTGGCCGCGCTCGTCGCGATGGTGAATCCCGTCGTGGACGGCGGAGGGGCCACGGCTTCCGCGGACGGGTACGGACTCGCCTTCCTGATCATGGCGGCGTTGTTGGTCTCCACCGCACTCTGTGCCATGTTGCTGCCCCGCTCGCTCACGACTCCGGTCCCCGACGCGATCCCCGGCCGCGTAACCGGTGATCGGCGTGGGTAGCCACCGCGGGTGAGCGAGACCGGAAAGGACACACACCCCGCAGCGCTGGACGACGAGGAGTTCCCACGGGTGGTGATCGGCCTACTGTGCGATCCGGGACTGCCGAGCGATGTGGTGAGCACGTTGGTCGACGACCTCGAGGGGGAGTTGAAGGAAAACGTCAGCGACAAGGTCGCGTGGGAGGTGCGCATGCGCACCGAGTCCCTGCTCCTCGACGAGGACGGGCGGGTGCCCCTTCTGCGTCTCGCGGAGATCGTGCGGCCGAGGTACGGGTGGGACCTCGTGGTGTGCGTCACCGACCTGCCGAGGCAACTGAGCAGCACCCCGGTGGTGGCCGACATCAGCGTCCGCCACGGGATCGCGCTCGCCTCACTGCCCGCGCTCGGGATCGTGGGAGTGCGGCGGCGGCTCCGGGACACCCTGCTCTACCTCGCGGGCGAACTCGGACGGGGCCTTGTGGGCGGTCGCGCCGGGCGGGAACGTCACCGGGCGGGCGGGAGGTTCACACCGGTCACCTGGGTGGACAACCCGGACGCCGAGATCGAGGTGAGTCTCGCGCTCGTGGGGTGGCGGGGACGGCTGCGACTGCTGGGCGGCATGGTGCGGGACAACAAACCGTGGCGACTCGTGCCCGGGCTGTCCACGGCGCTCGCCGCGGGTTTCGCCGCCGCGGCGTTCGGCATCTTCTACAGCAGCATCTGGTCACTCGCCGACGCTCTGAGCATCAGACGGCTCACCCTCATCAGTCTGCTCGCGATCGCCGCGATGGTGGCGTGGTTGATCGCGTACAACCGACTGTGGGAACCCTCCGGAGGGTCGAGGACGAAGACCGTCCTCTACAACCTGGCTTCGGTGGTGTCGTTGACCATCGGGGTTGCGTCGTCGTATCTGGTGCTGTTCGTGGTGACGTTCGCGGGCGCGTTCACGGTGATCGAGAGCGGGTACCTGGCGCGTTCGCTGGGGCATCCGGTGGGCTTGGGCGACTACCTCACCCTGGCATGGTTGGCCAGTTCCATGGGCACGTTCGCGGGCGCGCTCGGGTCCAGTCTGGAGAATGAGGAAGCGGTGTACCGGGCCGCCTACAGCAGGCGGGAACGGGAGCGGCGCCGCCGCTCGCGTGAGGCGCGCGAGGCGGAGGAGGAGCACGAATCCGGTGGCACGTGAGCCGTGGCACGACGACGCGGCGAGGTGGAACGCCCGCTATGCGCACCAGCCTCCGACGTTCGAGCCGCATCCTCTCGTGGCGGAGGCGCTCGCGGCGGGGATCCCGGACGGTCCGGTGCTGGACCTGGCGTGCGGCCGGTCGGGCAGTGCGTTGGCGCTGGCCGAACGGGGCCGCCGGGTCCTCGCGGTGGACGTGTCCGACGTGGCGTTGCACCAACTTCGAGCCGAGGCTCGCCGGAGGGGGCTCGGCGACCGCGTGTGGTGCGTGCAGGCGGACCTCCGCACGTTCGTCCCCGCCCCCAGGACGTTCACTTTGGTGCTCGCGACGCTGTTCTGGGACGCCACGACGTTCCGTGCCGCCCGCGAGGCCGTGGCGCCGGGCGGACTACTGGGCTGGGAGGCACTCGCTGCGACGGCGGGTGTCGGCTCGACGCGGTTCCGGGTGCGGCCGGGCGAGCTCTCCGCCGCGCTGGACGAGCGTTGGGAGGTGCTGGCGGAGGACACCGGCGAAGGGGCTTCCGGGCCGCGACAGCGCGAGACCTGCCGGGTGCTCGCGCGTGCGGCCCGGGAGTGAGCGCGGAGCGTGTCAGGCGTCGATGGCCTTGCGCTCCGGTGTGGCGGCCACGGCGATCTTGCGCGGCTTCGCCTGCTCGGCGACCGGGATGCGCAGAGTCAGTACACCCGCGTCGCAGTGGGCGCTGATGTTCTCGTTGTCGAGGGAGTCGCCGAGGAACAACTGCCGACTGAACACACCTCGCGGCCGCTCGGTGACAAGCATGTCGGCGTCGTCACCGTGGTCTGGCTTCCGCTCGGCGCGCACCGTGAGGACGTTGCGCTCGACGCCGAGGTCGATCGACTCGGGAGCGACGCCGGGAAGGTCGAACTGCACGACGAACTCGTCGCCCGCCCGGTAGGCGTCCATGGGCATCGCGGAGGGGCGGGTGTCGGTGCCGTTCAGGCCGAAGAGTTGTGCCAGCCGGTCGAATTCCCGGAACGGGTCCGTGCGCATCAGCATCGTGGTCATACCTCCTTTCCGATGTTCGACGGATCGACACTGTCGCGCACCGTGTCAGGTGGTACAACTTTTTTGTACTCTGCGGTGCAGGTTCTGTCAAGCAGTCAATGATGACTAGCTGAGTCCACAGAGTGCAGGAAGCGCGTCACGTCAGGGTGTTGCCGCCGTTCACCGCGATGCGCTGCCCGGTGACGAAGCGCGCGCGGTCGGAGGCGAGGTAGGCGACCGCCTCCGCCACGTCCTCGGGGCTGCCGAGCTGCCCCAGCGGCACGCCGCTCGCGTAGTCCGCCTTCTCCTCGTCCGACGAGTCGGCGTGCCGGTCGGTGGGAATCCAGCCCGGCGCCACGAGGTTCACCGTGATGCCGTGCGGGCCGAGTTCGCGTGCCCAGGACCGGGTCAGTCCCAGTTGCGCACCCTTGGCCGACACGTAGGCACTCGACGACGGCACACCCAACTCCACCACCTCGGAGCCGATGTTGACGATGCGGCCCCAGCCCCGGCGCCGCATCGCGGGAACCACCCGCTGTGCCAACAGCAGCGGGCTCTTCACGAAGAACTCCAGTTGGTCGAGCATGTCGCGCCAGCTCAGTTCCTCCAACCCCAGAAGCGGCTGAGGTCCCGTCGCGTTGAGTACCAGGACGTCGATCCGCCCGAACTGCGCGAGCACCGCTCGGTACAGCGCGTCGACCTCACCCTCGTCGGTCACGTCCGCGCGGAAGACCTCCGCCCGGCCGCCGGAGTCGGTGATCTGCTCACGCAGCCGGTCGGCCGCGGCTTTGTCCCGGGCGAAGTTGACGGCCACGGCGAACCCGTCGCGGGCCAGCGCGCTGCTGATCGCGGCGCCGAGTCCCCGCGAGGCTCCGGTCACGAGCGCCACCCGAGTGCCGTCCCCAGCGTCGTCGATGTGCACGATGGTCTCCCGTCTCCAGTCGCGGCGAGGTGATCGCCACGCTAGCGGGTTCCGGGCGTCCCAGGGGTGCGGATCGTGGTGAAGTCAGGGATCGCCCCCGATGCGCGCTTCGCCGGTCCGCTCGACACTGGGGACATGGCAACCACCGCTGTCGTGACCCGTTCTCGAGACAACCGAATGATCGCCGGTGTCTGCGCAGGCATCGCACGCCGTTACGGGTGGAAGACCCGTAACGTACGGCTGGCGTTCATCGCGTCGTGCGTGCTGCCGGGGCCGCAGTTCCTGCTGTACCTGGTGTTGTGGGCGGTGCTGCCCGAGGCGTGAGGCGGCCGGTCACCAGTGGGCCGGGCGCACGAGCCGGTGAGGCAGCCGGGTGCGCGCGTCACCGCGCGCGGCGTTCAACTGTGGCTGGGTGAGGAAGAAGCAGCCGGAGAGGTCGGCACCCCGCAGGTCCGCGTCCCGCAGGTCGGCTCCGAGGAAGTCGGCCTCCCGCAGGTCGGCCTCCCGCAGGTCGGTGGCGATGAGAAGGGCGCCCCGGAACGTCGCGCCCCGCAGCGAGGCCCTGCGCATCCGCCGCCCGGCGAGGTCGGCCCCACGGTGGTCGCGGGTCCGGCCCGGCACTCCCGCGCGCACGGTCTCACTCACCCGTGACAGCAGCGGACCGATCTCCTGGCGCACCGCGCCGACGTCGGTGGCGGCGAGTGCCTCCGGCTCGGCGCCCGCCAGCGCGTCGACGCGGTCGAACTCGCTGCGCACTTCCTCGCCGAGTCGCGCGGCGAGCGGGAGCTCCAGCGCTTCGGCGAGGTACCACAGGATCTCGTGCAGGTGCCGCGCCACCGCGAAGGCTGCGAACATCCGCTGGGCGAGCCCCGGTTCGTCCCGCCAGTTCCTGCCGCCGAACGACTCCTGCGTGATCCGCTGACCGGCGCCGAAACAGTCGAACACGGTGCACCCGGTGAAACCTTTCGGGCGCAGTTCGGTGTGGACCCGGCAGCGGAAGGACCGGTCGAGGTGGCGGCAGGCGTCTCCCGCGTTCTTGTCGGCGGGGAACCCGGCCGACGCCGAGAACGGCAGCGCCACGCAGCACAGGCCCGCGCACCGCGAGCAGTCGGCACGCAACTCCCGCACGGGCGCCGATGCTGGCTCCACGGTCCATCACATCCTCGGTCGTCTTTCGTGGCATTGTCGCGCGAACGGGCCTGCCGTAGCGCTCCGGGCCCTCAGACGAGGCCATCCCTTCGCGCTGATTCGGCGGGGTGGGTCGAGAGCCAGCCGTGGTCGGACGGAGGAGTGACGTCGACGAGCCGTGCGAACAGGTCGATCACCGCGTCGTCCAGCTGCTCCGTGGTCGGTGCCATGAGCGTCGAGACATGTTCGTCGAGGGACACCGAACGACTGTTCCAGGGACGTGCGCAGACGGCGACGAGCACAGCCTGTTCGATGGCCAGTCGCATCCTCCCGCAGACAGCGAGGAAGGACTCGGAGATGTCGAGTGTGGCGGCCACGGCCGCGTCGGCGGCCTGGGCCGACAGTGCGCGGGACACGGCCACCGACACGTCGGCGCTGGAGATGCCGGTTTCGGGCCACGAGACCCTCGTGCGCGCTGCCAACGCAGCGCGGCGCACGGCCACCAGGGGTGCCTCGATCAGTTCAGCGGCGTCGGAGACACCGAGTACCGGTTCGTGCTCGGCGAGGCTGGCTGCCGCCAGACCGAGTGACGGGACCAGGCGTAGCCATGCCGGTGTGTGGACGCGCACGAGCCAGTCCATGGCGAGCAGTGAGCGCTCTCGGTCGCGTCCGTCGCCGGCCGTCCCCACAAGCGCCGGAACGAACCGCTTGAGCCGTTGCCGTTTCCGGTCCGGAAGCCGGTCACTGAGCACCGTGGCACTGGCCAGCAGCATCGATGACACGCAGCGTGGCCGGTCGGAATGACCTTCACCGGCGAACCAGGCCACGGCTTCCGGCAGGCTCATCGACGTACTGCGGTTCGGGGTGGCCTTCCTGGTGAGTGTGATCGTGCCGAGGTCGCACGCCTCCATCCTCGCTCCGTTCCCCACGCCGGATCGGATTAATCGCGGAATCCACGATCTCGGAACCCCGCGCCATGGGCAAGGAAGTCACCCGGACAGCCGTGTGTGATCTCGGTCCCCGACGGCCGCGTGAGGGGCCTCCGCGACACGGATTCCCGCGACCACGGGACCTGTTCACGGGAGGGAGTTGACGTTCCAGCGACTGGAGTCCCTAGCGTGACGATGCTCTTGAGGATGCCGTCGTCGCTGCCGGTCGCCGTCCGGCCGGGGAGGAAGCATGGCTGCCGCTCGAAGTGAAACCTGGAGGCGCGTCGTACTCGACGCCGAACAGGCCCTGGCCGTGTCGCCCGTCGGGAACCTGGCCGCCGCAGCGACCGACGAGCACACCGCCGCAGGCCTGCTCAACGAACACCTGGCCCTGGGAACCCCGGTCCTCGTCCCAGTGGGCTTTCGCTGGTGGCTGGATTACCGATCCTCCAGTCCCTCGGCGCGGGCCGCGTTCGCCCTGGCTCAGTTGGTGGTCCTGGACACTGGATTCACCAGGATCAAGCAGTGCGAGCGTTGCCGGCGTCCGTTCATCGACCGGACCGCTGCCAGGACCGCCAAGAGATGCGCCGACCACAATCGCAAGCCTGCCGTACCACGGAGGTGGCTGTGACACCTTGCCCCGAATGCGGAGCCCCCGCCCAGCCTCACTCGTGCGAGGACCTCTTCGGCACGGTCCTCGCGCTCGACCACTCCCGGCGCGCGCCCTGGGGCCCCCTCCACAGCGTCACGGTCTCCTGCTTCCTGCTTCAGCACCCCAGTCGCCTGCCCGAGACCGCCCGGGCTCGACCCTGGGGAGTGCTGCAGACCTATCTCGACGGAGGTCTCCCCGCAGTCGCTCGGCTCACCGAGCGGGCCCGTCGCGCCAACAGCCACCGCGGTCGCGACGGTCGACCGCCCGAAGCCGTCCCCGGGTTTCCGCCCCCGCCCGTCACCGCCCCGCCCACGGCCTTCGGCGTCACCATCGACGACGTCGCCCATGACGGCACGTTCCCGGCCGACGGTTTTCCCGAGCGCGTCACCGCCTGGGCGGAAGCCGTCGTCGGTGCCTGGGAGGCGCCGACCACAGCGACACGTTCCCGCCCGACGACCGTCACTCCCGCGCGATCCGATGCCGGGTAGCGTCGTGCCCTCAGCCGGACTGTGGTGCGTATCCGTATCCGATCTCGTTGCCGTCCGGATCCCGGTAGATCGCCTTACGCGCGCCGTTGTCGTAGGTTTCCCGCTTCTCCGGCCGGATACCGCGTTCGGTGATCTCTGCCACGATGCCGTCGAGATCGTCCACCAGGATCGTCTGCATGGAATGTCCGGCGTTGTGGGGATTCTCGACGACGTACACCCAGCGGTTCTCCGCCAGCTCCCACACCGACTCGGTGTCGGTGGCCTGGAACGACGCCGGGCGGCCGAAGAACCGCTCGTACCACGCCACGGCGGTCGCGTGGTCGCTGACGGGGATCCCGGCGAAGAGCATGAGGGACATGGCGACGGACGTTAGCAGCATCCGCATGGGTCGCGCAGGACAAACGTCAGTTACCGGCTGTTCGTTTTCGAAGGGTTCGGTGATTTCCCGTCGTACGAAGCGTACGCGTCGTTACACTTCACGCGTGAGTGAGCTGCCAGCGACACACTGCGTACCGGTGGTGCGCGCGGACTTCAGTGACGACCAGTTCTGGGCGCAACTCAAAGAAGAAATCACCAGCCCGACCGAAGAGGGCTTCCTGGCCAACGTCGAATTCGTGGAGGACCGAACGCTCGAAGGCTTGGAAGAAGCGGTGATCGTGGCAGGATTCCCTCGAGCCTACCCGTACCACTACAGGCATCCTGTCCTCTTCGTGGTCGACAGTGTGACAGTCTCGTCCGCGGAACGTCCTCTACTTGTGGTCAACCTGAACGAGTGGGATCCTTCGAGACCTTTTCGTGCGGTACCGAGGCAGGTTCAGAGCATAGAGAACAATCTGTCGATCGCGAACATGGACTTCTTCGAGTTCGCGCGTTCCGTGGACGCGGACGGCGTTTTCCGGGGTTTCTAGGGTCCTGTCTCTCAGCAGGTCGATGTTTCAGGTCGTGGAACCCTTCTTTCGCTCCGGCGGCCGAGAGAACTTCCGTCACGCTTTCCTGCCAACAGGCACATACGCGGGTCGATTCGGCAAGTGAAGGCGTTGCAGGGTTCGGCTGGAGCGGACACCGGTCTTCGGTCAGGACGTCCGGGGCCATCTTTCCGGATTTGTGCGGTGCTGTGGTTCGGCGCGGCGTGTTGACGGTGAGCCGGTGCGCGCCGCTTGCCCGCAGTGCCGCTCGGTGACGGGGCAGGGTGAAGCCGGAGAACCCGGGAGGAGCTTTCCGAAGAGTCTCGGTCGCGGGAGACTAGCCGCCTACGGTGCGGCCGACGAGTTATCGGACCACTCGTGGGTGCCGCAGGACCACAGCAATGCCGTAGACGGCACGGTGATCGATACAAAAAATCCCCAGGCCTTGCGACCTGGGGTTTCTGTGCGCCATCAGGGACTCGAACCCCGAACCCGCTGATTAAGAGTCAGCTGCTCTGCCAGTTGAGCTAATGGCGCCTGTCTGTGTTTGTCGCCTTCGGCTCCGGTGTTCCCGGCTCCTCTTGGCGACGGGAGAAACATTAGCACGCCCCTCGGAGGCCTCCCACACGGCCCCCCTTGTTCACACTTGGACACAAGTTGGTCAAGTACCGGAACACTCTGCGACGGGTGCGACACACTCGCCACACGTTCGAGGTATGCGGTAACGGGAACGGGTGGTAGGTGTGACGCGAACGCGTGGTCTCTCGGCGCGATCGGGTGGCAGGTGGATTCCACTTCTGCTGGCGGCGACGGTCGTGGCGGGATGCGTGTCGACCGCGGAAACCGGGCAACCACCCGTGCCATCCGAGACGACCTCGACCGAAGCGCCCAAGCCGGTCCTGCTCGCGCTCTCGGTGACCGACGGGGATGACGCCGTCGAACCCGGCAGGCCCATCACGGTGAACGCGGAACACGGCACCATCACGAAGGCCTCGCTGATCGGCAAGCACGGCACTCACGTCAAGGACGATCTGCGGTCGGAGGGCACGTTCTGGACGACTGCCGAGCCCCTCGGCTACGGCAAGACCTACACCCTCACCGTCGAGGCGAAGGGGGAGGACGGCAGGACGGTGACGGAGGAGTCGACGTTCACCACCGTCACCCCGGCCCGCACCGTCGCCGTGTCGATCAACGTGTGGGACGACGAGACCGTCGGCGTCGGTATGCCGCTCATCTTCGACTTCACCGGCCCGGTGCCCGACCGGGACGCCGCCGAGGAGGCGCTGGACATCGCGGCCGAACCGGAGACCGAGGGCGATTTCCACTGGTTCGGTGACACCAGGGTGATCTGGCGACCGAAGGAGTACTGGCAGCCTGGCACGGAGGTCTCGATCGACGCGGGGATCTACGGCATGGATCTCGGCGACGGCACCTACGGCACCGAGGACAAGGCCGTGGACTTCACGGTGGGCGAGAAACTGGTGGCGGTGGCCGACGGCCGGAAGCACACGATGACGGTGTCGATCAACGACAAGGACGTGAAGACCATGCCCATCTCGATGGGCAAGCCGAGCAGCCCGACGCCGGAGGGCACCTACACCGTCATGAGCGAACACAACGGCTACACCATGGACTCCAGCACCTACGGTGTCCCGGTGGACAGCTCGGCCGGCTACCGCCTGTACGTCGACTACGCGGTGCGCCTTTCCAACAGCGGCATCTTCTACCACTCCGCCCCGTGGTCACTGGGCGACCAGGGCAACGCCAACGTCAGCCACGGATGCATCAACCTCTCCACGGAGAACGCGGCGTGGCTGATGGGCAAGACGAAGCGCGGGGACGTGTTCACGGTCGAGCGCAGCGGAGGCCCGGAGCTGGTTCCCGAGGACGGTTGGAGCGTGTGGCAGATGCCCTGGAAGGAGTGGCAGAGCTAGCACCCCAGGTGGGGAGGGCCCGGGCAGACGACCTGCCCGGGCCCCGTCGTCAGCGCCGCTGTTCCGCCATTTCGGGAATGACGCCGAGCTGACGCAACTGGCCGAACAGGTCGAAGCTGCCCCATTCCTCGACGACGCGGTCGTTCTCCCACTTGGTGAGCTGCATGCCGCTCATCACCCACGTCTTGCCCGTGCCGGGTATGCCACGGAACTCACCGCGGGCGGTGCCGCCCATGGTCCAGCGCGCCGCGAGCAGGTCGCCGTCCACGAGAATGTCGTGGATGTCGCAGTGCACGTCCGGGTTGGCCTGCCGCAGTTCTGTCATGAACTGCTTGTAGCCCTCGATTCCCTCCACGGGGAAGTTCGGCCAGTGGAACGTGCAGTGCGAGGCGTACATGTCGGCACACGCGTCGAGGTCGCCCTCGTTTATGACGGCGTGGACCGTGCGGCGGGTGAGATCCTTGCGCTCCTCGGGTGTCACCTGCGGACACCTCCTTCGTGCTGTCCTTTTCTGGAGTGTGTCGGGCCGAGAGGGCCCGCGTCTCAGGACACGCGCGTCGCGAAGCGGTCAGTAGGGCCCTTCGTCACCGGCCTCACCCTTGTGGCACGAACACCTTCTCCGCGCCGATGCGCCGGATGCGCTCGGTGCCCCATTCGCCCAGCGCCGACAGTGCCTCGTTGAGTGAACGGCCCTCAGCGGTGAGGGAGTACTCGACCTTCGGCGGAACCTCCGGATACACCGTGCGGTGCACGAGACCGTCCTCTTCCATCTCGCGGAGATGCTGGATGAGCATCTTCTCGCTCACACCCGGCAGGCCCCGGCGGAGTTGGGCGAAGCGCCGCACGCCGTAGTGCTCCAGCTCCCACAGGATGAGCACCTTCCACTTGCCCGAGATGACGTCCATCGCCGCATCGATGCCACAGAAGTAGGGGCCGCTCCGCGCTGTGTTCCTCATCTGCCCTCCTCAGAAGCACTGACAAAAAAGTAAGTACTGAACAAATTAGTCAGTACTTGTCGATTTCGGTAGTTCGAGAAACGATCAGTGCGCGCAAACGAGCAGGAAGGAATCGACGGGTGACGAAGCACAGTGACACGAAGGTGGCGGTTCTCGGCCTCGGGGCGATGGGAAGCGCACTCGCCTCGGCTGTGGTGAAGGCCGGATACGTGACGACGGTGTGGAACCGATCACCGCGCAAGGCGGACGCTCTCGGAGCGGAGGGCGCGGTGGTCGCGGCGACCGCGCGCGATGCGGTGACGGCGAGCGACGTCGTGGTCGCGTGCCTCTTCGACGCGGCGTCGGTGCGGGAGGTGCTCGATCCGATCGCCGACAGCCTCGCCGGACGTACGTTGGTCAACGTGACCACCACCTCGCCGGAGGCGGCCCGCGAGTTCGCGTCCTGGGCAGCGGAGAGGGGCGTGGTCTACCTCGACGGCGGGATCATGGCGGTGCCCGAGATGATCGGCAGTCCGGGCTCCTCGGTCCTCTACAGTGGATCCGAGGGGGCGTTCGAGCGGCACCGTCCGCTGCTGGACCTGTGGGGCGAGAGCGTCTACTGCGGTGAGGACGCCGGTATGGCGTCGTTGTACGACCTGGCGCTGCTCTCGGGCATGTACGTGATGTTCGCCGGTTTCATGCACGGTGCGGCCATGGTCGCGGGCGCGGGAGTGTCCGCGCGGGAGTTCGCCGGGCGGTCCGCGGCGTGGCTGCGCGCCATGACGGAGGGTTTCGCAGGGTTCGCCGAGGTGATCGACGGCGGCGACTACACCGTGCCCGGTCAGCAGAGTCTGGAGTTCTCCAGCCTCGACGACCTGCTGACCGCCAGCGCGGCGCAGGGCATCAGCACCGAGCTCCTCGACGCGGTGCAGAAGCTCATCCAGCCCCAGATCGACGCCGGTCACGGCAAGGAGGGCTTCGCACGCGTCTTCGAGAGCATCAAACACCCCGCGTGAGCGGAGCCAACCGATCCCGAGGCGTTGAAACACGGAACCGGAAGACACGGAAACGCGCGGGTACTGCCGCGCATAGAAGGAGGTGATGCACCGACCCACACCGAGACCGGGAGACCACGTGCTCACCGACCGCGGCAAGCAGCTTCAGGCGTTTTTCGACGAACTCACCGTGCACCTCGCCCGATGGGACAACCGCCACGCGGGTCAGGCCGACGCGGGCGCACGCCGTGCCGCCGACGACGCCGTCGCGTCGATCACCGCGCTCACCCGCGCGCTCCACAAGCTTCGCAGGGAACTCGTCGGCGAGGCGCGCAGAACCGGCGACGCCACGGCTGCGCGGAGGAGCGCGTTGCCGCACCGTTTCCGTGGCTACGACGGCTACGACGGCTATGGCGGCTATGACGGCTACGAGATCGACGACAACGACGTCGTCGACGACCAGGCCGAGCAGGCGATGTGAGCACGGGCAGAGAACCACGAACCGTAGCGCCATCCCGCCCGGTCCGTCGGCCACGAGCGCGCCCGGCAGGCCGTGGACACGATGTTCACACGGTCTGCCGGACGTCGACGGTTCGTCGTTGGGCGGTTCTCTCCCGAGAATCCAGCCGGTCGCCGATCAGCGCTCCTGGTCGACTCAGCCCTTCAGCAGTTGCCGGGCCATCACCATGCGCTGGATCTGGTTGGTTCCCTCGTAGATCTGCGTGATCTTCGCGTCACGCATCATGCGCTCCACGGGGAAGTCGCGGGTGTATCCCGCGCCGCCGAACAACTGCACGGCGTCGGTGGTGACCTCCATGGCCACGTCCGAGGCGTAGGTCTTGGCGGCGCTGGCGAGGAAGGTCGCCCGCGCGTCACCCCGTTCGGTGGCCGCCGCCGACGCGTACACCATGTGCCGAGCGGCCTCGATCTTCATCGCCATGTCGGCGAGCATGAACTGCACGCCCTGGAACTGGCTGATGGCCTGGCCGAACTGCTTGCGGTCCTTGACGTACTCCACGGCGGCGTCGAGAGCGCCCTGTGCGATGCCCAGTGCCTGCGCGCCGATGGTGGGACGCGTGTGGTCGAGCGTCGCGAGCGCCGTCTTCAGGCCCGTGCCCGGCTCACCGATGATGCGGTTCTCCGGAATCGTGCAGTTCTCGAAGTAGATCTCCCGAGTGGGCGACCCCTTGATGCCGAGCTTCTTCTCCTTCGGCCCCACCGAGAAGCCGGGGTCGTCGGCGTGCACGACGAACGCCGAGATGCCGCGAGCCTTCTTCTCCGCGTTCGGGTCGGTGACGGCCATCACGGTGTACCAGCTCGACTCGCCGGCGTTGGTGATCCAGCACTTGGTGCCGTTGAGGACCCAGTGGTCGCCGTCGAGCTGCGCCCGGGTGCGCATCGACGCGGTGTCGGAGCCGGCCTCGCGCTCGGACAGCGCGTACGACGCCGATGCCTCACCGGTGGCGATGGACGGCAGCACCTGCTTCTTCAGCTCCTCCGACGCCGAGAGCAGGATCGGCTGTGTGCCGAGCTTGTTCACGGCGGGGATGAGCGAGGCCGAGGCGTCGACCCTCGCCACCTCTTCGATGACGATGCAGGCCGCGACGGCGTCCGCGCCCTGGCCCGAGTACGCCTCGGGAATGTGCACGGCGTTGAACCCTGCCGCGGTCAGTGCCTGTGCGGCCTCGACCGGGTAGCGCTCCTGCTCGTCGACCTCGGCCGCGTACGGGGCGATCTCCTTCTCCGCCAGAGCCCGAACGGCGGCGCGGAGCTCCTCGTGCTCCTCCGGCAACTGGTACATCTCACTCTCCCCGGGTGTAGTCGTAGAAGCCTCGACCGGACTTCCTGCCGTAGAGCCCGGCCTCGACCATGCGCTGCAACAGCGGCGGCGGGGCGTAGAGGGGCTCCTTGTACTCCTCGTACATGGACTCGGCGACGGCCTTGGTGGTGTCGAGCCCGACAAGGTCGGCGAGGCGCAGCGGACCCATCGGGTGGGCGCATCCGAGCACCATGCCGTTGTCGATGTCCTCCGGCGTCGCGTGGCCGGCTTCGACCATGCGGATGGCCGACAGCAGGTAGGGAATGAGCAGGGCGTTGACCACGAAGCCGGCGCGGTCCGGAGCCCTGACCACGGTCTTGCCCAGCACGTCGGAGGCGAACGCGGCGGCGTTGGCGGCGGTGTCGTCGCTGGTGAGCAGGCTCGGGATCAGCTCGACGAGTTTCTGCACCGGAACGGGGTTGAAGAAGTGCAGGCCCACGACACGCTCCGGCCGCTCTGTCGCCATCGCCAGTCGCGTGATCGGCAGCGACGACGTGTTGGACGCCAGGACGGTGGCCGGCTCCACGATCTTGTCGAGTCTGCCGAACACGTCGAGCTTCACGGCCTCGTTCTCGGCGACGGCCTCGATCACCAGTTGCCGGTCGGCGCAGGCGTCGAGGTCCGTGGAGAACGTCAGCCGCGCGAGCGCGGCGTCACGCTCCTCGGCGGAGAGCTTGCCCTTGTCGACGCCTCGGCCGAGGGACTTCTCGATCCGTGCCCGGCCTGCCTCGGCCGCGGCGGTGTCGGCCTCGACGACGACCACGTCGAGACCGGCTCTCGCGGTCACCTCCGCGATGCCCGACCCCATCAGGCCTGCACCGATCACGCCGACCCGCGTGATGTCACCCATGACGATCCTTCCTGGTGGTCTCGCGTTACCGGCGAGTTTAGTAGGGCGTCCTACTGTTTCCCACGGGCTCTGATGCGATCCTGCTCTCAAGGGAGATGCCGCAGCGCAGCCGGGCCGGAAACCGCCCGGCAGGGTGAACGTGGGTTCGCCCGGAAAGGCGAAAACCCGGAGCGCGGCGTCACCGCGTCCGGGCTTTCGGCGAAGGGTGAGTGACGGGACTTGAACCCGCGGCCCCCTGGACCACAACCAGGTGCTCTACCAGCTGAGCTACACCCACCGTGTGAGGTGCCTGGAGCACCTCGGCTCGATCATCATAGCGTGCCCGTGTGAGACCGTCGCACGGGGTCACCCCTCGTGGTTACGGAGCACCTCGTCGGCGGCCGCGCGGGCCTCCTCGCTGCTCGGGCCGGGCTGCGGCACGAAGGCGGTCCGCCGGTAGTACCTCAGCTCGCCGATCGACTCCCTGATGTCGGCCAGGGCCCGGTGTGCCAGGCCCTTCTCCGGCTTGGCGTAGTAGACGCGCGGGTACCAGCGGCGCACCAGTTCCTTGACCGAGGACACGTCCACCATGCGGTAGTGCAGGTGCGAGTCCAGGGCGGGCATGTCCCGTGCGATGAACCCGCGGTCGGTGGCGATCGAGTTGCCGGCCAGGGGAGCGGTCTGCGGGTCGGGAACGTGCTCACGGACGTAGGCGAGTGCCCGCTGCTCGGCTTCCTCGAGCGTCATGGTCGAGCGCCGGACCTCCTCGGTGAGCCCCGAGCGGGCGTGCATGTCACGGACGACGTCGGGCATGTTCGCCAGTGCCTCGTCGTCGGCGTGGATGACGAGGTCGACACCCTCGCCGAGCACGTTCAGTTCAGCGTCCGTGACAAGCACGGCGATCTCGATGAGGGCGTCCTTGGCAAGGTCGAGGCCCGTCATCTCACAATCGATCCAGACAAGACGGTCGGTCACCGGCAAACCCTAACGTGTGCAGTGTTCGTGTCCCTTGCCACACTCCGTTTCCCATGCTGTCATACCGCGTCCGGTGGCTGTTCACGACGTGCCGTGGCGACATCGGCGAATGCCGCCCAGGCACGGGGTGTGACGGTCCCCGCACGGAATCCGGGTTCGAGGCCGCGGCGGGACGGCAGTCGTGTGCGGCCCGGATGCCGGTGTGGGGTGCCAGTGCCCGGGCCGAACGGCCGGGAGGTCGCTCGGTTGTCGGTGATCGCTGACAGCCGAGCCGTCTGACGGTGACCGCTGCGAAGTCCACAGTGGCCGGTGGGTGGAAGCGGTTGGCGTGTGCCGGGAAGGCGGCGCGGCAGAGGCGCGAGACCGAGTCCGGCGGATCCGCCGTGGAGTCGCGCGGGAAGAGACGGTCGCAGTCGTTGCTGTCCGAACAACCGCATCCGGATGTAGCTGGCGCTGGGGCCCATGTGCCCGCGGGCGCAAGTGCTTTCGCCGTCACTCCAGCGGAGCAACTTCGTATGCGAGTGGAACCGTTCGAATCCCGACTTGCTTCCGGAGCGGGCCGAGTGGTCGTAACGTCGGTGGCGACCGGGATGGAGGTTCCAGTCAGTCCACAGTGTTCGGTGCTTTTCCTTGGTAGGAAACGGAAGGACGCGAGACATATGACAGCGGTCGCCTTCGGGAAAGTCGTCGTCGACGTCGAGGTGCGCGGGGGTGTCGACCTCGCGGACTACGTCGCGTACCTCACGCGCACACCGGCACGCTGCGGGATCGCGAGCGGAACCGCGCCGGCCACCGTCGCGCTCGCGTTCTCCGTGGAGCGGACGTGGCGTTACGCGACCGCGCTCGTGAGTCGGCGTGCCCCTGGGCTCGTGAGCGTCGAGGTGGACGCCGCGGTGGAAGATGCGCAGACCGTGGCTCACCAGGCGTGTCGCATCCTCTCACTCGACGTGGACGGCAGTGGGTTCCCCGCCGTGGTAGCCGGTGATCCGGTGCTCGCTCGTCGGGTGCGGGCCGGGCCGGGACTGCGGCCGGTGCTGTTCGGCTCGCCTTACGAGGCCGCGTGCTGGGCCGTGGTGTGTCACCGGTTCCGGGTGGCGCAGGCCGATGCTCTGGTGCGTCGCATCGCCGAGCACCGGGGCCGGATGCAGCGCGTGGGCGGTCGCGAGGTGCTGTGCTTCCCCGCGCCTCAGGACCTCGGTGGGCTCGACTCCGCGTACGGCCTGTCCGGCGTGAAGCGGCGTCGCCTGGAGGCCATCGCCGAAGCGGCGCTCGCGGGTGAACTCGATGCGGCCCAGCTACGTGACCTGCCGGTCGACGTGGCGTTGGAGACGGTGCGGAGACTGCCCGGCATCGGGCCGTTCTCCGCCGAGCTCGTGGTCGGTCGTGGCGCAGGACATCCCGATCTGTTCCCGAACGCCGAGTCCCATCTCGTAGCGACGCTGCGGCGGCACTACGACACCGACGACGCAGGCGTGGCAGCAGTGGCGGGTCTGTGGCAGCCGTACCGGGGGTGGGCGTCGTTCTTCTTCCGGGAGGTGTCAATCGACGAACAGTAGCGCGTCGCGTCCGAGCCGTCACCGAGGTGGGGTTGGCGGCCTGGTCGGACACCTGTGATGAGCTGACGCTGTGAACGGGGTGGACGTGTATGGGGTGGCCGGAATCGATCTCGCGTCGCGGTCTTTCGGTCTCGATGTCGACGCGGCGAGCACGATCGCCGTCGTCACGGGAGTGCTGGCGTTGGCCGTCGTCGTCGTGGACAGGCCGTGGCGGTTCGCTCGCAACGTGGTGACCATCGTGCACGAAGCGGGGCACGCGTTGTTGGCGTTGCTCGCGGGGCGCCGTCTGCAGGGCATCACCCTGCATTCGGATACCTCTGGTGTCACGGTGTCGAAGGGCAAGCCCACCGGGCCCGGGATGGTGCTGACGGCATTGGGGGGATACCCGGCGCCCGCCGTGCTCGGTCTCGTGTTCGCGTGGCTGGTCTCGGCCGAGAAGCTCAGCGTGGTGCTGGGTATCGCCGCGGTGTTGTTGTTGGGTGTGCTGGTAATGGTGCGCAACGCCTACGGGATCTTCTCGGTGGTGCTTTCCGCGCTGGTGCTGGGCGGAATCGCGCTGTTCGCCGGGCCCGGAGTACAGGCGGCCTTCGTCTACCTGATCACCTGGTTCCTGCTCTTCGGGGCGATCCGGCCGATGTTCGAGCTTCAGACGAAACGTCGCAGGGGGGCGGCCAGGGATTCGGACCTCGACCAGTTGGCGCGGTTGACGGCTTTGCCCGCACTTCTCTGGCTGCTTGTGCTCGGTGTTCTCGCGGCTACGTGCGTGATCGTGGGTGGCATGTTGCTGATCGATCCCGCTGTGGCGCCGGACATCTTCGCCGTCGCCGAGACCTGACCGGGCACCGCTGCCGTTCCGGCGGTGGGGCACACTTGCAACAGGTAGGAAAATCGATGCGAGCACCCGGGAACGGTGTGCGGTCGTCGGGAGGACGGTGCGGTGACGGACGAGGTGGCGAAGGCGGTCGAGGAGTGCGCTCGGGCGGCGAAGGGAGCGGCTCCGTCATTGGCCGGTGCCACGGACGAGGCCGTCGACGCCGCGCTGAGGAACATGGCCGAACGGCTGCTCACACACCGGGACGAGGTCCTGGAAGCCAATCAACAGGATGTCGTGGCAGCGAAGTCGGCCGGGATGAGCGCGGGCCTGCTCGACCGGTTGACCATCACCGAGAGCCGCTTGACGGGGATGGCCGACCAGCTCCGCCTGCTGGCGGAAGCGCCGCACCCGGAACGCACCGTGCCCGTGTCCACGCTCGACGGCGGGTTGCGGCTCGTGGAGCGGCGTCGTCCGGTCGGCGTGATCGGGGCCAACTACGAGGCCAGGCCCAACGTGACCGTGGACGTCGCGTCCCAGCTGGTGAAGTCGCGTAACGCGGGAGTGCTGCGCACGGGATCGGCGGCTCTCGGCTCGGCCACTCGCCTGCTCGACGTGGTGATCCGTCCGGCGCTCGCCGAGGCCGACATCGACGAGCACGTCGTTCAGCTCGTGCCTCGGGCGGAGCGGGAAGCCGCGGCCGAGCTGGTGCGGCTGCCCGACCTCGTGCCGCTCGTGATCCTCCGGGGCAGCGGGGAGAGCACCCGGTCGCTGGCCCTGACCGCCGCGCAGCACGGTGTGCGGACTCTCGCCCACGCCGACGGCGGGGGAGTGCTGTACGTCGACGAGCACGCGGACGTCGACACGGTGCGCTCGTTGGTCGTGAACAGCCTTGACCGGCTGGGCGTGTGCAACCGGCTGAACCTGTTGCTGATCCACGACGCGGTACACGACGAGATCTGGCCGGTGGTGTCCGCGGCGCTCGCCGAGCGCGGCGTCTCGCCGTCGCTGCCGCCGTACGAGCATCCCATCGGCTACGAGTGGGCTCTCGACTCGGACCGGGAGGCCACGGTGACGGTGGCACGGGTCGGTGGAGTCGCCGAGGCGGTCCGCATCGCCAACGAGGAGACGTCCGGCTTGGCGGCGGGCATCGCCACCGAGGACGCCACCGTGGCCGAGGCGTTCTTCGACGGCTACCAGGGCACCGGGGTGTTCTGGAACGCGCCCACGCGCCTGCTGGACGGGTTCAAGCTGCTCGGTGTGCCGGAGACGGGCATCAACCTCGACAAGGTGCCCGGACCCCGCGGCCCGGTCACCTACACCGACCTGTACGTGCGCCAGTACGCGGTGCTCCCTGCCGAACGGTGACCTGCGGAAACGCCTTTCGGGGCCGGAGGGAACCGAGGGGAGTTTCTAGGACAGTTGTAGCAGGTCAAGCAGTGTCCGCGTCACCCCCGGCCGGAACGTCTGGGAGTGCCTGGTTGTCGAAGTCGGGTCCACGCCCGGGTCCACGCGGGTCCACGGCCGCCAACGGCGCGACCTCGCCCAACGCCGCGAGCATCCGGGCCCGAGCCTGCCGTGTCTCCTGGACGTACCCGGCTAGCTCCGACAAATCGGCGTGACCCATCACACGCTGCACCGCGAACACGTCGGCGCCGCCCTCGATCACGCGGGTGGCGAAGCCCCGGCGGAGGGCGTACGCCGACTTCGCGGGCAGCCCCGCGGCCAGTGCTGCCTCCCGCATCCGCCGAGACAGCAGATCGGGATGCAGCACGCCGCCGCGCACGTTGCGGAACACCAGCACCGATCGGCACATCGATCCGTCGAGGTGCGGGACACCGCAACCCGCCGTCAAGTCGCGGCCGTCGAGGTGCTTCCGGATGATCTCGATCGCGCGGCTCGACAGCGGCACCCGCCGCGCGTCGCCGTCCTTCGGGTGCGCGCGGATCACCCGGAGCTTCTGCACGAACACGTCGCGGATCATGACCCAGCCGTTCTCGAGGTCCACTTGATCGGCGTGAAGGCCGGCCATCTCGTTCGGGCGGCACCCGACCTCCAGCATGTACTCGCAGGCGTCGACGAACACTGGATTGAGGTGGTCGCGCAGCTTCCCCGGCTCGCCTGCCTCCACGTAGGTCTTGGCCTGCTTCGGGCGCCGGGGCAGCTTGATGCCCACCAGCGGCGACGCTTCCAGGACGCCGCGCGTGACGGCCGTGTTGATGCTGCGTTGCAGCGGCCCGTAGATGTTGCGGACGTAGTTCGCCGAGTAGCCTTTGCGGCAGAGCTCATCGACCCACGCCTGCACGTCCCCGCGCTTGATCCCGGCGAGTGGAACATCACCCCACCGTGGGAGGACGTGCTTGTCGACGTTCTGCCGCTCCTTCACCCCGTGGTCTGAGATGTGGGTCTTCTCGTCGGCGAGGATGCGCCACCAGTCGCGCCAGCTCGTGCGCGCGGACAGCTCGCCCGTGGTGGCAGCGGCACGCCGCTTGGCCTTCGCTTGCGCTTCGACCGCGGCGTCGAGCGCGTCCGACTTGCGCGGGAACGAACCACGCAGCCACCGCTTCTTGCCGTCGGCATCGACGTAGCGGCCCCGCCATCGGCCCGACGGCAGTTTCTCAACGCTCGCCATCATCGTCACCTTCGTTGCCACGGTTGGTTGAGCGGAGAAAGTAGCTCAGATCGAGCTTTGGTGAAAGCAACGGGAGGATGCGCCTGGCCCCACGCGTCACAACCTGAATCAGCGATTTGAGTTCCGTGAGAGCTGTATCTTGGCTCTGCCGCAGGCGGAACAGCTCCTGTGCTGATTTTCTTGCATCGTCAATTGAACAATCTTCCGTCTCTAGTAGGGCGGCGAGTCGCCTCTCTGCTTCCTTGACCCTTGTGTCGGCGTTACCTAGGTCGGCAAGTACCTCGGCTTCTTTCCTGATAGCTGCTTCCATCAGTGCGAGTTCGACTACCGCTTGTACAGTGTCGACCGGGAGGCGGTCCATGTAGTCCCTGAGGTTACGTACGAAGTGCTCAGGAAACTGGTCCACATTTCCGCTGAACGGAGAGTCGTCCGCGAAGACCGTATCCGCCAACTTTGCTTCTGGTTGCGGGCGCGTATCGCTGTACAAGTCGTGCAGATGGCCGTGTCTCGAGAAATGATCGAGTGCTGCACCGGGTCGGTACTCGAAGGCTTCATCGATCTTGAAATATGTGCTCGGCCTCGCAGGCTTGCCATCCTCTATCCGTTGCCATGTCTTCGCGGATACGCCGGCTCGACGCGCAGCTTCCTCTGCTGTCCATCCGCGCGTCAACCGTTCGCGTTCAACTGCTTTGGCGAACGCATGTTCGAATGGCAACCCCTGTTCATTGCTCTCGTCGCCGCGCGAGGTGTCGGAGGTCTTCGGGTTGGGATCGTCAGATGGGGTCACAGCGACAGAATGCCAGGTAGTGGCAGGGAGTGTCTAGGAGCCTGCGGCAACACTAGTGGTCACTAGTGGTCACTTTCGTTAGTGTCCGTTAGCTCGTGTTAGCTCGCGTTGAGCTGGTGTCTACCTGTGCCCTTTCGTGTCCTCTGATCCTGCAAAAACATGCGTTGTCCTGCGTTATCCTGCGTTGTTCTGCGGAGCTAGCGATCTCTGAGGGTGGCCGTTTCGATCTTCATAGATGTGATCGCGTCGGGCGCGGCGTCGCCCGATGCGGTGGGACTCTTGTGGTAACGTCCGTCGCAGTCGGGGGACTTGAGTGGACAGCAAGGAGGTGTGATGAGGAAGACGACCGTAGAAGCGGTCCTTCGCCCGAAGGAGGCAGCCGAGTACGCCGGTTGCCACGTCAAGACCCTGCTGCGGGCGCTCCGGCGAGGCGACCTGGTGGGACACCAGCGTGTTGCTGGTGGGTCGTGGCGAATCTTCGAGTCGGACTTGATCGCGTGGATCAAGGGGGAGTCGCCTAAGCGCAGGAGGACAGCCTGATGTTCCACACCTTGAAGGAAGAAGTGACGAACCACCCGATCCCAAGCTTGCCGGCGCAGGTCGGGCGGTCCGTCGACGAGAACACCATTACTAAGGAGTAACGATGTCCGTTTCCATGGTAACGGCCACCGGGGCGGCCAGCCTGCTGGTTGCCCTGATCGTGGCGCTGGCCACGGCGTGGCGGTACCGCCGGATGGCTGACCAGCACCGCGACGAGTACCTGGCGCTGGAGCACGCGGTCGCGCTTCTCGGCGGACGCGCGGCGCAAATGCTGAGGGGTGAGGCTGACCGGTTCCAGCGTGAGGTCGACGGCGACCCCACGGCTGCGGCCGAGCGGCTCGGCAGTGTCTCCGCGCTCGTGGGACTGAAGCGCCAGCTCGCCAGCGGCGAGCAGTTCGCCACGGCCGAGCGTGACGCGCTCGCCCTGGCCGCCGAGAACCGTGACGCCACCCGCGCACGCCGGGCAGCCCTGATCGAGGCCGCCGAGGGCGGTGACGCCCGATGAGCCAGATCAGCGAGACCACCCACACGACGCAGTCGATGTTGCGTCTGCTGGAGCAGATGACGGCCACGCTGTCCAGCCTCCAGACTGACGGCAACGAACCGGACATCACCGTGATCGGCACCGTCCCGGTCTTGGCAAACGACCTCGTCGATCCCGGCGCGGACCCGCTCACGCCGCTGCGGATCGAAGTCGAACGCTACCCCGGCGAGGACGCAGCGGTGGTCATCTCGCCCAACGGCTGGAGCGAATGCGCAGCCCTCAGCGTGGAAGGTGCTCGCGCAGCGCGCGACCTCCTCGACCAGGCCGTGCGCGTGGCCGAGGGTACCGAGGTGTTCGCGGGGGTGGGTCGTGGCTGACCTCTTCGACCTGTTCTCGACCCCGGCCGAGCAGCCGACCGGAAACCTCGCCCGCGTCAAGCACTTCGCAGAGCAGGCGCGGCAGGGCCGCCTCGCGGCACTCGAAGCGCTCAACCAAGCCGTCGCCGAGGTCGACGCCTACCTCGCTCGGCAGGCACAGGCGCGCGACACCGAGGTACGCGCGACCACCGAGGGCAAGACGACGGCCAATCCTCGAGCCACCTCGGCGCGGGCGGCACGCAACATCGCGCCGAAGACCGGGACACAGCGGGCCCGCGTACTCGCCGCGGTCGTGCGCCACGGCGGGCTGACCGACCTGGAACTCGCCGAACAGCTCGGGTTGCTGGAGAACTCCGTGCGGCCGCGTCGCACCGAGCTCGTGACGGGCGGATACGTCGTCGACTCCGGACGCACCCGCACCCACCGGGGTACCGAGTGGGTCGTGTGGGAGGCCACCGACGCCGGTAAGGCGTGGTTCGCCGACCAGCTCGGGGGTGCCGCGTGACGCACCTCGACGACTTCACCCAACCCTCGGACTTCGAAGGAGCGCCGATGCCCGGCACGCTGCCCGACGATCGTTCCCTCGCCTCGATCCGCCGCTACTACCGGCGGACGATCCCGCTGTTCGACGCCTACTGCAAGGCCATCGAGACGCACAACGTCAGCGACCGGCCCATCACTGAGCCGATGCCCACCGCGGGCACAGTGTCCAACACCGGGGCCGCTCGGATCGCGTTGGAACACCTCGGCCGCCCCGCCGACGACCTGTCAATCACCATGGCGACGGCCTACCTCGAGCGGATCGAAGAGGAGATCCGGCTGCTGTCGACAGAGAAGCCGACCTTCGACGATGTCGTGCTGGGGCACTTCTTCAACTGGGCCGGATGTGTGCCGGCCCCGCACGAGTGGCTCGCGCAGTCCGCTGACGACCAGGTCGACGACGCCGACGAGATCGCCGCGAAGCTCGATGATGAGCAGTTCGCCCAGGCAGTAAGGGACGCGATCCCCGTTGCCCTGGAGCGGATCATCGCTCGGGACGCGAAGGGCCGGAAAGCTGCGGGAGGTGCGTCGTGACCACAGCCGCCGTCTGCCTGCCGGGGTGCCGCTTCGCGGACGACCTGGCTGCTGATCTCGCCGACCGGCGCTCGCCGGGCCACGTGTGCGTTGTACGCGTGGCCACGGTCGAATCGGTGAAGCCGCGGCCCGTGGTGGTCCGGCTCGTCCGGTACGTCGACCTCGACGGTACGGCCCCAGTCCAGATCGAGGTGGGATCGACCGAGGGAATGCCCATCGGCGACGACCTCGAACTGTCTGCCGAGGCGTCGACGGAGTTGGCGGCCGCGTTGTCGCGTGCCGTCGCGCTGAGAGCGGAGGTGTCCGCGTGAGCACCGCGATCACGGCGATCTGGCTCTCAGCCGCGGCCCTGTTCGGCTTCACCGCCGGGGGCTTCACCGTCGCCTTCCTCCAGGGCCGTCCCGGGCATGACGCCGAGGACAGCCGCAACCAGTAGCACCGTGGCGGTCGGCCCCGCACCGACTGGGGCCGGCCGTCCCTACCACTGAGGGGAGGTGGCGGTGTCCGCCGGATTTCGTGCCATCCGTTGGGCGAAGCAGGTGCCACCTGTACGCCGCGCCGATGGCAAGCCGGACAGCACTGCACACCATGTCCTGTTGGTGCTGGCGACGTTCTGCGGCAAGGACGGCACGGCCAGGCCAGGAGTGCCCACGCTCGCGGCCGAGTCTTACCTCGCGGAGAAGACCGTGGACGCTGCCCTATTGCGACTCGAGGACGCCGGGTTGATCCAGCGGGCTGGAGAACTCAACGGCGGCACGGTCGTGTGGCGGTTCAACTTCGACGCGACATCGGACGGTGCTGTAGCTCGCGAGCGCGAGGAACGGCGGCAGCGCGCGCGAGCGTTGGCCGCCGAGCGTGCTCGCCGTCATCGGCAGCGGCAGAAGCAGCAACAGCAGGACGGTGACCGTCACGCCGTCTCAGGGCGTGACGTAACGCCATCGGACAGCGTGACGAACGAGACCGTAACGCCGTCGGACGGCGTACGTAACGCCGCCGGACGGCGTACGTCACGCCGCCGGACGGCGTACGTCACGCCCTCGACATCGTTACAACCGCAGGTCACCCCGGCTACAACTGCCATAGAACTGCCATATGAACTGCCAGTAGAACTGCCACCCGATCCCGAGGGATCGGAGCGCGCGAACGTCGTCCCATTCCCAGCACCCGAACCCACCTCGAAGCCGCAACCGAAACGCGGCTACACCGAGGCGTTCGAGGACGCGTGGAAGGCGTACGGCAGGCGTGGCACCAAGAAGGCCGCGTTCGCCGAGTGGAAGAAAGCGATCAAGCGCGCCGATGCCGCCACGATCACCGCGGCCATCCCGCCCTACGTCGCCTCCACGCCCGAACTCCGGTTCCGCAAGCACATGGAGCGCTGGCTGCGCGACGACGGGTGGGAATCCGCCGTCACTCCCGCCCGCCACGCCGTCGGCCAGCACCAGCCCTACCAGAACCCCGCGGACATCTCCGCCTACTACGAGCCTCTGCTGTGAAGGAGGACCCAGACATGCCCGACCGACTGTCCACCTTGCTTGCCAACGTCGAGGACGACCTGCGCGCCGCCTGGCGCACCGAGGGAAGCCCGGTCCCGTTCGACGAGTGGAAGACCGAGCGTCGCGCTCGCGAGCGAGCCGACGAGGAAGCCCGCGTTCAGGCCGAGATTCGCGCCGAGAGGCGTTCCCGGCTGCTTGAGCGTCTGGACGCCCAGATCCCACCCCGCTACCGCTCAGCGCGCGTCACAGACCCGCGAATCGCGTCCTGGTGCGACACCGCCCATGAAGGGCGCGGTGAAAGCCTGCTCATCCTCGGGCCCGTCGGCGTCGGCAAGAGCTACGAAGCGTTCGGCGCGATGCGACACCTCGTCGGCCGGCACATCCGCAACGCCGTGGTCGTCGTCGCCGCTGACCTCTATGCCGCGCTCCGGCCGCGTGCTGGAGTCGACACCGAAGCTGAGTTCGAACGCTACGCCCACGCGCAGCTGCTGCTCGTTGACGACATCGGCGCGGCCAAATCCAGCGAATGGACCGAAGAGATCAACTACCGGCTGGTCAACTTCAGGTACAACCACGAGCTGCCGACCGTGTTCACCAGCAATACCCCACCCCGCGAACTCGGCACCGTCGTCGGACAGCGCGTCGCATCCCGCCTTACCGAGATGTGCACCGTCGTCGTGCTCGACGGCCAGGACCGTAGGAGGGCAGCGTGAAGGTCAACCAGTCCGACGCCGAGATCACCGGCTGCACCATGCCGACCAAGCAGGGCGACCCCTGCGGCAAGCCCGGACAGGTCGGCCTGCCCGTGGGGATCTGCCCCGAGCACGCCTTGGGTGTGTACCGGGCCGTGAAGCAGCTCGTCGACGAGCAGGCCACCCGTGAAGCTGCCCGCCACGCACAGGGGGTGGACCGGTGAACCGTCCCTGGACCACAAGGCGCGGCCTGCCGGTCACGCTCATCCACGGTGACGCGCTCGACGCCACCGGCAGCGTCTCCTACTCCGTGGTCGTCGACGGGCTCCCGATCGGCTACGTCGGCGACAGCCGCGAACCCGGACGGCTGGGGCGTCGCTGGTTCGCCTGCGCCAGCATCATCGGCGACGCCGCCACGGTGGCCGCCGCGATGTGGGACTCCGGGCCCGCCTACCGCACCCGCAGGGCCGCACTCGACGCCCTCGTCCGCCACGTGCAGAAGGTGGCACGGTGACGGCGGCAACGAGGGACGTGCAGGCGGAAGCCCGGGTGTGGGTGGCGGATCTGTTGGCTGCCGGGCGCGAGTTGTCCGGCAGGGAGGTCGGCGAACGGTTCGAGCGGTCGGACCGTTGGGGCCGTGACGTGTTGGCCGCGGTGCGGGCCGAACACGCTGCGGCGGAGATGGACCGGCTGCCGGTGGTCGAGCCGGAAGCCTTGACGGCTGCCGTCGAGGTCGAATCGGCTGCCGCCCCGGAAGCAGACGGAAACCAGCAGGTCAGCGCGGAGGGTACCCACGAAGTGAGTACCCCTGATGACGAGCCCGAGAAGGGGCACCCGCGCCAGTCGGGCCCTGCGGGTCATCCGGGTGCGCGGCTGGTGGCGTGGCTGGGGTTCGGGTTCGGCACCGTGATCTCGGTGGCGGCGAACGTGCTGCACGCCTGGATTCCGCCGGAAGGCGCGGCGGAAGCGTGGCGGCCCGGTCTGGCTCCGCAGCTCGGCGCGGCGGTGTGGCCGGTGGCGCTGCTGCTGTCGGTTGAGGTGCTGTCGCGGGTGGCGTGGCCTGCCGGGTGGCAGTGGGCGGCAGCGAAGTTCGGCGGCGTGGTCGCGGTGGCTGCCGGCGCGGCGGTGATCTCCTACGGCCATATCCGGGACGTGCTCGTTCACTGGGGCTACGGCACCGCGGGCGCGCATGTCGGCCCGCTGGTGGTCGACGGGTTGATGATCGTGTGCGGGTTCGCGCTGCTGGCGCTGTCCCGTGAGATCAAGCCGGTGGTCGAGGCAAGCTGATGTCGAAGTCGTGGGCCAAGGGCAGCACGAGGGCGTGGCGTAAGACCCGCGCCCTCGTGCTCGCCCGCGACGGATGGGTGTGCCAGCTCTGCCACAGGGCCATCGACCCGCAGCTCCGGCCACCGCACCCGGGCAGCGCCACCGTTCACCACACCCTCGGCAAACGCTACGGTGACAACCCCGCGCACCTGGTGGCCGCGCACCGGAAGTGCAACCTCGACGTGGGCGACCCGACTACCCAACCCGATCCGCCCGCCGAGCCCGTGACGAAGTGGTGACCGTGGCCGTCCTACAGGTATTCGATCACGGCCGACAAGTCGGCGAGGCGGGTCGGTGCGCCACGCCAACGGCGGCCGGTCACAGCGATGTAGCGGCCGCTGCCGTACACCTCGACCGCGGTACCGTCCTGCTCCCGGATCACCCGGCCACGCGGCACACTGCCGTAACCCCACACGTGCAGTCCGGTACCGGACGGCGACACCTCAACGAACGTGGACGGGCAGCGGTCGAGGATGCGTCGCGCCCACTCGGTCACGCGGCCGTCGGCGAGGCAGCCGTCGAGGTCGAGGCACACGGTCCCGTCGCCGTTGAGTACGAATCCGAGGCCGACACCCTCACTACTGTCGGCCGCCTGGTCGTACGTGGTCCACGTGCGCGGCTGCGTCGACGAAGCGTTGCGCCCGTTGGTCTGCACTGGGCGCTTGTCGGCCGCGCGTCGCACCCACCGTGCGCGCTGCGTCAGTTCACGCGGCACACGCGGACGGGCCCGGTAGGCAGCCGTGCGGCAAGCAGCCGAGCAGTACCGAGCAGGACGACCACGCCGGGCGCGCGGAAGCTCGGTCTCGCAGCCCTGACGTTGACACGTCGTCGCGATCACGTCTCTGATCATACCAGAATGTGTGACGAAAAAATGTGTCTACCAGGGAAAACAATGGAAGGACATGGGGGTGCCGTCTCAGTTGGCGTGTGCCTGCACGGACCATCGAAACACCCTCAACGGCACACGAACCGCCCGCAGTCGAACAGCCAGCGGGCAACATGCGGTGATCCGGGCCCGGATTTTCCCGGCCATGCCAACCTCGGACATCCGCGTCCCCATGTTCTCCCTCTCCCCGAAGGCTCAGGAGGTCGTCATGAGTGACATCGAGTCACAGAGCGTGATGGACGCGCTCAGGTCAACACTGGGTGCGCTCGATCTCGACGAGGAAGATCAGGCCGCGTGCGCGCTTGCGTGGCGACTCGCGGAAGCGATCGACACCGAAGGCAGCGCGCGGGCGCTCGCGGATCTCGCGGGCAAGCTGTTACAGGTGCTGGAGTCGCTGGGGGCGACGCCCGCGGCACGGAAGGCACTGGTGAAGGGGGTGGATCAGGGTGCTGGAGCAAGGCAGCGCAGCGCGCTCGACGAGCTTCGAGAACGGCGCGATCGTCGGAAGAACGGAGCCGCGACTGTGGACGCCACCACTACGTGAACTCACGCCCGACACGTCGTTCGGGTTCGACGTGGTGGACTTCGCCGACCAGGTGCTCGGGCATCCGCTGGACCCGTGGCAGGAGTGGGCGGTGATCCACGGCGGTGAGCTGTTGCCCGACGGCAGGCCACGGTTCCGGAAGCTGCTGATCCTGGTGTCGAGGCAGAACGGCAAAACCGAACTGCTCGTGGTGTTGTCGCTGTACTGGATGTTCGTCGAGCGGGTGTCGATGATCCTGGGAACGTCGACGAAGCTGGACTACGCGGCCGAGTCATGGATGAAGGCGTACCGGCTGGCGAAGGGGGTGCCGGATCTGCGGCGGGAGCTGTCGCACAAGGGGCACATCCGCAAGGCCAACGACGGCAAGGTGTTGTGGCGCGCTGACGCCGAGGAGGTGGACGCCGAGAGCGGCAGCCGCTACAAGATCGCGGCGTCGAACGAGGAGGGTGGGCGGTCGCTGACGATCGACCGGCTGATTCTCGATGAGCTGCGGCAGCATCACGACTACTCGGCGCACGACGCCGCGGTTCCCGCGACGAACGCGGTGCGGGACGCGCAGGTGTGGGCGCTGTCGAACGCGGGGTCGGACAAGTCGGTGGTGCTCAACGACTGGCGGGACTCGGCGTTGCACTACATCGACACCGGCGAGGGTGATCACCGGCTGGGGTTGTTCGAGTGGTCCGCGCCGGACGGGTCGTCACCGCTGGACCTGGAGGCGCTGGCGCAGGCGAACCCGAACCTCGGCCGCCGTATCGATCCGGACGCGCTGCTGGGTGACGCGAAGACGGCGATGGAGAAGGGCGGCGAGAAACTCGCCGGGTTCAAGACCGAGAACATGTGCATGCGGGTGCGGATCATGGACTCGGCGATCGACGGCGAGAAGTGGGCCGAGTGCAAGGATTCGGGGGATCTCGCCGCGGTGCGGTCGCGGGTGGCGCTGTGCGTGGACGTGGCACCGGATGGGCAGCACGCCACGCTCGTCGCGGCTGCGGTGCTCGACGACGGGCGGGTGCGCGTGGAGGCCGTCGCGGACTGGTCCGGGCCCGACTGCACGAAGCAGTTGCGGCGGTCGTTGCCGGGGCTGGTGGTGAAGATCCGGCCGCAGGTGCTCGGGTGGTTCCCGTCCGGTCCGGCCGCGTCGGTGGCCGCTGATCTCGCCGACCGCAAGCGGGCCGGGTGGCCGCCGCCGGGCGTGAAGGTGGAGGAGATCCGTTCCGAGGTGCCTGCGGTGTGTATGGGGTTGGCCGAGCAGGTGCAGTCGAAGCAGATTGCGCACAGCGATGATCCGTTGTTGAACACGCACGTCACGAGCGCGGAGAAGCTGCGTCGTGGGGATGCGTGGGTGTTCACCCGCAAGGGTGCTGGCCATGTCGATGCGGCGTATGCGACGGCGGGTGCGGTGCATCTGGCGCGGACGCTGCCGCCGTCGGTGGGTAAGCCGCGGGTGGTTGTGGCCCGCCCAGCCTGACTACTACACGCCGCAGTGCTACATCTCGTAGTACTACATGGTGTAGTATTTCGGTGTGGGCTGGTTGCGGTCGTTGCTGCGGTGGGCGGATGCGCCCACCGCGCAGCACAACGACACAGTGGTGTCGTTCACGCACGACCTCACCACGCCCGTCGACCCGATCGACCGCATCATCCGGGGCCACACCACACACCTCTCCAGTGCGCCCGTGAACCGCGACCAGGCGCTGTCGGTGCCTGCGGTGCTGCGTGGCCGGAACCTGCTGTGCTCGATCGCGACGTTGCCGTTGGTGACCCGCGACCGCGACCGCGCCGAGGCCCGGAGCGCGCTGCTGGAGCAGATCGACCCGGACGTGCCGAACGTGGTCACCCTCGCCCAAACCGTCGAGGATCTGATCTTCGAGGGCATTTCGTGGTGGCAGATCACCGACCGCTACGCCGACGGCTGGCCTCGTACCGCGATGCACCTCGACGTGGGCACGGTGTCGATGCAGCCCCCGGCCGGGTCGTGGCGGCAGCTCCGCACCCTCCCCTCGGGGCAGCATCTGCCTGGCGGGGTGGTGTGGGTGAACGGCCAACCCGTGCCGGGCCGGGATGTGGTGCGGTTCGACAGCCCGAACCCTGGCGTCCTCGTCGCGGCGGCGCGGGCGATCCGGCGGGCGATCCTGCTGGAGAAAGCCGCCGCCCTGTACGCCAACGACCCCCGGCCGCTGGACTATTTCACGCCGGTCGACAACGCCGACCCGGCCGCCGACGAGGAGGTGCAGGACATCCTCACCGCGTGGGCGGAGGCGCGCCGTGAGCGTTCCACCGCCTACGTTCCCGCGGCACTGAAGTACAACACCGTGGACACCCCGTCCCCGGCGGAGTTGCAGTTGGTGCAGTTGCAGCAGCAGGCCACCGTGGAGATCGCCAACGCGATGGGCCTGGACGCCGAGGACTTGCAGGTGTCGACCACGTCCCGCACCTACGCCAACGCCGTGGATCGCCGCCGGGACCGGATCAACGACGTGCTCGCTCCGTACATGCGGGCGATCACCGACCGGTTGTCGATGAACGACATCACCCGGCGCGGCTACAGGGTCGAGTTCGATCTCGACGACTACATGCGCGCCAACCCCACCGAGCGGTGGAGCACCTACCAGACGGGTCTGGCCACGCAGGTGCTGTCCGTGGCCGAGGTGCGCGAGATGGAGGGGCTCCCGGCCGTGCCGATCGAGCCTGTCCGGCCGCAGCCACGACCGCAGCCACGACAGCCTGAGCAGGAGGCCGGCATGTCTCGTAGGACGCATTTCAGCAGCGACGGCACCGAGCGGATCGCGTTCGAGATCCCCGAAGCCGACGCCGAGTTCCGGGTCAACCGGGACAAGCGCACGATCTCCGGGCTGCTGATCCCATGGAACACCATCGCCCGCAACGGGTTCGCCAAATGGCGGTTCGCGAAGGACTCGCTGACGTGGACCCAGGAGTCGCGGGTGAAGCTCAACCGTGAGCACGACCGTCGTGAGGCGGTGGGTGTGGCCACGCGGTTGCAGTCCACCCCGAAGGGCTTGGACGGTTCGTTCAGGATCGCCCGCGGGCCCGAGGGGGACCAGGTGCTCAGCCTCGCCGAGGACGGTGTCCTCGACGGGTTCTCCATCGAGGCCGAGTTCGACGACGACAGCTACGAACTGTCCCGCGACAACACCGACGATCTGGTGCGTGACGTGAAGACGGCACGGCTGGTGGGTGTCGCGATCACCGCATCTCCAGCGTTCGACGACGCGCGGGTGTCGCGTGTCGCCGCGTCCAGGAAGGAAATGAGCATGGCAGACACGCCCGACGCGCCGCAGCGCACCGAAGGCACGCCGGCCGCCGGGCCGGACAAGCAGACGACCGAGGCGTTCACGTCCGCGGTGGAGGCGTTCACTTCCACTGCTGGCGGGTTCACCGAGGCGATCAAGCAGCTCGTCGAGGTGCAGCAGAACAAGACTGACGGGCCCGAGGTCGTGGACCCCACCCGGCGGAAGGCGCAGTTCGCGGTGAACGAGGAGCCGATGTACCGGTTCGACGGTTCCCGCGGCAAGCACGACTTCAGCTCCGACATCATCGCGATGTCGAAGAAGGACCACGAGGCCGAGGCCCGCGTGATCGAGTGGATCAAGGACAGTTTCGGTCCGATCGCGAAGTTCGTGAGCACTGGCGATGTGTCGACGCTGAACCCGGTGCGGCAGCGGCCCGATTTGTATGTCGATCAGTTGCAGTTCCCCACACCTCTGTGGGACTCGATCAACAAGGGCACCCTCGACGACAACACCCCGTTCGTCCTGCCGAAGTTCGCTTCCGCGGCGAACCTCGTCAACGACCACACCGAAGGCACCGAACCCACCGCCGGGTCGTTCACGACCACGTCGCAGACGATCACCCCGTCCGCGGTGTCCGGGAAGGTGGAGATCACCCGTGAGGCGTGGGACCAGGGCGGCAACCCTCAGCTCTCGGTGATCCTGTGGCGGCAGATCGTGCGTGAGTACTTCGAGGCGCTGGAGCAGGCCTCCGCGACCATGCTCGACGGCCTCACGGTGCCTGAGATCACGCTGACCGCCAACGGCGCTGACGATGTGGTCACGACCGAGTTGAAGAAGGCTCTTGCTGATCTGCACTTTGTGCGGGGTGGGTTCCGGTACCGGGACTTCAAGCTCGCGCAGGATCTCTACACGAAGCTCGCGGCAGCGAAGGACGCCGATGGGCGGCCGCTGTTCCCAGTGCTGGGTGCACAGAACGCCGACGGAACCACGGGCGCACTGTTCGGTTCACTCGCGATCGCTGGCCTGGCGGGAACGCCCGCATGGGCGTTGCCTCAGACGGTGTTCGGTACCCCGAACACGCCTTCCAAGTCGTACCTGTTCAACCGGGAGGACGTGCACGGCTGGGCCAGTGCTCCGCAGCGGCTGGACTTCGAATACCGCGTGGCCTACGTGGACATCGGGGTGTGGGGCTACAAGGCGCTGGCGTGCACCCGCACCGACGGTGTGCGCCGCATCAACTACGACGACGGCCGCACGGCCTGATCGGCGGCTGGATCATGAATCGCTACATCCTCGTGAAAGTCGAGCAGACGGCCACCGGGGTCGCCGACTTCTACACCGTCGTCGACACGAGTGTCGGTCGGGTTATCGCGCGCGGCTCGATTGCCGACATGTCCGCCGTTCGCGATGCGCTCAACGCGGCTAACTCCGGGACGGTCTGACGTGGCGGCCCGCAAGAAGGCGACTCGGCCGGTCGAGGACACGCAGGTATCGCAAACCGGCGCGCGTGAAACAGAAACACGCGACGCGGAGCGCGAAACCTCAGAGCAGGTCGCCGAGAAGTTCGAATCCGCTGATGAGCAGCCTGCCACACATCGGCGTCCGGTGTGGATGGTTCCCGTCGGCGAGAACTGGGTGCCCGAGCACGAGCTGAAGCGGAGACGGTGACGTGTCGGGGTGGGTGACGCTCGACGACCTCAAGGCCGAGATGGGGCTCGAACCGACGGACACGCGCGACGACGAGCAGTTGCAGCTCGCGCTCGACGCCGCGGTTGTGTTCGTCGAGCGCGTCCGTCACGGCCAGTTCAACTTCGACGGCGACCCGGTGTCGGAGCTGCCCGCACCCACCCCGGACGTGAAGCTGGGGACGCTGATGCTCGCTCGACGGTGGCACACCCGCCGGCGTTCGCCTGACGGGCTGGTGGCGATGGCAGATCAGGCTTCGGCGCGGGTGGCGTCGTTCGACCCGGACATCGACCGGTTGCTGCGCATCGGCCGGCACGCGAGGCCGGTGGTCGGATGAACGACGCGACAACTGAGGCTCGGCGGCGGCTCGAAACCGTGCTCAAGGGCGTCGACGGGGTGCGGTACTACGACGATCCCGCGGGGGCTGCTGATCCGCCGGCGACGGTGCTGAGCCTGCCGGCACTGGAACGTGAGTCTGGTTGTCCGCAGTGGACGACGGCGACGTTCAGTGTGTGGGTGCTGCACGCGCTCGACGAGCGGGCAGTCGAGCGGTTGCCCGAGTTGGCGACGCGGGTGGCTGACGCGCTCGACGAGTTGCCCGAGGCGGTGGTGACCCGTGCGACCGCTATGCCGTTCAGGGCCGGCACCCAGGAACTACCCAGCTACGAGATTGAAGTGGAGGTGGCGTTGTGAGCGTGCACCATCGCAAGGTCAAGGTTGTTCAGTTCGCGCTGAACGGCACCCAGTTCGAGTGTCAGGTGCAGACGTTCAACCTGGTCAACAACACCGAGCTCGGGGACAAGCAGTACGCGATGTGCCCGGCAGGTGAGTTCCGGGAGGAGGGCGACCCGGACTACTCGCTGGAGATCACGTTCTTCGCGGACTGGCGGCTGGACGGCATCAGTGACTTCCTCACCGCCAACGACGGGCTGGTGGCGGACTTCACCGCCGATTGGCACCCCGACATCCCCGGCGAGCACGTGCGCCGCACCGGCCAGTGCTACCTCCGTGACCCCGGCATGGGCGGAGAGAGCCGACAGACGGAGACGCACGAGCTTACGTTGCAGGTGATCGGGAAGCCGACCTACGAGAGGGTGGCCTGAGATGGCGCGGGTGGATCTGACCACGCAGCAGGTGGCCCGGGAGGGTCTGGTGCCTGCGCTGACCGCGCCGACGGTCGATGGTGACGTGATCGACGCCGGGCGGGTGGCGCTGATGGTGACCAACAACGGCGCCGCGGCGCACACGGTCACGGTGCAGTCCCCGGTGACGGTGGACGGGCTGGCGGTCGAGGAACTGGCGGTGTCGGTGGCCGCGGGTGACACGACGCTGATCGGGCCGTTCCCGGCGCGCACCTTCGGGCAGCCGGTCGGCTCCGCTGATGCGGGCCGGGTGTACGTCGACTACGACACCGGCTCCGATGTGGACCTGATGCGAGGGGTGGTGTCGTTCTGATGTTCACGATCACGGTCAAGCCCGACGGAGTCGAGGCGTTCACGGTCGAGGCCACGTCCCGGGACGTGCTCAACTGGGAGCGCACCAACAAGGGCGTCAACCTCAAGAAGCTCGAACAGGCCCCGAGCATGGTCGACTTCTACAAGATCGCGCACTTCGCGGTACAGCGCACCGGCCAGTGGGCAGGCAGCGTCGACGAGTTCATGGCCACGTGCGAGATCGAGGTCGAGGACGACGAGGCGGACCCTACGAACGCGGCTCCCTGAGCCGCTCGCTCATCGCCCTCGCGATCAACACCGGTATCCCGATGTCCGAATGGCTGTCCGCAGGGGATCGAGCGATCTGGACGGGCCTGGAGCTGATCGACGAAGCACGCCGCGAAGCCAACCGCGCTACCAAGTGACCGAGGGGAGGTGACCAGCATGACGCAGCCGACACCGCCGAAGAAGACGGCGCTGACACTCAACCTGGCGATCGACAACGTCAAGCCGACGTTGGCGGCGTTCCGGAAGCTGCCGAAGGAGGCGAACAACCAACTGCGGGAGCGGTCCAAGGCGCTGGCGGAGCTGGTCGCCACCCGGATCAAGGCCGCGGGGTTGGCCGAAGGGAAGCAGGCCGCGCTCGTCGCCCGCACGGTGAAGGCACGCCGGGACCGGGTTCCGGTGGTGCAGGCTGGGGGTACGAAGAAACTCGGCCGCCACCAGGCCCCCGCCTACAGTCTGCTGTTCGGCAGCGAGTTCGGCATGAACCAGCGCACCGGCTGGTACGCGGCAGCGCGGTATCAGCGCTCCATCGGCTACCAGTACCACCCGCACACCGGTCGGCAGGGGGCATGGTTCTTCCCGACCGCCGAGGCGCAGCAGCCGATGATCAACCGGGAGTGGAACGCCGCCGCCGATGAGATCCTGCGCGCGTTCGCAGGGGGTGCGTGATGGCCGCAGGCGAACGCACAATCCGGATCCGGTTCACCGGCACCGTCGAGGGCCTGGCGCGGGCGGCGAAGCAGGCCGAGTCGCACGTGGCGAAGATGTCCCGCTCGGTGGGTGGCGTGGCCGCCTCGTTCGGCAAGCTCACCGCGGTGGCGTCGGCGGGTGCTGTGGCGGCTGGGGCGGCGATCGGCGGTGTGGCGGTCGCGTTCGCTGGTGTCGGCATCGCTGCGGCCGCCGCGAATGAGCAAGTGCAGTCGGCGTTCAGTGGGCTCGCCGACCACGTGAAGAGTGAGCTCCAGGCTGCGGCTGAGCCGCTGGTGCCGGTACTGACCGGCATCGCCGACGACCTGCGCGGCACGTTCGACTCCCTCATGCCCGACATCGAACGCGTGTTCGCGTCGCTGGGGCCGTTGATCGAGTCGCTTGCCGACGGCGTGCAGGAGTTCGTGAAGGGCGCGATGCCGGGGTTCGTGGCCGCGTTCGAGGCGGCGGGCCCGGTGATCGACGCGATCTCCGAGGGCATGGCCGCGTTGGGTCCGGCGCTGTCGCAGTTCTTCACCACCATCGCCGGATCGGCTCCGGCATTGGGGCAGGTGTTCACGACGATCTTCGACGCCGTCGCGCAGCTCCTGCCGCTGTTCGGGCAGTTGTTGGCCGGGTTCGCCGAGTTCGCCGGGCCGGTGCTGGAGGCGCTGCTGCCGCTCATCACGCAGTTGGTGACGGTGTTCATCGAGGCGTTCCTCCCGGTGTTGGAGGAACTCACCCCGGTGTTCGTGACGATCCTGGAGTCGCTGACACCGATCATCGAGGCGTTCGGTCAACTGCTGGAGGCGGTCGCGCCGCTGCTGCCGCCGATCGCCGAGCTGATCGCGCAGCTCGTCGAAGCGCTCGCGCCGGTGATCGCCGACCTCATCGAGCTCATGACCCCGTTCATCGAGCAGTTCATCAAGATCGCCACCGCGGTGCTGTCGGTCGCGGTCCCCGCGCTGACCGGCATCATCGGCACGTTCGGCGACGTGATCGCCGGAGTGAAGAACGTCGCGAAGTGGATCGGCGACCGGTGGGACTGGATCACCGACAAGATCAGCGCCGCGGCCGGGGTGATCGGCGATGTGCTCGGTGGCATGTGGGACGGGCTCACCTCCGGTGTGAAAACGGCGATCAACGCCGCGATCAGCATCCTCAACGGCCTGATCGGGGGAATCAACAACATCATCGACGGGCTGAACTGGGTCAACCCGTTCGACGACATTCCGCACGTGCCCACGATCGGCTACCTCGCCAAGGGCGGCACGGCCCAGGCCGGGCACCCGTACATCGTCGGTGAAGAGGGCCCGGAGTTGTTCGTGCCGGGCCGCACGGGCACGGTGGTGCCGAATCACAAGCTCGCCGGTGGCGGTGACACGCTGGTGCAGGTGTTCCTCGGTGACCGCGAGATCACCGACATCGTCGACACCCGTATTCAGGAGAACACGCGGCAGGCACAGCGCACCCTCGTTTCCCGCACGGGAGGTGCGTTCGCGTGACCGTCACCGCGACCTACCTCGACGACCTCGGCCGCGTGCGCATCGCCTTCACCGGCATCGCCGCGACCGTGGACTACGCCACGGTGGAACGCAGCATCGACGGCGTGCGCTGGCACCAGGTGCGCGGCGCCGAGACCGTGCCCGTCGTGGGTGGTGCCGGCCACGCCGACGACTACGAGTACATGCCAGGTGTGGCGAATCGCTACCGGGTGCGGTTCGTGGACTCCGCGCCGATCTCCTACGTCGGCACGGGCACCGCGGCGCACGCCGACAATGCGGCCATCACGCCGGGCCTGCCCGACGGTCTCGCCGCCGGTGATCTGCTCGTGCTGGCCGTGGGCACCACGCGCGGCGCCGTGCCGGACACCCCGCCCGGCTGGACGCTCATCGCCGACATGCAACCGCTGTGGGTGTTCCAGCGCTACCACGACCCGGCCGCCGCGGCGCCGACGGTGACGTGGACGGGCGGTGTCGCGGGTGACTCCATGTCGGCGGTGATCTCGGCATGGCACAACGGTGCGCAGGGCAACACACCGATGAACGGGATCGTCAACCAGACAGCCGCGCAGGACATCACCACGCCGCCGCTGACGATCCCAGCGGACGGGCAAGCGGTGTTCCTCGTGTCGTGGAAAGCCTCGAACGCCGACGTGGCCGTGCCGCCGTATGAGTTCGAGCTGCGGGCGCTCGCGTCGACCACGGGACAGAGCATCACCGTGTCGAGCATCCCGGCCGAGCTGAACGTGCGCGAGGTCGCCTACGGCGGCCCGATCGCCGTCACAGGCGGGATCGCGGCGCCGTCGTGCGCGGTGATCTGGTCCACCGGGTCGAGGCCAACGCAGTCGGAAGAGACCGTGACGGTCACGCCGACCGCATCGGGGTACTGGATCAAGAACGTGCGTCGACCGAACCTCAACCGCAAGACGACGGTGATCGGCGTCGGCGACATCAGCCGACCGTCGCGGGCCGGGGTGTTCGACGTGGCCGGCCGTGGCGACCCGATCGCGGTGACCGAGGTGCAGGGGTCGCGGCGCACGTCGTTGACGGTGCGGTGCGCTACGGTCGGCGAGGCCGACACGCTCGACCGCACGCTCGCCACCGGTGATGTGCTGCTGTTCCAGGGCGACGGCCCGGAGTGCCCGGTACCGACGATGTACGGCGTCACCGGTGTGGTGCGCCAGTACCGACCGTCGCAGCGACCCGACTCGACGGTGCGCTACGTCGAGATACCCGTCACCGAGGTCGCCGCACCCGACCTGTCCGTGTTCGTCGGCACCGTGACGTGGGCCGACATCGTCAACCAGTTCGCGACGTGGGCCGACCTGATCGCGGCCGAACCGACATGGTCGGACGTGCTCACCATCGTCGCCGAGTCCGACGTGATCACCGGATGATCGGGGGTGCGTCATGCGTCCAGTGAGTGAGCGGTTCCTCGCCACGGTGCGCGGCTCGCACCAGATGACCGCGCGTGCCCGCATCGTGTCTGGTGAGCCGGTCGGCGTCGACCCTGACGGCGTCGAAATCCCGATCGTCGACGGCACGGTGCGCTTCGACCTCAACGGCGAGGTGCGCGCCACACTGGACCTCACCACCCACGGCCGGTGGCCGACCTCGCCCGACGACGCGCTCACCCCGTACGGCGACGAGGTGTTCGTCGAACGCGGCATCGACTACGGCGACGGCACGCGCGAATGGGTGTCACAGGGCTACTACCGGATTTACACCAGCGAGCAGCAGGACGCGCCGAAGGGCACCATCCGGATCACCGGACGTGACCGCGCATCGAAGCTCGTCGACGACCGGCTACTGAGCCCGTATCAGTTCAGCGCGTCGGCGTCGGTGGCTGGTGTCGTCGACTACCTCGTTGGCGAGACCTTCGCCGACCCCTACATCTACTTCGACTGGCAGGCCGACGACGAAACCCTCGGCACCGACCACATCGTCGAACGCGACCGATGGAAGTTCCTCCGCGAGCTCGCCACCGCGTACGCGAAAGACCTGTACTACGACTACCGCGGCTACCTCGTGATGGCCGACCCACTCGACCCGGGAGATCCGGTGTTCAGCGTCAACCGCGGCCCCCGCGGTGTACTCACCAGCGCATCCCGCACGCTCACCCGCGACGGCGTGTACAACGTCGTCGTCGCCGAGGGTGAGCCGGTCGGCGAGGCGCCACCAGTGCGCGGCATCGCCTACGACGCCGTGCCGAGCTCGCCGACGTACTGGCGCGGCAAGTTCGGCCGGGTACCGCGGTTCTTCACGTCGAGCTTCCTGAAGACCGAGGACCAGTGCGTCGCGGCCGCGCGCAAGATGCTCGCCGATGTCACCGGCCTGCCCTACGTCGTGAACTTCGGGATGGTGCCGAACCCGGCGTTGGAGGTCGGCGACCCGGTCGAGGTTGTCTACGAGGCCGACGGCACGGTCCGCACTCACGTGATCGACACGCTGACGCTGCCGCTCGTCGCGTCGTCGCCGGTCACCGCCACCACACGACGAATCGACTTCGAGTAGGAGGGGCGGCATGGATTTGGGGTTGCTGCTCGGAGGGATCGCGCAAGGCGGCGGCGACAACATCGGTTTCCACACCGGTGTGATCACGTCGTGGGACGAACTGACCGGCGTCAACACCGTCAGCGTCGGCGGCACCGACATGGCCAACCTGTCCGTGTTGTCGCCGTCGACCACCATCGGGTTGCGCGCCGGCATGACCGTCGGCGTGCTGAGGGTGCGCACGAAGTACTTCATCCTCGGCCGGATCGCCGCGCCCGGCGCCGGGGCAGCGCTCTCCGTCCGACGCGCAAGCGAACCTCTCATCGTCGAAACCATGAGCAGCAGCTGGGTTGACCTCGGCGGCCCCACCATCAGCAACGTCTACATCGGAGACTCCAGGGCCGCGCTGGTGTTCCTGTCGGTCGGGGTGATCTCGCGGAACCAGTATTCCCTCGCCTCGTTCGAGGTCACGGGCGCATCGAGCATCAGCCCGGACGCACTCGACGCCGCGACCGGCACGGGCGCGTTCGACATCAGCGGGAATCAGAACGTCCACATCGTCAACTACACCTCAAGCGTGTACCTCGTCGACGAACAACTGGGTCTCAACACGGGGTTCAACACGTTCTCGATGCGCTACCAGCGGGCCACAGCCGACGGGTTCTCATCCAGCCAGCCCGCGCAGTTCGAGGCCCGCCGACTCGTCGTCATGCCACTGTAGGAGGGGAAACCATGCCTGTGACACCGAACTTCAACCTCCCGTATCCGGGGTTGGGTGACCCGCCGGACGGGCCCGGACAGGTGCAGGCGCTCGCCCGGGCCACCGATACCGCCCTGTACGAAACACAGCAGGCGTTGGTCCCGGTCGCCGGGCGACAGACCCTGACCAACATCACCGCCCCACCGAACGTGAGCACCTGGACCAACTGGGGGCCGTCGCTGCTGCTGAGCAACCCCGGCACGTCGTGCATGGTGCTCGCGTGGGGCACCGGCTACTCCACCAACAACCTCGGGCCCGCGCAGATCCGGATGCGACTTCAGATCTCCCTCGACGGCGGCATCACGTGGTCCGACGGCGTCGACTCGCGAGGCCAGAACGGCGAATCCAACGGCAGCAGGCGCGACGGGCTGTCCGCGTTGCACTTCGCCACCGGCACCCCGTCGAGCACGATCATGGTGCGCGCCCAGTGCTTCTGGGACGACGCCGGGCTCGGCGGCGAGCCGACATGGTGGAACGGCAACATCCTCGGCCTGGTCCTGCCGGCGCCGGGGTGATCATGATGCCGGACTCAGGTACCGAAACCGCCATCACGTTGCGGTTTCTGCAAGAAGCGTTCGCCGATTGGAAGTCAGGCGTGGACCGCCGATTCGACGACGTGATCGCGCGCTTGGATCGCGTCGTCGCCGAGTTCCAGACCTACGCCCAGGAGCAGGGCCCCCGCACCACAGCCCTGGAGCATCGGGTCGCCGAGACCGAGAAGGACATCGCGGAGTTGCAGCGGTTGCGGGAGCGGGACCGCCTGGAGGCGCGCGAGGACCGGCGCACCTCCACTGGCACGAAGGTCGCGATCGCTACGGCGCTGCTCGGCGCGCTCGTGGCCGTGGTGTTCGGGGTGCTCAACCTGACGATGGGAGCCTGAATGAGCTGGCGTGTCGCGCGGTCACTGCTCACGCTGCGCGAGCAGATCAACGACCGCTACCCGAACCGCAACAAGGCGTCCGACGGCACGATCGGCGACGCCGACCACCGCAACCGCACCAGCGACCACAACCCCTGGTACGGGCCCGGCATCGTGACCGCGCTCGACATCACCCACGACCCGGCGAACGGGGTGGACATCGACCGGTTGACCGACGAACTCGCAGCGTCCCGTGATCCGCGGATCAAGTACGTGATCGCGAACGACCTCATCATGTCCGGCGCCGGTGGCCCGTCGCCGTGGACATGGCGCGAGTACTACGGGGCCAACGAGCACACCCGGCACTTTCACCTGTCGGTGGTGGCGTCGCCGTTGTGCGACGACGACAGCCCGTGGAACCTGCCTTCGCTCGTCGGCCAGCGGACCGCACGCCCCGGCGGCGGGGCTGCCCCGTCTGCGCCTGAGCGCACCCCGAACCGACTGGAGGAGAACATGCACAAGCTCGCATCGGGCTACCACATCGAGTACTTCACGATTCCCGACGGCGTGGAACGGATGGCGATCGGCTGCCCCACGGGCGAGATGGACGTGACGATCCTGTGGCACGGCCGCGGCTACCCGAGCGAGCGCGTGAAGAGTTCCGGGCTGCCGAAGTACGACCACGTCGCCAAGGACTACAAGAACACGATCCACCGCATGCGTCCGGACTACGTGGAGTTCCCGGCCAAGGCGACCGGGTTCGACCTCATCTGGCACTTCCGGCCGGAGAAGCGGGAGTACGAGACCCAGACCGCGAAGATCACGTTCCTGTGAGCCGAGGAGGCAACACGATGTCTAAGCACGCTGTGAAGCGCGAAACGATCGTCGAGGCGAAGGTCAAGACGGCGTCGCTCGCGGCGGCCGTGGCTGGGCTGGTGCTGTCCCTGCTGGGGCACCTGCTGGGCGGCGAGGTGCCGAGCGTGCTGGCCGGCACGATCGAGTCCGCGGTCACCGCGCTCGTTACCGGCGGTGTCACGTTCGCCGGGGGCTGGCTGGCGCGGCACACCCCGCGCGAGGTGATCGACGTGGACGTGGAGTAGACCCGGGCCGCCTACCCCCAGGGGTGGCCCGACACGAGCCCCCGTACCCGGATCGCTGCCGGGTGCGGGGGCTCGTGTCGTGTCCGGGGTCCGGTTGGTGCGGGGAGCGGCAGGGAAAGAAAGGCCGGGCCGATCACGCATTGACCGTTTAACGATCCGTAACCGCGAACAGGGGGGCCATTACCGGATCTGTGGGGTTTCGGTTCCCGTTCGCGTGAAGTCGGAGAGGTATAGTCACACACAGTAAGCCCCCGCGCCGTAGTGGCGGCCGGGGGCGTGGTCGATGTCTAGCTGGAAGGAACCACCGACATGGCCGATCGTATCACCGAGGCTGATCTCCTAGACTCCCGCGACGTGCGTAATCTTCGTCTCGCCCGCGTCAACGTCCTCGACAAGGTCGGGTCGCTCACCGTGTTGCCGGACGACGTGCACGCCACCACCAAAGCCGTGGCTTCGTTCTACGGCGTGCCCGAAGCGACGATCAAGTCAGCGGTGAAGGAACACCGTGCCGAACTTGAAAGCAACGGGTACCGGGTCGTGCGCGGTGCTGAGCTGCGTGAACTGGCTCGCGAGATGGGAAACCAATCTCGCGAACTTGGTCCGAACACTCGATCGCTCGCGCTGTTCACTCGCCGGGCTGTGCTGAACGTCGGCATGCTGCTCCGCGACAGCGAGGTCGCCAAGCAGGTGCGGGCCTACCTGCTCGAGGTCGAAGAGGTCGCGCCACCTGATCTGCGGAAGACCGCCTATGAGCGGTTGCGTGAGAAGGCCGAGTATCGCGGCCTGCGTGACCTGATCGCTGAATCGGCTACCGATTACTCGCCGAGCGACAAGGCCACCCGGATGGCGTTCGCTCGGGCGCAGAACCTCTTGTACCGGTCGACGATCGGCATGGACGCGGCACAGTTGATCAGGAGCGGAAGGCCACTACAGAACTGGTCTGGCAAGAATGGCCCGACCAAGACCGACCGCGGCATCGCCAAGAACTATCTGACCGCGGACGAGCTGAACAAGATGACCAGCCGGGTCACGCTGCTGTTGGCGCACGTGAATGTGCGGTTCGAGAACGACACGCAGCCGTCGATGCAGCAGTGGCTTGAGCTGATTGAGGAAGTCCTGCCGCAGCCCGCCGTCCTCGCCTAAAGCTCGACAGCAGAGCCCCCGAACTCCCCGGATCGCCGGGTCGAGTGCGGGGGCTCTTGCGTCGTGCGGGGCGTCTCGGCTGCGATCGTCCTACATTACTGTGACCAGCCTTAACCGGGCTGACGATGCTAGGCTGATAGCCACGCTATGAGGTCCGTCCCGTCGGGGGACGGCTAGCGAAGCTCCTGTCGGAGGAGAAAGACTATGGCGCTCAGCCGTCTGGCCCAGCAATTCGCTGACGAGATCCGCAACCACGACTGGTCTGACGCGCCCTGGCGGCTTGATCGAGCAGGTCACCGGCGCGAATATGACACGAACATTGGCGAGACCCCCCAGTTGAATCCTAGGGAAACGGACAATGTCCGTACGAATGTGATGTGGGTGGTTGGTCAAGTTCTTGGCTATCAGGATCCCAACTTCGATCCCTACGAGTTCGCCGAAGCGTGTGGGGTCTCTACGACGACCCGTTCGGGGCGTCCCCGTAGCGGCCACATCGAGGCAGGCTTGCGAATCGACGCCGACGGCCGCTTCATGCCACCCGGAGGTTGGTTCGGCGAATAACGGCTCACCCCGATCCGGCACAGAGGCAAGGCAGCTCATGCTGTGGGGTCCGGTCGGGGCGAGGAGCCAGCGGGAGCGCGGTGGCCGTCGGCACGGTCTACGCCGCGATTCGACGATACTGGAAGGGCCCCGCACCCTGGTTCATGCCACGGGTGCGGGGCCCTTTCGCTGCTGTGGCTACCCGAACTGAAGCCGCGGGTAGGCCGCGATGTCCAGGCCGTAGTGCTGGTAGACCTTGGTGGTGTTCATCCCCGTGAGTGTGTCGGGGTCGAGGCCAAGCCACTCGGCGGCGCGGCGCACGGCGTCGGCGGTCTCCCCTTCGATCTCCAGGTACGGCGGGATCTTTGGCCACTCGTCGAGCTCGAACCGCACACCGGAGTGTTCCCAGCTGGTGCGGTAGTTCTCCTGGTAAGCCTTCGGCGTGTAGCCGAGCATCTGCAGCATTTGGTGGGTGGTGTCGAAGTTGGAGACCTCGACCTCCCACTCGTGGGTGCCGTCGATGCCGTCGTGTTCGATGCGTTTGATCGACAGCGTGGTGCCGGTGTGGGTTTGTCGGAGCCGCATCCACGTCGATGCGTCGCCGGGCGCGATGTCGTACACGTAGCGCCGCTGCAGGGTCCGCGGCTGGACCACTGGCGCCTGGCGCAGCCGATCCGCGATCCTCTCGCGGTCGATGTCCAGCGCCTTCGCCTCGTACTCGATCGGCATGAGCTGACCCTATCCCTTCGTCTGCGTGTGCGCGTCCGCCACAAGGGCATCGTGTTCGCTGTCCCGGAGTTCGCGGACCTCACGGGCGGCGTCACCGGAGGCGAACTCACCGACGCCCTGGCACAGGTCCATCCTCTGGATGCACAGCCCGGCCAACCACTTCTTGGTGCGGGAGCGGTACAACCGCACCCCGTAGAACCCCTCCTGGCAGTCGCGGTCGTTGTTGAACCGGCAGGTCGTGCAGGTGCGCGGCAAGCGGGTGGGCCGGATGCGCTTGACGTAGATTCGTCGTCCCTCGGGCAGCAGGTAGGAGGTGCGGAACCCGGACACTCCCGCGGTGATGTGGTGAGCCTCGATCACGGCGCCGCGCTGCCGCAGTACCTCGTCGATGGCATCGAGGCTCTCCTGGCCGTCGTCGAGGGAGTTGAGCAGCCGCACCGACAGCTGCGGGCTGTACTCGTCGAGCAGACGGTGCACCCGCGCGATGTGGGTGTGGTCGACCACGACGATGTTGGCGTCCGCCCGCACGCCGTGGGTGAGGCAGGCGCGGATGCTGTCCTTCAGCGCGGCGATCTTCGCGGCGGCACGGGCCTCGTCGGCGAAGCGGGAGTGCTGCACCTGCGCCAGTTCGGCGGGCGTGGTGCCGAAGATGGAGAAGTTCACCTTCTCCAGACCAGCATCGGCAGCCGCGGGGATCACCCTCGCCCCGTTCTCGCCGTTGGAGGTCATGCGCACGCTGTACCCCGCTTCGCGGGAGAGGCGCACCAGCTCCGCCAGCCGCGGGTGCAGCGTCGGCTCGCCGCCGGTGAGGTGCAGTTCGGTGAGGTCGAGCGCGTCCCGCAGCGTGCTGATCGCCTGCACGTACTCGGGGCCCGGCATCATCGTGGCCGGCACGAACTGAGCGCCGTTGGTGGGCGTGTAGATCGACACCCGGCCGCTGGACCCGGCCGCGGTGAGTGGAAGGGAGCGGTTGTCTGCCGCGACGGGTGTGCCCTCGTTGTGGCAGAACGTGCAGGTCATCCCGCACGCGTCGAGGATCTTCACTCTCAGCGTGGTGTCCCGCGTGATGTAGGTGGGCACAGTGCCCATGACGACCTCCGTTGGTCGTGGGAAGGAGCTATCGCGTCTCCCGAGGTGGTGGTGTGGCCCTGAGGGCACGGGGTGCTCGCATGCGCAGGCCGGTGGTCTACGTGAGCTGCCGGAGTCCTTCGAGGACGGCGTGCAGAAGTGGTGTAGCCGGGTCAGACCAGGCGATGAGGCGCCAGTCGCCGTCGATCAACGGCGGGTCGGGGTCGATGCGCGGCCAGTCGTCGATGCGTGGCAGCACGGCGGTGGTGTCGTCGAGCGCCCGCATCGGTGTGGTGGGGTCGCCGTCGAGGGTGAGCCAGTCGTCGACGGGCACATCGGTGATCATCGTGCGGTTTCCAGGTCGGCGGCATCGGGGATCTCGTCCGCCGGGAATCCCAGCCGCACGCGGACCTCGTGGTCGCAGTGCCAGCAGGTGGGGTCGAGCCAGACCCCGACGATGTCGTCGGTCGTCGGGGTGACGGTCGCGCCGCACAGGACCGGCAGTGCCCGCTGTGCGGCTGGTTGGTGGTGGTCGGTGTCGTAGGCGTGCCGTTTGCCGTCTGCCTGTTGCCAGAGGTAGCGCTGCACCATGCCCCCAACTGGTAATGTCATCTGTACCAGTTTGAACGGTGGCAGACCGGGAAGCAGAGGTCAAGACGTAATCTGGTCATGACAACTAGCCCCGGGGAGAATCGATCGAATGGTGGACAAGACAAGCGGTGTCCCCGTGCACCGACAGGTCGCAGCAGACCTGAGGGAGCGCATCACCACAGGCGAGTACGCGCCCGGGGACAAACTGCCCAGCGAACGAGCCATGATCGAGACTTACGGCGTTTCGCGGCTCACCATCCGTGAAGCACTCGGCATCCTTCGCGCTGAAGGAGTTGTTGTCACCGAGCACGGGCGCGGAGTGTTCGTGCGTCCACCCGCATCCATCCAGCGTCTGTCGCGATCCCGGTTGTCGCGGGCGGCGCGCGCGGAGAACAAGGGCGCCTTCCTCGCCGACGCGGCCGCGCAGGGCTTCACGCCCAGCAGTTCGGTGCGCGTGCGGTTCGAGCCGGCCGACGAGCGTGCCGCCGGTCATCTCGGAATCCAGCCGGGAGATGAGGTGACCGTGCGGGATCGCGTGATGCGGGCCGACGGGCTCGTGGTGCAACTCGCCGTTTCCCGCCTGCCGCGCACGTTCACGCGCGGCACCGCGATCGAAGAGGTCGACACCGGCCCTGGCGGAGCGTACGCGCGACTGGAGGAAGCCGGACACACCATCGGCCACTACGCCGAGCACGTCGGTTCCCGCATGCCCACACCCGAGGAGGCATCAGCACTTCAGCTCGGTCAAGGCATCCCGGTCATCACCGTGACGCGGGTGGCCTACCGGGAGGACGGCACGCCGCTGGAGATGAACGACATGGTTCTCCCGGCCGACCGGTACGAACTGTCCTACGAGTGGGCTGCCGAGTAGCTCTCAGCGTCGATCACCGGGTGGGCGTCGATCTCGGCGGCTCGGTCGATGAATTCACGGCCCAGCCCGGCGAGCAGCTCGCCGACCTCGCGCAGCGGCCCGGCCGGTAGCTGCCCGCCGTCCTGGCGGATCATCAGTTCGACGACGATCTCGCCGAACGACCGGTTGACGTTCGCGGCGCGGGCGAGGAGGGCGCGGTCGCGTTCGATCATCGGCCGCACCCCAGGCAGTCGACGACCGGGCCGTCGTGTGGCTCGTCGGTGGCAGGAAACGACCGGCCGCACACAGTGTGCTCGACGACTGCATCGCCGGTCTCGTGGTTGTAGGCGACGACCGCGTGCCGTACGCCGTCAGCGTCGACCATCGTTCCAAGGGCAGTTGTGGGCGCGTTCACGCTGCTCAGGGTAGGACGCATGGGAACGCGTAGGAATGCGTCGTGATGCGTCATCACTCGAACGGACGCGTCCGTTCGGTTTCCGCCGCGTCTTGCCTGTCTACGTTCGACGCGTGCCTACGCCGCCGTTCACGCCCGATCCGGCAGACCCGCGCTACTTGTATGAGCAGCTCGCCGACTACATTGCCGAGCAGATCGCCGCAGGGGAGCTACGGCCGGGCGACCGCCTGCCCGCAGAACGCGAATTCGGCGACGTGTACGGCGTCTCACTCGGAACTGGGCGGCGAGCTGTGGAGATCTTGCGGGAGCGCGGGCTCGTCGTCACGAAACCAATCACCGGAACGTTCGTGGCGAAACGCTGATAGCACCTGTCGCCGTCAGCGTTCGAGACCCTACGAACCAGCCGCCGTGTAGCGCTCGTTCTCGGCGATCAGGCTCGCCGCTTCGAGTACGTGCCAGGACGTGCACCCGTAGCCGCGGGTGCGCTCTGACTCTTCGACGTAGCTGCGGCGTGAGATCACCGGGTCGGCGACGATCAGCTCGGTGCCGCACTCGGCGACCATCTCGGCATCCAGCCGAGTGCCCGAAGCTTGTTGCGTGGCTTCCCACGACCCGTAGCGGTCGAGCTGACGCAGATGGAGCCATTCGTGCACGACGACGGTCTCGACGTACGAGCAGGGGATGTCGGGGTGGATCATGGGGACGCCGGTGGCGGGGTCCACGCGGCCGGAGTAGCCGTCCATGTTGCTGCCGCCCCACACCACCCAGTCGCGCCAGTCTTCGCCGAGCATGGCGAGGGTGGCGTGGTACGTCTGGTCCCAGTCGCAATGCTCCTCGGCGCGGCCTGGGATGGGAGTGGTCGTGGAGGACGCCGGACCAGGGGGTGCCGCCGCGGCGACGACGAGAACCAGGGCGAACACCACGGCGAGCGCGAGTGATCTTCTCACCGCGATCACATCGCCTGCTCGGCCTGGTCGCCGTACGCATCGGCATCGAGCATGAGGCGGTAGTCAGGGCACTTCGCCTCGTGCGGGCCGCCGCCGCAGAACGGGCAGGTCGACAGTCGGGGCACGTTCGACAGACCGCAGTAGCCGACCCCCTCGCCGCAGGGCGTGAGGTAGACGACAGTTGCCGGGCGGCCGCAGGTGCACCGCTCGCCAGGGTTGGCGGGACGTTCCGAGAGGTCGGGATTGGTACGGTTGTTGGGCACGGGTACCTCCGTTCAGGTACCTCGGGTCCACATCCGGTCCATCAAGTAAGGGTCTATGCAGGTAGTCGATTCTTGTCCGCCAGTACGCGGTGCTCCCTGCCGGGCGGTGAGCATACGCGGGAATGCACAGTGTCCCGCGAACGTCGTCACTGTGTGGTGATGGCGCGGTCCGCGCCTCGCCGAGGTGATCGATCACCTGTTCGAAGAGTACCGTGGGTCGCCGCCCCTGCCTGGGTGGTGCCACGGCTGTGGCGTCACCGAGAAGATCAACCCCCAGAAGCAGGAGCTTTCCATGGTCGCCATCACGGCGGAATCGCACAACGTCCTCGAGGCCGCCTCCGACCCGGCCACAGACATCGACCCGGTGGCCGACTTCGGTGCCCTGGGCCTGCGGCCGGAGTTGTTGAAGGCGCTGTCGGACCTCGGCTACGAGGAGCCGACCCCCATCCAGCGGGCCGCGATCCCAACGTTGCTGGACGGCGCCGACGTCGTCGGCCAGGCCGCCACCGGCACCGGTAAGACGGCCGCGTTCTCGCTGCCGGTACTACACCGGATCGCCGACCTCGAACGGGGTACCGAGCCCAGTGCCCTTGTGTTGGTGCCTACCCGGGAGCTCGCCGCGCAGGTGTGCGAGGCGATGTACCGCTACGGCCACCACCTCGGTATCCGGGTCGTCCCCGTGTACGGCGGGCAACCGATGGGCAGGCAGCTCCGCAACCTGGAGACCGGCGTCGACGTGGTCGTGGCCACACCCGGCAGGGCGCTCGACCACCTGTCACGCGGCTCCTTGGACCTGTCGAAACTGCGCATGGTGGTCCTGGACGAGGCCGACGAGATGCTCGACATGGGTTTCGCCGAGGACATCGACGCGATCCTCGACCGGACTCCCGCCGATCGACAGACGATGCTGTTCTCCGCGACCATGCCACCGCGCATCGCCGGCATGGTGCGTCGTTACCTGCGCGAACCGCGCAGGATCGAGCTGTCGCGCGCCGAGTCGATGAGTGGTGACGCCGCCTCGATCACGCAGACGGCCTACATCGTGCCCCGGGGGCACAAGCCGGCCGCGCTCGGCCGGGTTCTCGACATCGAGGCTCCCGAAGCCGCGGTCGTCTTCTGCCGGACCCGGGAAGAGGTCGACCGCCTCACCGAGACCATGAACGGCCGCGGATACCGCGCGGAGGCACTGCACGGCGGCATGGACCAGAACCAGCGCAACCGCGTGGTCGGACGTCTGCGCGCGGGCACCGCCGATCTCGTGGTCGCCACCGACGTCGCCGCGCGCGGACTCGACATCGACCAGCTCACCCACGTCGTGAACTACGACGTGCCGAGCGCGCCCGAGGTCTACGTGCACCGCACCGGCCGGGTCGGCCGCGCCGGGCGCGAGGGCAGCGCGATCACGCTCGCCGAGCCCCGCGAACACCGCATGATCAAGACGATCGAGCGGGTGACAGGCCAAACCATTCCGGTGCGCAAACTGCCCACCGTGGCCGACCTGCGCGCGCGTCGGCTCGAACTCACCCGCACCGCGCTGCGCGACGCGTTGGTGGGCGCCGACGACCTCGACCAGTACCGCGTGGTGGTGGAACCGCTGGCCGAGGAGTTCGACGTCGTCGAGATCGCACTCGCGGCCGTCAAACTCGCTCACGCCGACGCCGGCAACATCGACGAGAACGAGATCCCGGACGTGGAACTGCGGACGCGGGACGAGGGAAGGGCCCGCCGCGGGCCCCGGGACCGCGGTCCCAGGGACACGCGGCGCGGGAAGCGCGCGGGCGGCGGGATGACGCGGTTGTTCGTGAGTCTCGGCCGGAGGGCCGGTGTCCGACCGCAGGACCTCGTCGGCGCCATCGCGGGCGAGTCGCAGCTGCGGGGCAAGGACGTCGGCGCCATCGAGATCACCGACAGGTTCTCGCTCGTGGACGTACCGGACGCCGCTGCGGACGACGTCATCACGGCGCTGCGGGACAGCAGCATCAAGGGTCGCAAGGTCACCGTGCGCCGCGAACGTCGTGCGACCCGGTGACGGCTCGGCGGGATGGCGGAGCACATCGGGCGTACCCGGTGGAAGCCCGGTACGAGGGCACCGTGCGCGGTGGTCCGCCGTGGCAGCCGACGAGGCGTTGACCAGAACGGTCCGAGGGCCGACCACCGAGGTGAGCCGGTTGGCGAGACTCATCTCCCAAGCCAGCGCGATGGGCAGCGCCCCCGCAGGGAAACAGGGGTGAGAAATCACCTCGCCGCCTCCGACCGAGGTGGGGCCGAGTGTCCGCCCTGCGCTCCGCGAGCTGGTCGGTGACACGTCGACCTCCGTGGAGTCCTGCCGGGTGGCACCGCGTTCGACCTCGGCCGGATCCGCCCGGCCGCCCTCAGGTGGTGTGGACGATGAGCACGTCCACCCCGGACTTACGGGCCACCTCGGACGGCACCGAACCGAGGATCCGGCCCGCGAGCGTGTTGAGTCCCCGGTTGCCGACCACGAGCAGGTCCGCGCCGTGGTCCCTCACGACCTTGCGCAGTGAGCTCACCGGCTCGCCGACCACTGCGGTGGTCTTCACCGACGTGGCTCCGGCCTTCGTCGCCCGCTCCAACGCGGTGCGTAACGTCTCCTCCGCAGGAGTGGAACCGACCACCTGGTACGCCTCGTCACCGAGCACGTCCTGGGCTTTGTCGATCCGTTCCTTGCCCGCGGGGTAGTACGCACACGCGATGACGAGGGTGGCGGCGGAGTCGGCTGCGACCTTCGCCGCGCGCTCGACGGCGGCCAGTGACGAGTCCGAGCCGTCGGTGCCGACGACGACGGTGGTGTAGGCGGCCATCCGGTCCTCCAGTGGGTGTCGTACCGGGTCTGGAGGGTGACAGTAGCGGGTCGGCGGTGGCCGCGCAGCAGTTACCTACTCGCGAGTCGGTTTCGTTGTGACCGCCCGTACCCGCACTGTCGGAGCCGACGCGCCGTCGCTGTTGTGTGCTGCCGCGTCCACCGACTCACCGTCACCGGGCTGCTTGCCGTTGTCCGGCTGCCCGTTGCCGTCCTTGGCCTCGGCGGAGCCGAGGGCCGACTCCGCCTCGGCGAGCATCGCCCTGGCGGCCTTGACCTGCTCGGCGATCCGGGCGCGTAGCGTGCGCAGCTCCTCGACCCTGGCCGTGGCCTCGGCCACGCGACGGTTGGACTCTTCGGTGGCTTCGCGGACGCGGCGCTTGGCTTCGTCGGTGGCTTCGGCCACGCGCGCGTTGGCTTCGCTGATCGAGTCCTGCTTACGGCGGTTGGCGTCCTCCACGGACTCGCGACGCCTGCGTTCGATCTCCGCTTCGGCCTTCGCCCGCTCGTCGGCGACCTGGGCCCGGATGGTGGTGGCCTCCTCGCCTGCCTCCCGCACCCGACGTTCCGCCTCGGCCTTGCTGGCGGCTTCCTGCTCGGCCAGCACGCGCATCGACTCGGTGCGCCGCTGGGACATCGCGATCTCGAAGTCCTCCTCGACCTGCGTGCGGCGCTGCTGCGCCTCGCGGTCGAGCCGCTCGCGCTCCTGCTCGGCCTCGGAGGTGATGCGGGCGGCCTCGGCGCGGGCGTCTTCGAGTACCTTGGCGTGCTCGGCCTCCATCTGCTTGCGCCGCTCGGCCAGCTCGGTGAGCAGTTGCTCGTAGCGGGCGCGCATGGCGCTCGCGTCGGACTCGGCCTTGGCCCTGATGTGGCTCGCCTCGGCCTCGGCCCGGGCCTTGGTGTCGCTCGCCTCCTCCTGGGCGAGCCGCAGCATCCGTTGAAGCCGTTCGGACAGTCCCTCGATGGTCGTGGGGGGCTGGGCGAGCCGTTCGACCTGTCCGCGCAGGTCGTCGATCTCGATGCGCGCGGACTCGAGCTGTCTGGCCAGGTCGTCCGCCTGCGAGATGGCCGCGTCGCGATCGGACATGAGCATCTTGATGTCGGCGTCGAGCCGTTCCAAGTGCTCGTCGACCTGCGCGCGGTTGTAGCCGCGCTTCTCGAAGTCGAAACCGGCTCCCAGCGGCACGAGCTCCCGTTCCTCGCCAAGGCTCATGGTCTCCACCCTAGCGGGCGGGCTCGGCGTGCACGTGTCGGAGAGTCCGATGGAGCGAGAGGGGGCAGCGGTGCCGACGATCCGGCTGTCCTAACGGGCTGCTGCGCGGCGTTGGATCCGACCACGCGAGCTGGGACGTTGCGGTTCGACGCGAGCGCCGCGGGGCGGTCCGGACATTGGGAGCGCCCGCGTTCCGGCCCCCTTCCCCCGGTCGCGTGCTCGCGCATCATGGACGGACGCGAACACGCGACGAGAGGGCGGTGATGTGCGGATGCCTCGACGACCGCAGGGTGCCGACGTGCCGGCCAGGGAGCGGATCCTCCGCGCGGCCGAGCGGCTGTTCGCGGAGTTCGGGTTCCAGGCCACTCCCACGTCGCGGATCGCCGAGGTCGCCGGGGTGCCGAAAGGTCTGGTGCACTACCACTTCCGCCGCAAGCCCGATCTGCTGACCGCATTGGTCGAGCGGTTGCCCGACGAACGGGTCGATCTCCAACGGGTGGTGGTGCGGGGCGACGTCGCCGAGAGCCTGCACCGACTCGTCACCGAGTTGGACGGCAGGTTGTCGGCGTCCCGCGTGCTGTCACACCTGCTGTGGCGTGAGGCCGACACCCACAGCGTGGTACGTGAGGCTCTGCGTCAGCGTTACGAGACGCTGATCGCCCAGGTTCGTGCGGTCATCCTCGCGGCGGGTGTGCCCGCGCGAAGTCCCGCCGACGTCGACAGCGCGTCGGCGCTGGTCGCTCGCGCGGTCAGCTACCGGCACTCGGTGGCACGGCACACGGAGGAGCCGGAGGAGATGCGGCGGGAGCTGTCCCTCATCGCCTCGGCGCTCGAGGCGAAGGCCGGCGCGGCCGAGCCTACGGGCCGGTAGAGCGCGGTGGTGCCGCCGGTCACCTGGCGCCCGACGCGGGCCTCCGCTGCCTTGTCAGTGCGCCGTCAGTGCGCCGTCAGTGCGCTTCGGCGGGCTCGACGAGTTCCACCAGCACTCCGCCCGCGTCCTTCGGGTGCACGAAGTTGACCTTGCTCCCGGCGGTGCCGCGGCGGGCCCGCGGGTACAGCACGCGCAGCCCCGCCGACCGCAGTGCCTCGGCGGCGGCCTCGACGTCGCTGACGCGATAGGCGAGCTGCTGGAGTCCGGGGCCGTTGCGGTCGAGGAACTTGGCGATGGTCGACTCGTCGTCGGCGGGCGCCAGCAGTTGCACGGCCGCTCCGGAGGCGTCGCCCGGGGCACGCAGCATCGCCTCGCGGACCCCTTGGTCCTCGTTCACCTCGACGTGGGTGACCTCGAGCCCGAAGTGCTCCGTGTGGAACGCGATGGCGGCGTCGAGGTCCGGCACGGCGATGCCGACGTGGTCGACGGCGGTGACGAACGACGAGAGCGGCTCCAGTGCCTGGTTCATGGCCCGGAGGATAGACCGCACCGAGACGGTGTGGCAGTACGGCAGTGATGTCGGTCGCGATCGACCGTGGGTGGTCCCGGAGGCGGTATCGTCGGTTCATCGCTGATGCGCTGCGCCAGCGTCCGGCAGCGTCGACGTCGATGACTCGCAGGAGGCATGTTGTGTCCGGTTCCGTGATCCTGGGCGCCGCCCGTACCCCCATCGGCCGGCTTCTCGGCTCGTTGAAGGACTTCTCCGGCGCGCAGCTGGGTGGGATCGCCATCAAGGCGGCTCTGGAACGGGCCGGTGTTCCCGCCGACGCCGTCCAGTACACGATCATGGGCCAGGTGCTCACCGCGGGTGCCGGCCAGATCCCGGCACGTCAGGCTGCCGTGGCCGCGGGGATTCCCATGGAGGTTCCCGCGCTGACCATCAACAAGGTGTGTCTGTCGGGCCTCGACGCCATCGCGCTGGCCGACCAGTTGATCCGTGCGGGCGAGTTCGACCTCGTGGTCGCGGGTGGTCAGGAGTCCATGTCGCAGGCGCCGCACCTGCTGCCGAAGTCGCGCACCGGGGTCAAGTACGGCGATGCCACGCTGGTGGACCACATGGCCCACGACGGCCTGTTCTGCGCGTTCGACCAGGTCGCCATGGGCGAGTCCACCGAGCGGTACAACGCCCGCTACGGCCTGACCCGCGAGGAGCAGGACGCCTTCTCCGCGCGCTCGCACCAGCGCGCTGCCAAGGCGGCCGCCAACGGCGTGTTCGACGACGAACTCGTTCCCGTCGAGATCCCGCAGCGCAAGGGCGATCCGGTGGTGTTCTCGTCGGACGAGGGGGTGCGCGCCGACACGACCGCCGAGGGGCTGGCGCGGCTGCGGCCCGCCTTCACCGCCGACGGCACCATCACGGCGGGCTCGGCGTCGCAGATCTCCGACGGGGCCGCCGCGGTCGTCGTGGCGAGCAGGGCCAAGGCGGAGGAACTGGGCATCACGCCGCTGGCCGAGATCGGCGCGCACGGTGTGGTGGCGGGCCCCGACGCGAGCCTGCACGAGCAGCCGTCCAACGCCATCAAGGCCGCGCTCGCCAAGGCGAAGCTGGAAGCCGACGCACTCGACCTCGTGGAGATCAACGAGGCGTTCGCGGCGGTGGGTCTGGTCTCCGCACGCAAGCTCGGTCTCGACGAGGAGAAGGTCAACGTCAACGGCGGTGCCATCGCACTCGGCCACCCCATCGGGGCCTCCGGTGCTCGCCTCGTCGTGCACCTGGTCCACGAACTGCGGCGGCGGGGCGGTGGGCTCGGCGCGGCCGCGCTGTGCGGTGGTGGCGGCCAGGGCGACGCGCTGCTGCTCAAGGTCTGACCGGACAGGCGGAGCGCGCACTCGCGTCCGAGAACGTGCGGGCGAGGGCTTGGACGGTGGGCTCGAAGGCGTGGTCGGACGGGGCGGCGTATCCCAGGACCACGCCCTGGAGCGACCTCCGCTCGTTCCGCGTGATCCAGTGCGGGCCCAGCGCGACGACTTCGAGGGAGTTGTGGCGGGCCGCGCGTAGCACGTCGGTCTCGCCGGGCCCGTCCTCGGGTAGCGGCACGAAAACGTGCAGGCCGGCCGAGATTCCGCGCGGCGTGAAGCCCTCGGGCAGGGCTGCCACGATCCGGTCCCGCCGGTGCCGGTACTTCGTCCGGGACCGGCGGACGTGCCTGCCGTAGGCACCCGAGTTCAGCAGTTCGGCGAACACGAGCTGCTCCAGCACGCCGACCGCTCCCCGGGCTCCGGCCTCCAGCACCGACCGCACCTGGTGGACGAGGAAGCGGGGCAGTACGAGCCAGCCCAGCCGTAGCCCGGGGGCGAGGGTCTTGCTGGTCGTGCCCGCGTACACGATGCGTTCGGGGGCGAGGGCCTGCACCGCGCCGACGGGTGCGCGGTCGAAGCGGAACTCCCCGTCGTAGTCGTCCTCGATCACGAGAAGTCCCTGCTGGGCTGCTCGCGCGAGTTCGGTGCGGCGGTGCGGTGCGAGTGTCACCCCTGTCGGGTACTGGTGGGCTGGGGTCACCACCACGGCCGGGTCGGTGAGGTCCGGCACCCGAAGGCCGTCGCCGTCGACGTCCACTCCGGTGACGGTGAGGCCTGCCGCGGTGGCGATGTCGCGATGGACCCACAGCGACGGGTTCTCGAACGCCAGCCGGGGCAGCCCCTGCGCGCGCAGCGCGGTGGCGAGCAGCGCCAGCCCGTGTGAGTACCCGGCGCAGACGACGATCCGGTCGGGGTCGGCCACCACGCCGCGGGTTCGGCGCAGGTGGTGGGCCAGCGCCTCCCGCAGTGTGGGGACGCCGAGGGGATCAGGCAGGTCGAACGCCGAGACGGGCGCACGGGCCAGCACTCTGCGGGTCGCGGACAGCCAGGTGCCCCGAGGGAACGCCGAGAGGTCGGGTCGTCCGGGAAACAGGCTCCACCGTGGCCGCTCGACCGCCGGTGGGGGGACCGAGGGTGTGCTGTCGTGTCCTTCACCCGCCGTGACCACGGTGGGCGCTCCCTGCCGGGTGCGGACGTAGCCCTCGTCGGCGAGGTCTGTGTAGATCCTGGTGACCGTGCCCCGGGCTATGCCGAGGTCGGCCGCGAGCGTCCGCGTGGAGGGCAACGCGGTGCCGTGAGGGAGCCGACCGGACCGGATCGCGCGCCGGACGGCTTCGGCGAGCCCCGCCCGGCCGCTGGCCGGATCCCAGTCGAGGTGAAGGTCGTCCACTGAAGTGGACCACGATTTCGCCACGGAACTGGACCATACCTGTGGTCCGCTTGCTCGCTAGGTTCGTCGGTGTGAGTCAACGCATTCAGCTCAGTAGCGCACTGCCCCAGGCGTACCGGGACATGCTCGCCCTGCACACCACGGTCGAGAAGGCCGCCGCCGACGCCGGTCTGGACCAGCGGCTGATCGAACTGGTCAAGATCCGGGCTTCCCAGCTCAACGGCTGCGCGTTCTGCCTCGACCTGCACGCCCGCGACGCCCGAAAGCTGGGGGAGGACGAGCGGCGGATCTACCTGCTCGACGCCTGGCGGGAGACCGACCTCTACACCGACGCCGAGCGTGCCGCGCTGGCGCTCACCGAGGCGATGACGACCCTGCCCTCCACCCGGGACGTACCCGACGACGTGTACCGGCAGGCGCTGGAGGTGTTCACCGAAGAGCAGTACACGGCGGTGGCGTGGGCCGCCACGGTGATCAACGCCTTCAACCGGCTCGGGGTGACCAGCCGCAAGCCCCTGCCCCGGACATGATCGCCGCGCGACTGCGGGCGCTGCATGTCCCCGGCAGGCCGCTGGTGCTACCCAACGCGTGGGACGCCGACACCGCCCGAGCCGTCGTGGAGGCGGGGTTCCCGGTGGTGGCGACCAGTTCCGTGGCGGTCGCGCGAAGCCTCGGCCACGCGGACGGCGAGCAGGCCCCTGTCGACGAGATGCTGGCCGCCGCGCGCCGGATCGCGCGTGCGGTCGACGTGCCCGTGACGGTGGACGCCGAATCCGGCTACGGACTGCCGCCGGCGGAGCTGGTCGAGCGGCTGCTCGACGCGGGAGCCTCGGGTTTCAACATCGAGGACACCGACCACCGCGCGGGTGTCCGCCGCGAGGTGGAGCAGCAGGCGGAGCTGCTGGCGTCGCTCCGGCAGGAGGCGGGAGACCGGTTGGTGATCAACGCGCGGATCGACTCCTTCCTGGGAAGCGGTGGCGGTGCCGTGGACGAGCGCGCGCTGGTGCCCGAAGTGCTCGACCGAGCGCGGCGTTACCTCGCGGCGGGCGCCGACGTGGTCTATCCCATCCACGTGCGGGACGCGCGGGTGATCCGCGCGATCACGACGGAACTCGCGCAGGCACCCGTGAACGTGACCCTGTTGCCGGACGGGCCGGACCTCACCGAGCTGGCCGCACTGGGGGTGGCCAGGGTTTCGCTCGGTGGTGGTCTCCGCACGGTGGCGCGGGAGGCTGTCACGCGGTTCCTGAGCGATCTGGCCGGGCGAACGCGGCACTGAACGGGCCGGTGGTCAGCCCCGCGCGGCGGGTGGGCGGCAGCGGATGACGGCCACGTCGCCGTCGAGTTCGAGCTCACCCGCCGCGTGCGGCACCACCCAGGTGTCGCCTGTGGACAGTTCGTGGACGTCCCCGCGGGTGTTCTTCAACCTGCCCCGCCCCTCGCTCACGACGAGAACCGCGAACGACGGGTCGAGGGCGAGCGGGGTCCTCGGTCGCAACCGGTCGGCACGGAAGAACGGGCGCGAACCCGGGGCGAGCAGATCGACGGTGGCCGATTCCGGGGCCGTCTCGGAGATCGCGGTGTGCCGGATGAGGCTCGCGAGCCGCTCCTCGTCCCACACTGAGGTGTCGAGCGCCTTCAGCGCCGTGTCGAAGCCGAGCCCGAGATGTCCCTTCGCCTCGTCGCCGAGGAAGTCGCGCCACTCCAGCGTCAGTGAGAAGTCGGTGGGCTGCTGGAGTTCGACGACGAACACACCTTCGCCGATCGCGTGCGGCAGTCCCGCCGGGATGTGGACGGTGTCGCCGGGTTCGACCGGGACCGCGTTCAACGCGTTCAGCATGGTCGGCGCGTCCTGGTCGGCGACCCAGTCGGAGATGGTGCGTGCGTCGAGCGCTTCGCGGAAGCCCGCGTACACGGTGGGTGAGGAACCCTGGGTGCCCACGACGATCCACGCCTCCGTCTTGCCGAAGTGCGAGTCGAAGTGGCGGCGGGCGAACTCGTCGTCCGGGTGGAAGTGGACGGGCAGCCGTTGGCCCGCGTCGAGCAGTTTCACCAGCAGTGCGGTGGAGGAGCCGAAGACCTCGACGTGGTCGCGGCCGAGCCAGCCGAGTGGATCGGCCTCCACCGCGTCACGCAGCCACCGCCCGTCGGGCAGCCGGGTCAGGCCCTCGGTGTCACGGCCGAACAACGTGGTCGTGGACGCCACCCAGTCCTCGGGGCCGAACTCGGCGGCACGGCTCGCAGCCCCGCCGGACGACGCCGAGCGGAGCGCGGCGATGGCCGCACCTCCCCGGTAGAACTGGGCGGGCTGGTTCGCGGGAAGCCGGATGGGCGCTGACGGTGCACTCATGGCCGGAGAACTTACCGGGTACGGATCGACAACGATCGGTGTCGAGATCGCTCACGCGGCTTCCTGGCGCCCCGGTGATCAATAGAGTGACACCATGCCTGCCTCCTCCACGACTCCCAGGGTGTCCGCTGCCCTCGCGGTGTCCGACATCCGCAAGCACTACGGCGACGTGCGAGCGGTCGACGGCGTGAGTTTCGAGGTCGTCGAAGGGGAGTTCTTCGGCATCCTGGGGCCCAACGGAGCGGGCAAGACCACGACGCTGGAGATCGCGGAGGGACTGCTCGCGCCCGACGCCGGTACGGTCCGGCTGCTCGGGCAGTCGCCGTGGCCCCGCAACGAGGCGTTGTTGCCCCGCATCGGCGTCCAGCTCCAGGCTTCGTCGTTCTTCGAGCGGCTGACGGCACGGGAGCAGTTGAAGACCTTCGCCGCCCTCTACGGGGTCGGCCCCGCCAGGGCGGACGAGATGCTCGAACTCGTCGGCCTCGCCGACAAGGCCGACACCCCGGAGAAGAAGCTCTCGGGCGGGCAGCGCCAGCGGCTGTCCATCGCGTGCGCCCTCGTGCACGACCCCGAGCTCGTGTTCCTCGACGAGCCCACGGCCGCGCTCGACCCGCAGGCCCGCCGCAACCTGTGGGACGTGCTCCGGCAGATCAAGGCACGCGGGAGCACCATCGTGTACACCACGCACTACCTCGACGAGGCCGAGATCCTGTGCGACCGCGTGGCGATCATGGACCACGGGAGAATCCTCGCGATGGACGCTCCGGCACGGCTCGTGCGTGACCTGGACGCGCCCACCCACGTCACCCTCGACACCACGGTTCTCACACCGGACGACGCGCGGGTGCTGCCCGGCGCCGACAGCGTCAGCACCGACGACGTCACGGTGACGATCACCACGCGCACCCCCGCTCCGCTGCTCGCGGCACTGGCCGAGCGCGGCACCGTGGACGGGCTGACCGTGCGCACAGCGACGTTGGAGGACGTGTTCCTCCACCTGACCGGCAGGGAGTACCGGGCGTGACGACCACCGAAGAGGAACGGACGACCACGAAGCGCGGGACGACGGCGCCGACGCCGTTCCGCGCACTGTCCGTCGCGATGTTCAAGGGCATCGTGCGGGAGAAGACGACCCTGTTCTTCACCTTCCTGTTCCCGCTGATGTTCCTGGTGATCTTCGGGTTGCTGTTCAACGGGCAGGGCGACACCCGGGTGACGGTCGCGGTCGTCGGTGAGGGCCCGGTCATCACCGCGCTGGAGCACACGGAGGCCCTCGACCTCGAATCCGTCGGAACGGTCGAGGAGGCGGAGGAGCAGGTCCGCGACGGCGACCTGCCTGCCTACGTGACGCAGGACGGCGACACCGTGCGCGTGCGGTTCGCGGCCAGCGCGCAGGAGACGGCGAGCCTGGTGCTCGGCATCGTCGACGGGGTGGTGAACCGCACCAACGTGGCCGTCACCGGCCAGGAGCCGAGGTTCTCGCTCGACGCCGAGCAGGTGGAGGACGCCTCCCTCGAAGCCATCCAGTACATGACGCCCGGCATCCTCGGCTGGGCCGTGGCGATGGGGGCGGTGTTCGGCGCGGCCATCACGCTCGTGAACTGGCGTCGCAACCAGGTGCTGCGCAGGCTGCGGCTCGCGCCCGTGCGGCCGAGCACCGTGCTCACGTCGCGACTGCTCGTGACCCTCGGTGTCTCGGCCGCGCAGTTCGTGCTCTTCGTGTCCGTCGCGCTGCTTCCCGCGTTCGGGCTGAAACTGACCGGGCAGTGGTGGCTGGCGCTGCCGTTGCTGATGCTCGGCACGCTGGCGTTCTTCGCCATCGGCATGCTCGTCGGGGCCTGGTGCCGCACCGAGGAGTCGGCGAGCACGGTGGCCAACCTGGTCACACTCCCCATGGCCTTCCTGTCCGGTGCGTTCTTCCCCATCGAGACCGCCCCGTCCTGGTTGCAGCAGGTGTCGTGGGCACTGCCGATGCGGCACCTGAACGAGGGCATGCTCGACGTCATGGTGCGTGGGCACGGCGTGGAGGCGCTGCTCGTGCCCGCGCTGGTGCTGGTCGGGTTCACCGCCGTGATCGGTGCGCTCGCGGCGAAGGTGTTCCGCTGGGAACCGTGACGTGGCTCGCGTTCGCCGGGTGAGGGGCCGGTAGGCCGGTGACGGACGTCACGGCTCACACTGGTACCACGACGTTCGACAGCGTGGTTGACGTGCGTGGAGAGTGCTGTACGGCCGCCCGTGCGTGGTGGTCGGCTATCCGAGGAGGAACCCTTGTCGAACAAGGCTGCCGTCTTGTTCCGTGTCGTCGCGATCGCCGAAGCCTTCTCGTGGACGGGGTTGCTGGTCGGCATGTTCCTGAAGTACGTCGTGGAGCTCGGCGAGGGCGGCGTCCCGGTGCTGGGCATGGTGCACGGCGTGCTGTTCGTTCTCTACCTCGTCACGACGCTGGCCGTGGCGCGTCCCCTCGGATGGCGGTTCGGCACCGTGGTGCTGGCGCTGCTCGCGTCGATCCCGCCGCTGTTCACGTGGCTGTTCGAGAAGTGGGCGCTGCGGCGGGGCAAGCTCGACGGCCCCGAGCAGTTGCGCTACGGCGGCACCGGCCTGTTCGTGCGCCGCGGCAACGGCGACGCGGTGGCCGGAGCCTGACGCTTTCGCGCCCCTCCGGCGGGCGGGCCTTCAGTCCGTGAAGTCGCCCGCGGCCTTGCGCACCCTCGTCAACAGCTCGGTGAGCTGCTCCGTCTGCCGGTGAGTGAGCCCGGTGAGACCGAAGTCGATGTCGGTCACCGCCCTGGTGGCCTCCTCGCGCCGCGCCGTGCCCTCCTCGGTGATCTCGACGAGGGTGGTGCGGCGGTCGGTCGGGTGCGGCAGGCGCTTGACCAGGCCGTCCTTCTCCAGCCGGTCCACGATGTTCGTGACGCTCGTCGGGTGCAGTTGCAGCCGCTCTCCCATGACTCGCATCGGCAGCCGCGAGTGGCGGGAGAAGCTCAGCAGGGTCAACGCCTCGAAGCGCGCGAACGTCAGGCCGTGCGGCTTGAGCGCTGCGTCGACGGCCGACTGGATGATCTGCTGGACACGCATCAGCCCGGTGACGGCGGACATCGTCGTGGAGGGCCCGATGCGCTCCTCCCACAGCTGCGCCGCACGCGCGATCGGGTCGAACGACAACGGACCTTTCATGGGGCTCGAAGTTAGCAGCGTTGCCCGGCAGGCTTGGGACGGGTACGGCACGGATGTGCCGCAGACATCGGCATCGGGAACACGAGGAGTCAGCGATGATCGTGGCGTTCAGCGTCAGCCCGGCGGGCGGGGACGACGACGGCGGGGTGAGTGAGGCGGTGGCACGCGCGGTCCGGGTGGTGCGCGAGTCCGGATTGCCCAACGAGACCAACGCCATGTTCACCAACGTCGAGGGCGAGTGGGACGAGGTCATGGACGTCGTCAAGCGCGCCGTGGAAGCCGCCGGTGAGGGCTCACCGAGGGTGAGCCTCGTGCTCAAGGCCGACATCCGCCCTGGGCACACGGGTCAGTTGTCGGCGAAGGTGGAGCGCGTGGAGGAGCGCCTCACGGGTTCCTGAGCACACTCGATCGGGGTGCGCGTCAAGCCGTGGACCAGCGATGACGGCACCGACCGTCCATGCCAGGATGGAGACCGTGACACAGCCACGCGGATCAGGAAACAACTCACCCGCCGTGTCCGCCGCGCTCTCCGGAGCCGTGGACCTGTCGGCGGTGAAGGCACGAGCCGAGGCGGCGGCACGGCAGGGGACGCAGGCCGGTGCCGGGGCAGGTGGCCAGGCGAACGGCGCGGCGAGCGCGTCCGTCATCGACGTGACCGAAGCCACCTTCCAGGCCGAGGTCCTGGAGCGGTCGCTGCAACAGTTGGTCGTCGTGGATCTGTGGGCCGACTGGTGCGGTCCGTGCAAGCAGCTCAGCCCGGTGTTGGAGCGGCTCGCGGGCGAGAGCGGCGGCGCCTGGGTGCTGGCCAAGATCGACGTGGACGCCAACCCGCGCATCATGCAGCTCTTCGGTGTCCAGTCGATCCCGACGGTCGTCGCCATCGCGGGCGGCCAGCCCGTGGACGCGTTCTCGGGGGCGTTGCCCGAGCCTCAGATCAGGCAGTGGTTGACGCAGTTGCTGGACCTGCTGCGGGACAAGCTGCCCGGTGTGCAGGCGGCGCAGCAGGGTCAGGAGGCGGAGCAGCCGCAGGACCCGCGGTTCGTCGAGGCCGAGGACGCCTTCGAGCGGGGTGACTTCGCCGCGGCGGAGGCCGCCTACAAGCGGATCCTCGACAGCGAGCCCGGCAACGAGCAGGCGAAGGCCGCGCTCGTGCAGGTGCGGTTCGCCGCCCGCGCCGAGAGCACCGACCCGTCGGCGATCGCCAAGGCGGACGCGAACCCGGACGACCTCGACGCGCAACTGGCCGCCGCTGACGCGCAGGTGGCCATGGGGGAGGTCGAGAACGGTTTCGCAAGACTCGTCGCCACCATTCGCCGCACCGCGGGCGACGATCGGAACCGGGTGCGGGAACACCTCGTGAGCCTGTTCGAGCTGTTCGACCCCGCCGACGAGCGGGTCGCCAAGGCGCGGCGCGACCTGGCCAGCGCCCTGTTCTGACGCCCGCGCCCCGACAGTGACTGCCCGGTCCCCAGGGCGGTGGTTCCGGCCGCCACCCTGGGGACGTCCCCGGGGACGACCAGGGGCGGGTCCGGGGTTCGCCCGATGTGCGGCCCTCCGGGCGGCGACATGATCATCGGCATGTCGTTGAAACGTACTGTCGCCCTGTCCCTCACCGGTGTCCTCACCGCGATCGTCACGGCCCTCACCGCGGGCGGCGCCGCCACCGCGGCCGAGCCGCTGCCGGATTTCGACTTCTCCGACTGTCCGGCGCTGCCCACCGGGGCGGACCCGGCGCAGTGGCGCTGTGAGGTGCTGGTGTCCACCGGCACCCTGTCGTTCGGGAACCTCAGCGACGTGCCACTCGAGCCCATGCGGCTCACCTTCGCCGAACGGTGGACCGGCGGGCCCTACGAGCAGGAGTTCGGCGCGTTGCGCTCCGAGCCCACCCCGCTGCCCGGCCTGCCGGGAACGTCGCTGCGTTTCCGCTACGGTGGTTACTCCGACTTCCAGTCCAACGACGAACGCAAGGGCGAGATCGACCTCGTGGCGGCGTTGGAGGGCCCGTTCCTGCCGCGTGGCTGTGCGATCGGCACGCAGGCCGACCCGATCCATTCCGTCCTCCAACAGCCCGGCCCCACCGAGGTGGTGTCGAGCGATCCGCTGGTGCTGCGGTTCGACTCGATCGACGAGCAACTCGCCATGCCCGCCGTGAGCGGATGCGGACCGTGGCGCGGGCTGCTCGACCACCGACTCGGACTGCCGTCGGCGAGCGGTGAGAACGTCCTGGAACAGCAGACCTACGTGGCGATCCGTCACTACGGCTGACCGTGGTGGGGCCGGACGCCGGCTGGCCGGAACCATTTCGTGACCGACCCGTACGCCGAACGGCGGCTGCTCGCCGCCGCCGTATCGGTGAAGATCCATTTCGTTCGATCATGACCGCCGCGCGGGGCGGGTGAAGGTGACAGGTTCGCCGGGCGGTTCGGCTGGGCCGAGGAAAATGTTCAGCGCCTTCCTGAAGGGAACGAAAGAGTGATCCGGATCCGGTACACCGGCCTGACCACTGCTGACTTGAATCCCGAGTGGACGGCGCTTGGCGAGCTCTTCGTCCACGTCGAAGCCGACATCTCCATTTGGGACGGGGAACGGGAACTCTACAGTGAGATACTCTTTCCGGTCCTCGAACTGGCTTCCCGGGTGCATGACTGGACGCGCGTCGACTCTGTGGATCGGGAAGACTTCGAGCTGGATTCCCTCTCTTTCGAGGAAACCGGCGTCGTACGGATAGTGCGCTTCGGTCCGGGTTGGTCCCTGGGGTCCGTTCACGAGCCAGGCAGGTGGAGTGGGCGCTATTCCTTGGAGGAGGTGGACGCTGCGGTACTGCCGTTCGTGCGACGCGTGCGAGCTGAAGCGGAAGCAAAGGTGGGGATCGATCTCTCCATGCTCTTCGAGGAGAGCTGACCAACTGGTTTCCGGTGTGGCAAACGTCCGACGGTGAAACCGGTGGCCTGCCGGTCTTCGGGGTTTGAGTGAAGCGCTCTCGGTGAAAACAGGAGGAGATCGAGTGTTGAGAGTATTGGGCAGGGCTCCTTCGGGGCTGGCGCGCTCAGAAGCGGATCCGTGGATACCTTTGAAGGTGTTCTGGGAGGTGCGTCGACCGGGTGTCTCCCTCGATCTTCACATCACGGGGCGTAGCGGCGGATTCGTCGAGATGAGAGTGGACTCCGAATCCGGCGCACTTCACGAGTTGGTGGGTATTACGCTTCCGCCGGTTACTCGCCGGACGTTACAGGAAGCTCCCGTGGTTGAGGACATGGCGTCTCCCGTGCTGGATCGGGAACTGTGGCCATGGAAAGTAACTCCGGACTACAAGGAGCCGGAGAGAACGAACATCGACATGTCGGGGGAGTTGTCGGTCTCCACGGTCGAGGGGGATGTCGTGCTCTGGTTCTCGGACTTGCCGGTACACGGGTATATCGCATGCGGCGAGGTGAAGGTCGGGTGTTCGTCCACGTCCGACCTCGTCTGCATTGTGGCGCCTGATCCGCCGATCGTGGAACCCGAAATCCTGTCCTGAAGGGAAGCAGGTCTGGAGCCGTCCCCGACCGTGGACCTGAACGCCTTGAGCGATGAGCTGGGAGGTTACGAGGTCGAGGTCATGGCCGCGTGTGAGGTTCTGGAACAGGCGGGTGTCGGGTTTCGAGTGTCCGGTTTCGGCTTGGATGACTGGCGGCTGGACGTTGAGTATGACTGCTCCATATTCATGGAGAATCTTCCGGACCTCCTTGACGCACTCGCTCGCAAGGAAGAACATGTGTTCTTTTTCGCCTCCCAGGGAGTCGAAGTCGTACTCGCGTTCGTTCCCGTGGACGAGTCCGTGGTAATCAACTGCTCTTCTTTGGTTGCTCGGGCTCCGAGCCCTGTCGTCGAGACAACGGCAAGGGCGGACCTCGTGTCGATGCTCGAACGGTTCGCGGTCGACTTCGGAGTCGCTCTCACGAGGGTTTCTCCGCCTCTGGCATCGGAGGAACCGTTCCGTTCATGGGCCGAAGGTCGTCTGGGAAGTGACCTCTGAGGAGCGGGGGGCGATGGAAGGCAAGAGAATGCCTGCCGACATGTGGCGGCTTGACGGGTGCATTCTCGTTGGAGTTTGCGTAGTAGCCGGCATGGTGTGGGGATTGGGGGCCCTTTCCTTGGTGTCTTCCAAGTTCGTCTCTTGTGCGGTTGAGCTTGGTGTAGTCGAGGCTCGGGAGTCTCTCGAATGGGCTTTGCTGCGGCTGCTCTTCTATATGGCTGCTTCTTGGTTGGCCATTGTGATTGTCCGTTGGTTGTTGAGGCGCTCTGTGCCGCTTCGGTGGAGAGTTGTTGGATTGGCTTGCTTGGCACTGGGGGCTTTCTTCCTTACCTGGGGAGAGTTGGCGCTGTATGCGCAATTGAGGTTCGAATGGGGGGAGACGATTCTGTTTCCCAGATTTGGAGCCAACGTGATCCAATGTCAAGGTGAGCTTCCTTCGTTGTGGCCGGATTGGCTTCCTTTTCCCAGTCCGAGCAAGTGAGGTTCTCTAATGTCTTTGATTCGTGCTGCTGACTCCGACCTCCGGGTGTGTCGGGTCAGTTTCGATACACTTCTGGAAATTCAAGTGGAGGCAGAGGGGCGAGGCTGGGCGACTCGGTGGACTTCGGTGGACGCACTCCGCAGCCAGGTCAAGGAAAGAGACCTCTTCCTGCAGTCGCTGATGCGTGAGGAAAGAGAGGGCATCGTGCGGGCCTACCGATGTCTTCTCCTGTTCTCGACGGTGGACCATGAAGTCGCCGGCGGAGTTGCCACGATTGATATTCATCCGGCCAGGTTCGAGTCATTGGAGCGGATTGATCGGGACCCGGGTGTTCGGGAGGCGCTGGTCCGGATGTTCTTCCTTGTGGTGGGCGGAATCTCGCCGATTTCGAAGAGGTAGTGGGCTCCCCGGTTCTGTGTGTTTGAGTCGCATGGTTCAGCGCCAGCTGTTGAAGCGTAATCTTCTTCTGCCGGTTGGCGATATAGGTGGCGTGGTGGGGGATACTTCGAGAGCGCGAGGGCAGATGCCTTCTCCGCTGGGGTGCTGGATCGCTGTCGGTTCGGTGTTCGTGGGGCTGCTGTGGCAGGTTGGCGCGGGTTTGCTGGCGGCTCCGGATCTCAATTCGTGTGCCGAGCACCTCGTGTCTGTGGTGGTAAGACCTTCCCTTGAGTTCGTCCTGTTGAGTATTGTGTTCTATTCGCTCGCGGCGTGGGTTCTGATTCAGGTCATCCGTCGGGTTTGGAGACGGTACGGAACACTGAAGGCGCGAGCGTTCTGGATTGCGGGCATCTTTGTTGCGGTGGTGTTGTTGACGTGGGGGCAGCTCGCGCTTCATGCGCTGGTCCGATTCCATCCCGACATGGACCTTCTTCCTCGGGGTATCGACCCGATTGCCTGCACTGGTGAACAGCCTTCCTTGTGGCCGGATTGGCTTCCGCTTCCGAAAGCAGTCGATGGAACATGGGAAAGTCTGTAAAAGCAAGGGGAGGTCCGTGTCCGCGGCCGACTGCATGAAGAGGGCGGAAAATGATCGTGGTGCAGAGTCACGTCAGAACGGCATCGGGGAGTTCGTCCGTTGCGAGGGTTTTCAGAGTAAGGTCACAGAACTCGGCCTGGTCGAAAGGCGCGATTGAGTTGACAGTCGATGAGTCACTGCTTCTCGGGACTCGGCACTGGGACTACGTGTTTCCCCTGTGGGCTTACTTCGCTGATGCGATGAGTAGGTTCCGGAGACACGGGGAGGCGTCGTTCCAGTTCCCGGACCAACCTATCGAGGTCGACATCGAGCGCGCGGCCGAAGCGGTCCGGCTGCGCGTCAGGGGCGATGGGCCGGACCGGGAGGCCGTGACCGCCGAGCCGAGGTTCGTCCAAGCAGTACGTGCCCGGGGAGCGAGCTTCTTCCGGGCCGCGATCGGGGGTTGTCCGAACGAACGGCACTCCATTGAGCGGAGTTTGACTCGCCTGTTGGAGGACCCGCCCGGGATGGCGTTGTCGGACAGCCCCTGGGAGCGACGCCTGGACGTCAAGCACGCAGCTGCGTTCCGCCATGCGGAACGGATGATCCGGCGGCCGTTCAGCCCTTCGGAGCGCGAAACTCTCATCGAAGAGGTGGCCGGTAGAAGGTGCTCCTTCGAGAAATGCATCGAACTTGTTCTGGCTGTTACGGAACCCTGGGGTGATATCGGTTGACGAAGTCGATGCGTACGAACAGTCGGATGGAGGAGGTTCTGAATCGCGAGGAAGTAGTGCAAGACGACGTACTGCCTGACGAGCTGAGAACGATAATCAGGAAGGGGTGGTACTTCACGCCCGCAGGGGCTTTCGTCTTGGAGGCTCTGGAGCCGCGTTCGATGCTCGCGAAGACATTCCTGACGAAACACTTCCGCAGGAACCGAGAGTTGGCGTCGCATTGGGGTGGTGTGGCGGACTACGAATACCACACCAACGACGTGAAGATCCCCGAGTCCGGCCTTCCTTCGGACAAGGAACGATTCCTTTCGGCAGTCGCCATTCGGGCTCTCTGTTTCATCGAGGAGGCATTCCGGTCGGCTGCGCGCTTCGAGGTGTCGAACGGTCTCACGGCAGTGGTGTCTGTCGGAGTCGGTGATAACTACCTCTCCCACGGTACGACCGTCAAGTTCTTCACTCGGCGGGCGGGGCGTCCGGACTGGTACGAGGACCTGGAGCGATTCAAGATCGAAGCCATCGCTGTCCTGACACGTTGAGGAGAGTTCCAATTTCGGGACATCGGTTCGGCGAAGGCTGCGAAGTCGTCGAGCCCGCCACCGGGCTCGCGTCCGGTGAGTTCGGCCAGCGCGGCCATGTCGATGCTGATGTCACCTATGCTCGCGTGTCCGGCTTGTCACCGCTGTACGGACTGTCGTCCACACGGGCTGAACCCGGGTGGGAAATGCGGTCATGCGTGGCTGTAGTTCGATTGGTGGAGGTCCGCTCGACGGTCCGAAGCGTGCCGAGTGGGCCTACGACACCGCGGAGTGGGGCATCGGCCGCCTCGCGTCGTCGACGCGGTACGTCGACGGCGAGGCGTACGTGCGCAAGACCTCGATCTACGACCCGTTGTACAGCCGCTGAAGACCCAGATCGTGATCCCGGAATCCGAGGAAGGGCTCGGCGGCACGTACACCACCACGGCGGCTTACAACCCGGACGGCAGTCTGGGTGGTATCGGTTACGCCGAGGCCGGCGATCTGTCGGCGGAGCCGTACAGCCTGGTCCATGACGATCTCAGGCTTCCTGAGAACGAGCCACGGCGGTCTCAGTGGGCAGGGGACCACGGAGTACGTCACGGACACGCAGTACACCCGCTACGGCGAGCTTCAGCGGACGCAGTTGGGTGAGCAGGGGCAGCGAGTGTGGCTGTCGCGGTACTACCACGAGCACACACGGCGGTTGGCGCGCACGATCGTGGACGCCGAGCTGCCGAAGCCGATGCAGTCGGACACGCGTTACTCGTACGACCCGGCGGGCAACGTCACCTCGATCGCGGACGTGCCGCTGGACGGACTCGCCGACGTGCAGTGCTTCCGGTACGACCACCTGCGAAGGCTGGTGGAGGCGTGGACGCCAGCAAGTGACTGTGCCGGGAACCCGACGGTGGAGGCGCTGGGTGGGCCCGCGCCGTACTGGCACTCCTTCACCTACGACGAGGTGGGCAACCGGATGTCGCAGGTGGAGCACACTTCCGACGGCGACACGGTGCACGAGTACGCCTACCCTGACGGCGGGCATGCCTTGGAGTCGGTGACCAGCCAGTTCCCGAGCGGCAGCACCACGCTGGAGCAGTTCGTCTACGACGAGTCCGGTAACACGGTGCGGCGGACCTCCGTCGACGGCGAGCAGACGTTGGAGTGGGACGCCGAGGGCAATCTCGTGAAGTCCACCAAGGATGAGGTGGTCACCGAGTTCCTGTATGACGCGGACGGCCAGCGGTTGATACGGCGCGATCCCGACGGGGCGACGCTGTACCTGGAGGGACAGGAGCTGCGGTGGGACCGGGAGAGTGGTGAGACCACGACCACTCGGTACTACAGTTTTGGTGATTCCACGGTCGCGATGCGCACCGAGGCCGGGGTGACGTGGCTGCTGGGTGACCACCAGGGCACCTCACAGTTCGCGGTGGACGCGTAGTCGATGCAGGTGACGCGGCGCTGGCAGTTGCCGTTCGGTGGCCGGCGTGGTCCGGAGGTGGAGTTCCCAGGGGAGAAGGGGTTCGTCGGCGGGACGATCGACGACTCGGCCGGCTTCGTGACCCTGGGGGCACGGCAGTACGACCCGGAGCTGGGGCGGTTCCTGTCGGTGGATCCGCTGATGGACCTCACCGATCCGCAGCAGATGCATGGCTACACCTATTCGAACAACAGCCCGATCACCTATTCGGACCCGTCGGGGTTGTTCTTCGGATGGTTCAAGAACGTGGTCTCGACTGTCGTCAAGGTCGTCAAACAACGGTATTTCCAGCGTCCTCGATGGTCCGGTGGGGGTTACTCGAAAAAGCGGAGCACCCGCACAGCGGGTTACAGCCGACCGGGTGGTGGAGCTTCCGGTGTCGGCGGTGTTTCGGTTGCGCAGAACAGCTTTTGGGGTGATGTGGGCAACTGGCTTGTGGACGCGGGTGAATGGATAGTTGATAACGGCAGTGATTTAGGGCATCTTACTCTTGATGGTGTGGGCCTGGTTCCGGGTATTGGCATTGTTGCGGATGGCCTGAATTGTGCGTGGTACGGGCTTGAGGGAAATGGTGTCGATGCTGGGCTTTCGTGTGCGGGAGCACTTCCGGGCGGGCAGGCCGCGACACTAACAAAGTGGTTCGGCAAGGGTGCGGATGCTGCTGGTGATGCGGCGGGTGCGGGTCGTCGAAGTGGTGGTGGTCCGCCGGGGTGCAACAGTTTCGTGCCCGGTACCGGTGTGTTGTTGGCCGATGGCAGTGTGAAGTCGATCGAGGAGGTCGGGGATCGGGTGTGGGCCACCGATCCGGAGACCGGCGAGGAGGGGCCGCGTACGGTCGTGGCGACCATCACCAGCTCCGGCATCAAGGAGCTCGTCGAGATCACGGTCGACGTCGACGGTGCAGACGGTGACAAGACCGCCACGGTGGTGGCCACGGCCGAACACCCTTTCTGGGTCGACGACCAAGGCCACTGGCTCCACGCCGACCAGCTTGCCCTCGGCAGTGAGCTGCTGACCGCGGACGGCGAGCGGTTCGAAGTCCTCAGCCTCGATTGATGTCGGCGGCGGTGAGGCTGCGGGGTTGGAGTAGTTCGGCTATGGGCTTCGTCGAGGTCGCCGGGGGAGGGGCGCAGCAGTGCTCCGTCGTGGTCGGCGGCGGTCCAGACGCCGAGGAGGCAGGCGGTGCGCAGACCTGCGTTGGCGTTGTCCACGGGCACGTTCAGGCCTACCTGGATGCCGTGCGCGTAGCGGGAGACGATTTCGGCGAGGGCGGCGAAGTCGCCGAGTCCACCGCCGGACTGGCGTCCGGTGAGTTCGGTCTCCCGGTCGGTCGGTTGCCCGAGTTCGGCCAGTGCGGCCATGTCGATGCTGACGGTGTCGGTGGGGGAGTGGTCAGGCTGCGGGGGTGTCGGTGCCGCGCAGGATGTACGTGTCGTCGCCGAACACGGCGGAGATCTGGATGTGTCCGCCGAGGGCCTGGACGTAGCGAGCGATGGCATCGACGGTGGAGACCTCGCCGCGTTCGATCTGGGAGATTCGGCTCTTGGTCACGCCCATCTTCTCGGCCACGTCGGTCTGGGAGAGGCCGAGAGCCTTACGACGCTCGCTGAGCCGGTGGCCGTCTATGTAGGCCTGGTTGCGCTTCCTGGCCTCGGTCACCGCCTCCTCGCCGCCTGCCTCGGCGACGACGTTGGCGCGAACCTCGCTCCACTTGGGGAATTTCGTCATCGCTGCTCCTCCTCGGCTTGACGTTCCTTCAGATACTCCTCGTACAGGTCCTCGGCCAGGGGGATGGCCCGCTGGTACCAGCCCGACCAGTTGCCCGACTTGTCCCCGCCCGTCAGCAGGACGGCCGAGCGCCACGGACCGAACACGAATAAGATTCGAATCTCTGACCGGCCCGCCGAGCCCGGCCGCAGTTCTTTGAGGTTGTGCAGGCGGGAACCTGCGATGCGGTCCACGAGTGGCCGACCCAGCCTCGGTCCGGCCTCGGCGAGCCGATCGATGGCATCAACGACCAGTGCCTTCGACCGCTTGTCCAGGGCATTGACCCAGACGAGCAGGTCGTTGGTGATGCGTGTCTCCCACTCCTCCACCCATGAGAGTGTAGCAAATGCTTTACTTCCGGAGCTGTGTCACGCGTATCCGCTCTCGTCTGAATCGCGGTGTGCGGGAGCATCGAGGGCGCCATGCACACCAACGAGCCGCCCTCACGGATACTCCGCGCTGCATGCTCCTGAGCCGTTGAGGTAGCCCTGGCGCAGAGCCTCGATGCGGGCGAAGCCGTTCACTGCCGGGTGTCCGTTGACGTCGGCGGCGATGAGGCTGCGGGGCAGCAGCAGCTCGGCGATGGCTTCGTCGAGGTCGCCCGGTGAGGGGCGCAGCAGTGCTCCGTCGTGGTCGATGGCGGCGGTCCAGGCGCCGACGAGGCAGGCGGTGCGCAGTCCCGCGTTGGCGTTGTCCACGGGCACGTTCAGGCCCACCTGGATGCCCTGCACGTAGCGGGAGACGACCTCGGCGAAGGCGGCGAAGTCGCCGAGCCCGCCGCCGGACTCCCGCCCGGTGAGTTCGGCCTCCCGGTCGATCGGTTGCCCGAGCTCTGCCAGCGCCGCCATGTCGATGCTGACGGTGTTGGAGTCCTGGCAGTAGGACGCGGGCGGCGTGGAGACGCCGTTCGGGCAGGACGCGCCCTGGTTGACGATCTTGGGGCCCGGCACTCCGGCGCCCGCGAACGACTCGTCGAGGCTCTGCTGGAGCATTCCCAGGGTCTGGTCGTTGACGCTGATGTCGCCCATGCCCGCGTCGTCGGGGTCGAAGGGGCGCTCCGTGATGCGCGAGTCGACGTCGGCCTGGTCGATGGCCGCGCACTTCGCCGCGTCGGTCTCGAAGCCGAGCTGGAACGCGTAGGTGCGGTCGAACGCCGTGCCGTGCGCGCCGGCCGCCGCGTGCGACTGGCCGGGGGAGTCGCGGATGAAGAACAGCGACGCCATCACCTGGTTCAGGCCTTCGGACGTGGAGACCTCGAAGTACTGGCTGTGGCCCTCGGCGATCCACCGGAAGTACGCGCCGGTGAAGCAGTCGGCCTGCTGTTCCTTGACGATCGTCGACGTCTGCTCGCTGATGCCGGCCTTCGCGCCGAGACGGTACTGCACTGCGTGCCCGAACTCGTGGCCGAGCACGGTGACCACGGCCATCGGGCCGAACCGTTGCCGCAGCAGCGGCAGCAGCGTGCCCCGGTCCCAGGCCACCAGGTCCTCCGGCGGGCAGTAGAACGCGTTCATGGCCACGTCGGCGGTGGTCGCCCCGCACACGTTGATGTCGTCCGTGGTGGAGTCGTAGGACAGCAGCCTGCTCACCGGCTGGAACTGCTCGCCGAAGTGGCGGGGGAACTGTTCCTTCCAGAACGCGGACACGTCCGCGATCGCGGCGACGGCGAGCCGGTCGTCCTCCTCGGAGGAGACGTTCTCGACGTTCAGCCGCGGTTTCGGCGCGGAGGTCCTGAGCCCGCTCTCGAAGTGGGTGATCGGCAGTCCCGCGATCTCGCCCTCGCTGCGGAGTTCGCCCTCGATCTCACCTGAGCAGGCCGCCGTCAACGTGGCCACGGCGACGGCCAGAGCCAGGAAAGCGCGCCGCACCCCTCGTCCCCCTGTGCGTTCCATGGCGGGCACAGTAGCGGACGCGGGGGTCGTATCGAGGCGATCCCGTACAAGTCGGGTGTGACGCCGCTGACGGTGACTCCGGGGTCCGGCGGCGGTGTGAGGCCGCGCGCGGCACTCGCGGCCCGGCGATATGGTCGATCATCATGAAAGCTGTCCGCCGGTTCACCGTGCACGCGCGGGTGCCCGACGAGTTGACGGGGCTCACCGAACTGGCCACCAACCTGCGGTGGACCTGGCACCCGCCGACGCGCGATCTGTTCGCGTCGATGGACGACGCGCTGTTCCGCAGGATCAGGGACCCGCTGCGCATGCTGGCCGAGGTGCCGGCCTCCCGGCTGGAGGAACTCGCGCGCGACCCGGAGTTCCTCGCCAGGGCGCGCGAGGCCACCGACGACCTGCGGCGCTACCTCACCGAGCCACGCTGGTTCCAGCGCCGGGTGGAGGAGGCGGGCGACGGGGAACGGTTCCCGCGCGCGGTGGCGTATTTCTCCATGGAGTTCGGGGTGCACGAGGCGCTGCCGAACTACTCCGGCGGGCTGGGCGTACTGGCAGGCGACCACCTGAAGGCCGCGTCCGACCTCGGCGTCCCGGTGATCGGCGTGGGACCGCTGTACCGCGCGGGGTACTTCCGGCAGTCGCTGTCGCTGGACGGCTGGCAGGTCGAGCACTACCCGGTGATCGACCCGAGCGGGCTGCCGCTGGAGCTGCTCACCGAGCCGTCCGGCGATCCGGTGTACGTGCGGGTGGCGATGCCCGGCGGGCGTGACCTGCTGGCGCAGATCTGGCAGGCCCGCGTCGGCCGCGTGCCGCTGCTGTTGCTCGACACCGACGTCGAGGGCAACGACGAGGACCTCCGTGGGGTCACCGACCGCCTCTACGGCGGCGACGACGACCACCGCATCCGGCAGGAGATCCTCGCCGGGATCGGCGGCATGCGGGCGGTGCGCCGGTACTGCGAGCTGACCGGACACCCGCAGCCGGAGGTCTTCCACACCAACGAGGGCCACGCCGGGTTCCTCGGGCTGGAACGGGTGAGGGAGGTCCTGTCGGCGGGTGAGCTGACGTTCGACGAGGCGTTGTCGGCCGTGCGCGCGGGCACGGTGTTCACGACGCACACGCCGGTGCCAGCCGGGCTCGACCGCTTCGGGGCGGACCTCGTCCGGCACTACTTCGGTGACGGCAGGCTGTTGCCGGGCGTGGACGTGGGCCGCGTGCTCGCGCTCGGCGCCGAGGACGACCCCCGGCGGTTCAACATGGCCCACATGGGGTTGCGGCTCGCGCAGCGCGCCAACGGCGTGTCCGCCCTGCACGGGAGGGTGTCGCGACGCATGTTCACCCGGCTGTGGCCGGGTTTCGACACCGAGGAGGTGCCGATCTCGTCGGTGACCAACGGTGTCCACGGGCCCACGTGGGTGGCGCGGGAGATGAGCGCGCTGCTCGGCGGCAGCGACGAGGAGTGGGGCCACGACGGCGACGGGTCCGGTATCGACCCGAACGTCACGGACGAGCAGTTGTGGGAGCTGCGCCGCGAACTCCGCGGGAACCTCGTCGCCGAGGTGCGGCGCCGGGCGCGCCAGGCGTGGCTGCAACGCGGGGCGTCGGCGCTGGAACTCGGCTGGACCGAGCGCATCTTCGACCCCGACGTGCTCACGGTCGGGTTCGCGCGGCGCGTCCCCACGTACAAGCGGCTCACGCTGATGCTGCGTGACCCCGAGCGGCTGCGTGCTCTGCTGCTCGACGATGAGCATCCCATCCAGATCGTGGTGGCGGGCAAGTCGCACCCGGCCGACGAGGGCGGCAAGGCGCTCATCCAGAAGATCGTGAAGTTCGTCGACGACCCCGCCGTGCGGGAGCGGATGGTGTTCCTGCCCGACTACGGCATGTCGATGGCCCGCTACCTCTACCGGGGTTGCGACGTGTGGCTCAACACGCCCACGAGGCCACTGGAGGCGTGCGGCACCTCGGGGATGAAGGCGGCGCTCAACGGCTGCCTGAACCTGTCGATCCGCGACGGCTGGTGGGACGAGTACTACGACGGCAGCAACGGCTGGGCCATCCCCACGGCCGACGGGGTGACGGACCCGCTGCTGCGCGACGACCTGGAGGCGGCGGCGCTCTACGACCTGCTGGGCCAGCAGGTGGCGCCGCTGTTCTACGACCGCGACGCCGCCGGGGTGCCGCGAGGCTGGGTCTCCATGATCTGGCACACACTCCGCACGCTTGGGCCTCGGGTGCAGGCGTCGCGCATGGTGCGGGAGTACGTGGAGTCCTACTACGGGCCCGCGGCCACGACGGTGGCGGCGGCCGTGGCCGACGACTACGCGGGCGCGCGTTCGCTGGCGGCCTACCGGGCCCGCGTGGACGCGTGCTGGCCGCTGGTGCGCGTGGTGTCCACGGACCTGTCCGTCGAGGGCGGCGACACGCCCGTGGTCGGCACGCCCGCCCGCCTCACGGCCCGCGTCGACCTGGCCGAACTCGATGAGTCCGATGTGGAGGTTCAGGCCGTCGTGGGCAGGGTGGGCGACACCGACGACCTCAGCGACGTGGTCACCGTGCCGCTGTCGCCGTGCGGGCGCGGCGAGTTCGCGGGCACGCTGCGGCTGCCGTTCGCGGGCTCGCTGGGCTACACGGTGCGCGTGCTGCCACGGCATCCGTTGCTGGCGAGTCCCGCCGAGCTCGGCAGGGTCGTGCTCGCCTGAGCTTCGGGGTGCGTTCTTGCCTTCCCGGGCCGGTCGGTGACAATGAGCCCGTGAATGACGTGGCGGTCCCGGAGAACCTAGCCGATCTCGTGATCCACGCCTCCGGTGTGGGGGTCAGGAGGGGAAAGAACAACCTGCTCGCCGACCTCGACTGGTCGGTGGAGCTGGACGAACGGTGGGTGGTGCTCGGCCCGAACGGCGCGGGCAAGACCACGCTGCTCAAGCTCGCCGCGGCGGAACTGCACCCCACCACCGGTGCGGTGCACGTGCTGGGTGAGCGGCTCGGCCGCGTGGACGTGTTCGAGCTGCGCACGCGGATCGGGTTCACCTCCGCCGCGATCAACGGCCGCATCCCGCCCGAGGAGAAGGTGCGGGACGTGGTGGTCAGCGCCGGGTACGCCGTGCTCGGACGCTGGCGGGAGTCGTACGACGAACTCGACACCGCCCGCGCCGAGGAGCTGCTGGCGGCGCTGGGCATCGGCCACCTCGCCGACCGCAGCTACGGGACGCTGTCCGAGGGCGAGCGCAAGCGGACGCTCATCGCGCGGTCGCTGATGACCGACCCGGAGATGTTGCTGCTGGACGAGCCCGCCGCCGGACTGGACCTCGGCGGTCGGGAGGACCTCGTCGCCCGGCTGTCGGATCTGGCCCTCGACCCCGACGCGCCCGCCATGGTGCTGGTCACCCACCACGTGGAGGAGATCCCGCCGGGGTTCACCCACGCGTTGCTGCTCTCGCAGGGGCGGGCGGTGACGTCCGGCCTGATCGACGACGTGCTGACCAGTGAGAACCTGTCGAAGGCCTTCGGGCAGGACCTGTTGCTGGAACGCTCGGGGGACAGGTTCTTCGCCCGACGTCGCTGATCTCCTCTACCGGCGGGTAGCCTGCGGTGGAGGCGACAACGCGATCGGCGCCGATCGCGGAACGTGAAGGAGGAAGGCGTGGGCGAGTTCGTCCGTCTCGAGGTCGACGAGGGCATCGGCACGATCCGGCTTGACCGGCCGCCGGTGAACGCCCTGAACAACCAGGTGCAGGCGGAGTTGCGCGAGGCCGCGATCGAGGCGGGCGAGCGCGACGACGTGCGGGCGGTCATCCTCTACGGCGGCGAGAAGACCTTCGCGGGCGGCGCCGACATCAAGGAGATGGCGGCGAGGTCGTACGTCGAGATGCAGCGGTTCGGCGCCGCGCTCTCGGCGTCGCTGACCACCATCGCCGAGCTGCCCAAGCCCACGGTCGCCGCCGTCACCGGCTACGCGCTCGGCGGTGGGCTCGAACTGGCGTTGACCGCCGACCGCCGGATCGTCGGCGACAACGTCAAGGTCGGCCAGCCGGAGATCCAGCTCGGCATCATCCCCGGTGCGGGCGGTACGCAGCGACTCGCCAGGCTCATCGGCCCGAGCCGTGCCAAGGACCTCGTGTTCACCGGCCGGTTCGTCAAGGCGGAGGAGGCGCTCGCCATCGGACTCGTCGACGAGGTCGTCGCGCCCGACGACGTGTACGCCGCCGCCCGCCGGTGGGCGGCGCAGTTCGTGAACGGCCCGGCCGTGGCGCTGCGGGCGGCGAAGGCCGCCATCGACGGTGGTCTCGACACCGACCTGCGTAACGGGCTGAAGCTGGAGACCGAGCTGTTCACGGCGCTGTGGGCGACCGAGGACCAGAAGCGTGGTATGCAGTCCTTCATCGAGAACGGTCCGGGCAAGGCCACCTTCGAGGGGAAGTGACGTGACCCACGTGTCGGACCCGGCCCCGAACCCGCACGCCACCGCCGACGAGGTTCAGGCCGCGTACCACGACCCCAAGCTCGCCAACGTGCTCTACCACGACTGGGAGGCGGGCACGTACGACGAGAAGTGGTCGATCTCCTACGACGAGCGCTGCATCTCCTACGCCACCGACGTGTTCAACGCCGTCGCGGGCACGCAGGGTCAGCCCTACGGCCACGCCATGGAGCTGGGAAGCGGCACCGGGTTCTTCCTGCTCAACCTCATGCAGGGCGGGGTGATCAAGAAGGGCTCGGTCACCGACCTCTCACCCGGCATGGTGCAGGTGGCGCTGCGCAACGCCGAGAACCTCGGGCTCGACGTCGACGGCCGGGTCGCCGACGCGGAGCGCATCCCGTACGACGACGACAGCTTCGACCTCGTGGTCGGGCACGCGGTGCTGCACCACATTCCCGACGTGCGCGCGGCTCTGCGTGAGGTGCTGCGGGTGCTCAAGCCCGGCGGCCGGTTCGTGTTCGCGGGTGAGCCGACGAAGATCGGCGACTTCTACGCCCGCAGACTCGGCAGGCTCACCTGGTGGCTGACCACCAACCTCACCAAGCTGGCGCCGTTGCGCGCGTGGCGCAGGCCGCAGACGGAGCTCGACGAGTCCTCGCGGGCGGCGGCGCTCGAAGCGGTCGTCGACCTGCACACGTTCGACCCGTCCGAGCTGGAGCGGATGGCGTTGGGCGCGGGAGCGGTGGACGTGCGCGCGGTGACGGACGAGTTCAGTGCCGCGCTGGTCGGCTGGCCGATCCGCACGTTCGAAGCGGCGGTGCCACAGGAGAAGCTGACGCTGCGGTGGCGGCTGTTCGCCTACCACGCGTGGCTGCGGCTCTCGGCGCTGGACCGCAAGGTGCTGGCCAAGGTGTTGCCGAGGGAGCTGTTCTACAACGTGATGATCACCGGGACCAAGCCGGCCGAGCCCTCGCGACTGTAGGGGCCCGGGTGGCCTACGCCTTCTCGCTCGGCGACGTCGCGTTCCTGCGTTCGCGGGAGGGCGGCGAGGCCCTGGAAGCGTGTTCCGGGCTCGGATTGACGGAGTCCAGCCGGTTGGCCGACGTGGCCGCCGCTCGTCGCCTCGTCGGCCCGGAACACGCCGCCGCCGTACTGGAGACACTGCTGCTGCGCCGTAAGGCTGAGGCCAAAGTGGACGGCGGTGGTCGCTGGCTGTTCACGGACGACGCCCTGCAGCAGGCGAGCGCGTCGCCCGTGGCGACATACCGCGCGGGCAGGCTCGCCGGGCGCGACGTGCACGACGTGACGTGTTCCGTGGGAGCCGACCTCGTGGCGCTCGCGGGCACCGCGGCGCGGTGTGTCGGTTCCGATGTGGACGAAGTGCGGCTGGCGATGGCGGCGCACAACTGCGCCGTCTCCGGCGTTTCCCCGGTCCTCGTGCGTGCGGACGCCCTGCGTCCGGTGACCCGCGAGGCCGTCGTGGTGGCCGATCCCGCACGGCGGGACGCGGCGGGGCGGCGGCGCTGGCGGCCCGAGGACTTCGTGCCCGCACTCGACGAACTCGCCACCGCGTACGCGGGGCGGCCGCTGCTGGTGAAGTGTGCTCCGGGGATTGATCCGCAGGCCGCGCCGTGGGCGAGGGAGGTCGAGATCGTCTCCCTCGACGGGCGGGTGCGGGAAGCGAGCCTGCTGAGCGAGGGCCTCGCCACGGTAGTGCGCAGGGCGACGGTGTTGCGGTCGGACGGCAGCGCGTGGTCGATCACCGACGCCGAGCCCGACGACGTAGCCGTGGGAGAGGCCGGGCAGTGGATCGTCGACCCCGACGGCGCCGTGGTGCGTGCCGGGCTCGTCCGGCACTACGCGGCCAGGCACGGGCTCTGGCAGCTCGATCCCCGCATCGCCTACCTGACCGGTGACACCCCGCCTCCCGGTGTGCGGGCCTTCCGGGTACTGGACTCCGGCCGTTACACCGAGAAGGCGCTGCGGGCGCTGCTGCGCCGACACGACGTCGGGCGGCTGGAGATCCTGGTGCGTGGCGTGGACGTCGACCCGGACGCACTGCGACGCAGACTCAAACCACGCGGCGCGGGCGAGGCCAGCGTCGTGATCACGCGCGTCGGCAGGACCGCCGTGGCCTTCCTCTGCCGTGCCGAACGGATACCGGAGGCCCGCGACGGCGAGCAGGGTTGAGGTAGCCGCTACCTTCCGATGACGCCTGGCCGTGCCGGTGACCTGGGATTCCACGCACCCGGCTAGGGCCGGTACGGGTGGGGATACTCCTGCGACGGTCCCTGTCCCTCGGGGTAGATCGTGCCGAGGTCGATCACGTCTTCCTCGGCCTCCTCGATCTGCCGCTGGATGTCGGGGGAGATGTTCGGCGTCATCGGTGGCCTCGGATGTGGGGTCATCACGCGCGAGCGGATCATCTCCTCCCTGCTCATGCCGTCGGAGTCCGCGGCGGGCGCGGGCTCGGGCTCGTCGGCGGCGACGGGCGCCGGAGCGGCGGGTTCCGCAGACACCTCGGAGGGTGGGGCGGACGGTGTGGTCGTCGGCTCCGAAGTGGACGAACGCGTCACCTCGTCGCTGTCGTCGGCCTTGTCCGAGGAGCTCGGAGTGCCGGTGGGGTCCGTGGCTTCCGGGGTGGGTGCCTGCCTGGTGACGGTCGTCTGTTGTGCCGTGTCCTCACCGGACCACAGCACGGAGGCGAGCACCGAGGCCGGAACCGCCGCGACCAGCACACCGAGGGAGATCCACACCTGGCGTCGCGGAGGAATACGTCGCATGGACACGTGTTGCCTTTCGGGTTCTTCGTACGGAAGGTGATGATCGAAAAGAGCGCCTGAACCTAACATCCGGCTCTCGTTGCTCCGCTCGGGTGAGACGAAGACTTGATCCGATCGAGACTGCGGGCGCGGATCGTCGGTCACAGCGGGACACTGGGTGTATGTGCCGAAACATCAAAACGCTGCGGCCGCCGTTCGCCGAAGGCGTCACCGACGCCGACATCCGGGCGGCCGCGCTTCAGTACGTGCGCAAGGTGTCCGGATTCCAGCGGCCCGCGGCCCACAACGCCGAGGCGTTCGAGCAGGCCGTGGACGCCGTCGAGGCGGCGACAGCGCAACTGCTGTCGTCGCTGAGGGTGCGAGGAGCCCCGGCCCGCTGAGCTACCCGGCCGAGCCCGCCGTCAGCCGCGCGTGAGGTGCAGGACGATTCCCTCGTGGGTGCGCAGGCGGACGGAGGACACACCGGGGATTCCGATGCCGACCCGGCCCTCGCCGTGGGACCTGGCTCGGACTGCGACGGCCTCCGGATCGTCGACTTCCAGCACCACCTCCCACGCCGGCGCGCCGTCGACCTTCTCGGCCACGAACGCCGCGGAGGCAAGCTCGGCTTCGAGCACCGTGCGGTAGAAGTCCCGCGCCCGCGCCGCGTCGGGGTGGGACAGCACCATGCGGTACGGGGCTGCCGGGAGCCCGGGCGGGAAGTCCCACCCGGCGAACCCTTCTGCCTGCCACAACGAGAACGCGGCACCCAACGGGTCGGTCAGCGTGGCCATCCGGCCCTGACCGGGTACGTCGAAGGGCCCGACCACGAGCTCGGCGCCCCGCGCCAGAGCCATGTCGACGCGCCGGTCGACGTCGGTGACGGCGAGGTAGTACGCCACATGAGCCGGAAGACCTTCCGGATACACGGGGTTCGCCAGATCGCTGACGCCTCCGATCTCATGCCCTGCGACACTGAGCACCGGAGACCGCCTCGGGCTGTCCGGGGGAACCGCGACCTGCCACCCGAGCACGGCGGTGGCGAAGGCGGACACCCCCGTGACGTCGTGGGTCTTCACGTCCAGCCAGCAGAAGGAGCTCGCGGCCGAGCCAGGCGCACTGTGCACAGGGCAGTGATAACGGCCTGGCGCCCCGGGAGCAACGGAGTTTCCCGCCCGCCTTCCGTCAGGGCTTCAGGTGCCGGTTCAGCACCTCGGCCTCCGCCCGGAGCCGTTCGGCGGCTTCGACGCGGCCCAGCCGCTCGTACTCGTCCGCTGCGGCCGTGCGCTGTCGTACCTCGTTCTCGACGATAGACCGCAGCTCCGCCTCGGTGAGGTCGCGTCGCCTCGTCTCCGCCGCACCGACACCACTCGCCGCCCCCGCGACGTGTTCGCTGTCGGTGCCGGTGGCTTGCGCGCTGTCGACGGGGACGGCCTCGGCGTTGTCGATGGCTCCCAGTGCGGAGCGCAGTGCCGCGATGGCGACGCGGTCGCGGGTCTTGAGGGCGGCGGTCAGGTCCTGGCGCAGATCGGCGCGCATGGCGAAGCTCCTGTCGTGGGTGAAGAGAGATTTGGCGGTATGGACGTATGATAAAAGCATGCCACGGATCGTCGATCATGATGAGCGCCGTAACCGGATCGCGCGGGCGTTCCAGCGCCTGCTGGCCGCTGAAGGGTTCGCCGCGGTCTCGTTCTCCCGGGTGGCGGCCGAGGCCGGGGTCTCGGTCGGGCTCATCCAGCACTACTTCACGGGCAAGGACGCGTTGCTGCGTTTCGCCTACGACGACGCCGGGTGTCGCATGAGCGAGCGGGTGCGGGTCCGCGTCCGCGCGGGTGAGGCCGCCGGTCTGCCGATCGCGCGGGTGCTGCTCGACTCCCTGGTCGAGCTGCTGCCGCTCGACCAGGAGCGCGACCTCGAATACCGCGTCCGCCAGCACCTGCAGGCCCAGGCGCTGCACCATGGGGGGCTCGCCGAGGTGGCCCGCAGGGCCGGCGGCGACATTCTCCGCCACGTCACGACCGTGATCGAGCACGGCAAGGAGTGCGGTGAGGTCGATCCCGGCGTGGACGCGGTGCTCGCGGCCCGGACGATCCTCGCGACCGTGCAGGGGTTGGCGGACCAGGTCGCGCTCTCCGGTGCGGACGCCTTCCCGGCACGCGACGCGCTGGGCCGGGTCATCGGCACGGTGTTCACCGGTGGGGGCGGCGTCCCGGATCGCTGACCCTTCCCAGGGCGATGGCGGCGTATTGCTACTTTGATCATATGACCTTATTGCAAAAACCAGGGGGCACTTGGTGACCCGGCACGTGACCGTGCGGCTGTCCAGCGGCGCCGTGCGCGGCCGCCGCGTCGACGGGCATCTCTTCTTCCAGGGCATCCCCTACGCCGCGGCCCCGGTCGGGGAGCTGCGATGGCGGACGCCCGCGCCGGCCGAGCCGTGGTCCGGCGTCCGGGACGCGACCGTGCCCGGCAACCCAGCTCCGCAACTCGCCCAGCCGTTCGAGGCCGTCACCTCCCTCGACGAGGACTGCCTGACCCTCGACGTCACCGCTCCGGAGGAGACTTCCGAGGGCGCGGGCAAACCGGTGCTGGTGTGGTTGCACGGCGGCGGTGGTACGAACGGAACCGCTACCGCCTATGACGCACGGCGGCTCGCGGTCACCGGCGACCTCGTGGTCGTGAAACCGAACTTCCGGCTCGGAGTGCTGGCGTGTTTCGGCTATCCGGGGCTGGCCGACAGCGGAACCTTCGGCCTGCGGGACCAACAGGCAGTACTGCGCTGGGTGCGGCGGGAGATCGCCCGGTTCGGTGGCGATCCGGACAACGTGACCCTGGCCGGCGAGTCGTACGGCGCGCTGCAGGTCGCGGCACACCTGACAGCACCCGCCTCGGCCGGGCTGTTCCACCGTGCCGTCCTGCAGAGCGTGTTCTCCGTGCTGGGCTCGACGCCCGCACACCTGCTCATCCCCGGTGTTCCGGCGCTGCCGCCGAGGTGGTCGCCGGTGGCCGAGTCGCAGCGGTTCGGCGCCGCCGTCGCGGCCGAACACGGTTGGGTGAAGCCGGGCAGTGACCCGGAGTCGGCACTCGCACAACTTCGGCGCGTTCCGGTGAAGGACCTGCTCCAGACGTCAGGAGCCTTCATCCGGCCCGCCTTCGGTGGGGCGGTCCTGCCCTTATCGCCGGAGGTGGCGATCCCCGCAGGTCGCTTTCACCGGGTGCCGGTGCTGCTGGGTACCACGCGTGACGAGGCCCGGTTCTTCGTCGGGCTCTTCGCCGACGCCGTCGGCAACCCCGTCACGGCTGAGGACTACCCCCGGCTGCTGGCCGAGGCGTTCGGGGACGCGGCCGACGACGTCGCCACGCGATACCCGCTGGACGACTTCGCGACCCCGAGCCTCGCCTGGGCACAGATCTGCACGGACCGGGCCTGGGCCCGACCCACCTGGGAACTGGGCCGGGCCTTCGCGACCCACACCGACACCTGGCTCTACGAGTTCGCCGACCGCGACGCCCCGGCTCCGCTGCCCCTGGCGGGGCTTCCGTCCGGGGCCCAGCACGCGTGTGAGCTGAGGTACCAGTTCGACGTCGCGGGTACTCCGCCGCTGTCGGCGGCACAACGCAGGCTCGCCGACCGGATGAACCGCTACTGGGCGGCCTTCGCCGCTGACGGTGATCCCGGCCGCGACGACCTCCCCGCCTGGCCCGGCTTCGGCACCGGCCACGTCCAGTCGCTGGCACCCGACCGCGTCGGCGGCACGGACTACGTGGCCGAGCACCGCCTCGACTTCTGGGAACGGATGCCGTGAGAGTGCCTCCGCGCGTTTCGACCCCACGGACCCGATGGAGCGGGGCGTCGACGATACCGGCTGTCACCGGGGCGCCGTACGATTCCGGTCGTGACAGTTGTGACCGGCGCCCCATCCGTTCCCGCGGCCTCCCGACCGCAGGAGGTGTCACCCGCGGCGCAGTACCTGCGCGACCTCGCACTGCTGCGCCGGGTGCGCGACCGGATCGACCGGGAGTACGCGCAGCCGCTGAACGTCGAGGCACTCGCCCGCGGTGTCAACATGTCGGCCGGGCACCTCAGCCGCCAGTTCCGGCGAGCCTACGGCGAGTCGCCGTACTCGTACCTGATGACGCGGCGCATCGAGCGTGCGATGGCGCTGCTGCGTCGCGGTGACCTCAGCGTCACCGAGGTCTGTTTCGCGGTCGGTTGCTCGTCGCTGGGCACCTTCAGCACCCGCTTCACCGAGTTGGTCGGTGTGCCACCCAGCGTCTACCGGCGGGAGTCGGCGCGCGAGGCCGAAGGGATGCCGCCGTGTGTGGCGAAACGGGTCACGAGACCGGTCAGGAATCGAGAAGCATCACCTCGCCGGGGCGCAATAGCGTGACGGCCATGAACACCACAGATCTCACCATTCACCAGACGTTCCTGCCGCACACCGACCCGGAGGCCTCCCTGGCCTTCTACCGGGACACGCTCGGCTTCGAAGTCCGCAACGACGTCGAGTACCAGGGGATGCACTGGATCACGGTGGGCCCTCCGGGGCAGCCCGGCACGTCCATCGTGCTGCACCCGCCCGCGGCCGACCCCGGCATCACCGACGACGAGCGCCGCACCATCGCCGAGATGATGGCCAAGGGCACCTACGCCAGCATCAACCTGGCCACCAAGGACCTCGACGGTACCTTCGAGCGACTGCAGTCCGGTGACGCCGAGGTCGTCCAGGAACCGACCGACCAGCCATGGGGCGTCCGCGACTGCGCTTTCCGCGATCCGGCGGGCAACATGGTCCGCATTTTCGAGCTGCGGTGAGTCCCGGACGCGCGTCCGACCACTGCGACGACCCGACGACCTGACGACCCGCACACGGCACCTGGGAGGAACCCGGGTGCCGGGGCGGTCGGCACCGCCCCGCCTGACAGAGGAGACACGATGAGCACGGCCACGAGAACGCAGTCGCGACCGAGCCGGGAGACGCCTGCGGTGCACGCCGCCGACAGCCACGACCTGATCCGCGTGCACGGTGCGCGCGTGAACAATCTCGCCGACATCAGCGTCGAGCTCCCGAAGCGCCGCCTGACGGTGTTCACCGGTGTCTCCGGCTCCGGCAAGAGCTCGCTCGTGTTCGGCACGATCGCCGCGGAGTCCCAGCGGCTGATCAACGAGACCTACAGCGCCTTCGTGCAGGGGTTCATGCCCACCATGGCGCGCCCCGACGTCGACGTGCTGGACGGACTCACGACCGCGATCATCGTCGACCAGGAGCGGATCGGTGCCAACCCCCGTTCGACGGTCGGCACCGTGACCGACACCGGCGCCCTGCTCCGCATCCTGTTCAGCAGGCTCGGGCAGCCCCACATCGGTTCCCCGCAGGCCTTCTCGTTCAACGTCGCCTCGATCAGCGGAGCCGGTGCGGTGACGCTGGAGCGTGGTGGCAAGACGGTGAAGGAACGGCGCGAGTTCAGCATCACCGGCGGCATGTGCCCGCGCTGTGAGGGCATGGGCACCGTCACCGACATCGACCTCACCCAGCTCTACGACGACTCCAAGTCGCTCGCCGAGGGCGCCTTCACCATCCCGGGCTGGAAGTCGGACAGCTTCTGGACCGTCCGGGTCTACGCCGAGTCCGGGTTCGTCGACCCGAACAAGCCGATCCGGGAGTACACCGAGCAGGAGCTCGCCGACTTCCTCTACCGGGAGCCGACCAAGGTGAAGATCGAGGGGGTCAAACTCACCTACGAGGGCCTGATCCCGAAGATCCAGAAGTCGTTCCTGTCCAAGGACCGCGAGTCGATGCAGCCGCACATCCGGGCCTTCGTCGACCGGGCGGTCACCTTCACCGCCTGCCCCGAGTGCGACGGCACGCGGCTCAGCAAGGAGGCACGGTCGTCGAAGATCGCCGGGATCAGCATCGCCGACGCCTGTGCGATGCAGATCAGTGACCTCGCCGAGTGGGTTCGCGGCATCGATGAGCCCTCCGTGAAACCCCTGCTGGACACGCTGCGGCACACCCTCGACTCGTTCGTGGAGATCGGGCTCGGTTACCTGTCGCTCGACCGTCCCTCGGGCACCCTCTCGGGCGGTGAGGCGCAGCGCACCAAGATGATCCGGCACCTCGGTTCCGCGCTGACCGACGTCACCTACGTCTTCGACGAACCCACCATCGGGCTGCACCCTCACGACATCCAGCGGATGAACAACCTGCTGCTGCGGCTGCGGGACAAGGGCAACACGGTGCTCGTCGTGGAACACAAGCCCGAGACGATCGCCATCGCCGACCACGTCGTCGACCTCGGTCCCGGCGCGGGTTCGGCGGGCGGCACCGTCTGCTTCGAGGGCACCGTCGAGGAACTGCGTGACAGCGACACCCTCACCGGTCGCCACCTCGGCGACCGGGCCGCGCTCAAGGAGACGGTGCGAAAGCCCACCGGCGCGCTGGAGATCCGAGGCGCGACGGCGAACAACCTTCGAGACGTCGACGTCGACATCCCGCTCGGGGTGCTCGTCGTCGTCACCGGCGTCGCCGGTTCCGGCAAGAGCTCGCTCGTGCACTCCTCGATCCCCGCGGACGCCGGTGTGGTGTCGATCGACCAGGGCGCGATCCGTGGCTCGCGGCGCAGCAACCCGGCGACCTACACGGGACTGCTCGACCCGATCCGCAAGGCGTTCGCGAAGGCGAACGGCGTGAAGCCGGGGCTGTTCAGCGCCAACTCCGAGGGAGCCTGTCCCAACTGCAACGGGGCCGGCGTCGTCTACCTGGACCTGGCGGTGATGGCGGGCGTCTCCGCCCCGTGTGAGGAGTGCGAGGGCAAGCGGTTCCAGGCCTCGGTGCTGGAGTACCGGTTCGGCGGTCGCGACATCAGCGAGGTGCTCGCGATGTCGGTGGCGGAGGCCGAGGAGTTCTTCGGCGCCGGTGAGGCACGCATCCCGGCCGCGCACAAGATCCTTCAGCGCCTCGCCGACGTCGGACTCGGTTACCTCCGCCTCGGACAGCCGCTCACGACGCTGTCCGGTGGCGAGCGGCAGCGGCTCAAGCTGGCCGTTCACATGGCGGAGCAGGGTGGGGTCTACGTCCTCGACGAGCCGACCACCGGCCTGCACCTCGCCGACGTCGAGCAGTTGCTCGGACTGCTCGATCGGCTCGTCGACTCCGGCAAGTCGGTCATCGTCGTCGAGCACCACCAGGCGGTCATGGCCCACGCCGACTGGATCATCGACCTCGGCCCCGGCGCGGGCCACGACGGCGGCCGGATCGTCTTCGAGGGCACCCCCGCCGACCTCGTCGCCGCTCGCTCCACCCTCACCGGCGAGCACCTCGCGGACTACGTCGGCGCGGGGGAGTGAGGGTGAGTGCGCCGCTGCGGGCCGCCGGTCAGGCGGTGCGTTTGGCCCGGGCCAGGGCGAGCGCGCCGAGGACGACGGCGAGCAACCCGACGGCCAGGTCGAGGAAGCCGCCGACGATCCCGTAGCCGGTGCCCGGGCCGCCCTCGGCCGTGATCACGACGAGTCCTCCGGTGACCATGCCGGCCACCCCGGCGGCCAGTGCCACGAGGGCGCCAGTCGGCCTCGGTCCGGTGCCGAGCCGACCGTTGGGACGGGCCAGCGCCACCCCGGCGACCACTACACCGGCCACCGCCACCAACGCGGCCACGAGGGACCACAGGCGGCCCGGGGTCACGGTGAGCGCGTCGATGGCCGGTTGCGCCAGGACGTGCGCGGCCGCTGGTGTGGTGAGCGTCAGGGCTCCGGTCGAGGCGATGGGCGCGGCGGTGAGTGCGTGACGGACGGACATGGGGAGTTTCATCCCTTCCTCTGTGACTGGACGTGGCTGCATCATGTCCCCGAGCGGCACTTCCGATCGTCGTACGGACGCGGTCATCCGACGCTGCGACCGACGTGGTGTCCGTCTACTGCGGACGCCGTCGGAGTCGTGGGCGCCTACCACGATCGCGGTAGGCGGTTGATCGTCTCCGCGCGGGATTCGTCCGCGTCCGCGTCCGAATAGGGTGCCCGCGTGAACGAGACACGGATCGGTGTCGCAGACTGGTTGATCGCCGTTGGCGTGGCCGCGGCTCTGCTGGTGACAGGTTTGTCCGGGCAACACCCGGCCACGAGTCTCGACCCGCTGGGTCACGTGCTGCTGGCAGCAGGTGGTCTCTCGCTGGCCGTACGACGCCGGAGCCCGATCACCGTGCTTGCCGTCACCGGGCTGTGCGCGCTGGGTTACCAGGCCGTCGGCTTCGACGTGCCTGTCGTCGCGTATCTGTTCGCGGTTTACGCCGCGATGCGAGCGGGCCACCGTGTCGTCACGGTGGCGGCCTCGGTGGTCATGTTGGGCGCCCTTCCGCTCGCGATCCTGGTCTCCGCCCAGGACGTGCCCCCGGGGACGGCGTTCACGCAGTCCCGGGACGTCCTCGAACTGGCCTGGCTGGTCGCGGCCGGTGCGGCCGGGGAAGCGCTGCGGCAGGCCGAGCGCCGGGCGGAGGAGGCCGAGCGCACCCGCGAGGAGACCGCGCGGCGCCGTGCCGACGAGGAACGCCTCCACATCGCGAGGGAGTTGCACGATTCCCTCACCCACCAGATCTCGGTCATCAAGGTCCAGGCCGAGGTCGCCGTCCATCTCGCCCGCAGGCGTGGCGAGCAGGTGCCGGACGCCCTGGTGGCGATCCTGGAAGCCGGTCGCGAGGCGGCCCGCGAGCTGCGTGCGACGCTGGAGGTGTTGCGTGGTGACGACAGGGACTCGGCGCGCGGGATCGACGACGTTTCGGTGCTGGTCGAAAGGGCGCGCATGGCAGGGCTCGACGCGAAGCTCACGGTCGAGGGAGCACGGACCGAAGTGCCTTCCACGGTGCAGCGCACCACCTACCGGATCGTGCAGGAGGCTTTGACCAACATCGCGCGCCACGCCGACGCCACCGTCGCCTCGATCCACATCGAATACCGTCCCGATGCCGTGGTGGTCCGGGTCGAAGACGACGGCAAGGCCACTCCGGAGTCCATGCCGGTGCCCGGAGTCGGGTTGCTGGGAATGCGAGAACGCGTCACCGCTCTCGGAGGGCACCTTCGTGCGGAGCCGCGAGAACAGGGCGGCTTCGCCGTCCAGGCCGAACTGCCCGTGGAGCCAGTGGCATGATCCGCGTCCTGCTCGTCGACGACCAGCCGCTTGTCCGCAGTGGGTTCCGCGCGCTCCTCGACGCCGAGGACGACATCGAGGTGGTGGCCGAGGCCACGAACGGCCGCGAGGGTGTGGAGCTGGTCAGGACACACCTGCCCGACATCGCGCTCGTCGACGTTTCGATGCCCGTCATGGACGGTATCGAGGTGACTCGGCGGATCGCCGAGGAGCCGTCCCTGGCCGAGGTCCACGTCGTCATCCTGACGAACTACGGTCTCGACGAATACGTGTTCAACGCGTTGCGGGCCGGCGCGGCCGGGTTCCTCGTCAAGGACATCGAGCCGGAGGACTTTCTGCACGCCGTACGGGTCGCCGCGCGTGGCGACGCCCTGCTCGCACCGTCGATCACCCGGAAGCTGATCGACCGGTACGTCAGCGGCCCGCTCGTCGCCACCGGTGCGGGCAGAAAGCTGGACGGTCTGACCAACCGGGAACGCGAGGTGGTCACGCTGGTCGCCCAGGGCCTGTCCAACGAGCAGATCGCCCATCGTCTGGTGATCAGCCCACTGACCGCGAAAACCCATGTCAACCGGGCCATGACCAAGCTCCACGCCCGCGACCGCGCTCAGCTCGTCGTCTTCGCCTACGAATCAGGTCTGGTCGTGCCCGGCAGCCTCTGACCACCACACCGGGGGCGGGGCCGGTTCCGCGCCGGTTGCTCCGTACGTGTTCGCTGCGTGGTCGAAGGGACTTCCCGGAGTCGGGGTGAATCCTTTCGCGGTGTCGGGGTCTCTTATGGGGCGATGGTTACGTCAGGAGGGGCAGGCGCGATGAGTTCGCTCCGTGGTTCGGAGGTGGGCGTGGTCGACCGTGGTTGGGCGAGTGAACAGCTGATCGAGGCCGCGCAGGGAGGTGACCTGGAGTCGATCACCGCTGTGGTGCACGGGGCTCATCCGCACGTGCGACGCTTCGCCGAACATCTCTGCGCATCTCGGCAGGACGCCGAGGACGCGGCACAGGAAGCGTTGATCATCCTCTACCGCAAGATCGGTTCGTTGCGTGCCTCGGCGGCGCTGGCTTCCTGGATGTTCCGGATCGTCCGGCACGAATGCCTGCGCCGTGCCCGGCGCCTGCTCGACCACCACGACGGGGCCGGCCTCGGTCCCGTCGCGTCGGCCGAGGACGAAGTCCTCAAGCGTCTGGAAGCCGAGCGCGTCGCAGCGGCGATCCGGGCGTTGCCCGACGTCCAGCGCCGTGTGCTGATCATGCGTGACGTGCTGGGGCATCCGGGACGGGCGGTCGCCGAGGCGCTCGGTCTGAGCACCGCGGCGATGAAGTCCCATCTGCATCGAGCCAGGACCACGCTCCGGCTCAGCCTTCGTGGTGGGAGCGAGGACGCCGAAAGCCCCTCGACCTAGCCCTCAGCAGTTGGCCCGAACCGACGTTTTCGACAACCCGATTCGAAGGGAAATCTCGCCATGCTCGCAGCCGGATCGCCCGCACCGCAGCTGGTGCTGGAAGACACCACAGGACAGACCGTCCGTCTGTCCGACTACCGGGGCAGGCACGCGGTGCTGCTCTTCTTCGTGCGTTCGACGTCGTGCCCGGTCTGCAACAGGCATGTCCGGGACCTCGTCAGAAGTGGTGACGAACTGGCGGCCGACAACGTCCGTGTCCTGCTCGCGGTCCCGGAGGATCGTGAGAAGGCGGCCGCGTGGAAGGCCAGACACCAGATCCCGTTCCCCGTTCTCACCGGACGCCGCGACAGCCCACACGAGATGGTCGGGCTGAGCAGGAAGGTCTTCGGTTCGATGCAGCAGTCCGGCAGCATCCTCGTCGACTCCCACGGGATCGTCCGCCACGCCCACGGCGCCACCATGCCCACGAGCAGCTACGACAAGAAGGGAATCACCGCGGCCATCGCATCCCTGAACACCCCGGCCTGATCCGAGCGCGGTGGGATGTTCGGCCACCCCAGAGAGTGGGGGCGGAGCCACAGCGCCGGTCGCTCGGCTCGGTGATTGGGACGCCTTTGGACTGATCATTCAGCCTCCGCCTTCGAGGCGGGTCCTTCCTGCGGCTTTCGTGGAAGTCGAGTACCGAGGTGGCTGGTTTCCGCGCCGATTGACCTCGATCTTGCTTGAGGTTGCAAGCTCGTGGCGTTCGCGTCGCGAACGCCCGAGCGAGTGGTACGGAGAGGAACGACATGACGACAACCGACGGCCTGACCGGCGTGGCCAGCCAGGTCACCGTGCTCGGTCTCGGTGACATGGGATCGGCGATCGCCAAGGTGTTCGTGAACCGCGGATACCGCACGACGGTGTGGAACCGGACGGCGAGCAAGGGCGCGCCGCTGGTGGAGGCTGGTGCCACGGCGGCCGCGACGGCCGCGGAGGCGGTGGCGGCGAGCCCGCTCGTCGTGGTCTGCCTGCTCGACAACACAGCGGTGGAGCAGGTGCTCGGGTCCGTCGACGCCGCGGTCGCGGGCAGGGTGCTGGTGAACGTCACGAGTGGGTCTCCTGCCCAGGCGCGGTCCAACGAGCGCTGGGCGAGTGAGCGCGGCGCCGAGTATCTCGACGGCAAGATCATGGGGGATCCGCCGTATGTGGGTACGCCGAACATCGTGTTCCCGTTCAGTGGTGCTCGCAGGGCGTTCGAGGCCCACGAGTCGACGCTGCGGGTACTGGGCAGTGTCGAGTACCACGGCGAGGACCCCGGGGCGGCGGCGGTGGAGTTCATGGCCCAGGTCGCGGTGGCCTACGAGCTCCTCATCGGCTTCCTGCACGCGTTGAGACTGGTCCAGGCGGAGGGCGTCGACGTGGCGGAGTTCGCCGAGCGGGTCGCCGGCTCGTTGGGCGCTTACCCGCCGTTGTTGACCTCGTTCGGGCAGGCCGTCAAGAACGGCGAGTACGGACCCGACCTCGGTTCGCTCGACGTCCAGGCCGCGCTGATGGACGACATGATCAGCCATCGCGAATCCATGGGCGTGGAAGCCGTACGCATGCGCGAGGTCAAGGACCTGATGGACCGCCGCATCGCCGACGGCCACGGCGACCAGGGATTCTCGAGCCTGTTCGAGGTGATCACGAAGCGACGGTGACGCTCATGCGGTGCCGCGGTCACCTGTGTCGATCGCGCGCGGCCCTGTGGTCCGCGACTGCTCGACCGGCGTTGAACCCTCACGGGTCCACTCCAGGCCTGGCGCTAGGTGCGGGTGCACGGGGTCGATCCATGATCTCGGGTGCCCGCACCCCGCTTTGCGTCGCACAACCCGGACCACCTCGCCGGGCGTCTCCGTACGCGCTCTTCCGCCGCCTGGTCAGAGGGCCCGTGGTCATCTGCGCGGAAGCTGTCACTCTTGTGCGGAAGCCGCGAGCGACTACGCGGCCGACGGCCTGCCCGCGCCCGCGTAGTTGTCGCCGGGCTTGCGGTAGTTGTGCACCTGCACGGCCTGGCCGAACGTCGGGGCGTCGATCATCTGGTCGTTGCCGATGTAGATGCCGACGTGGTGGATCTTGGTGGCGGGATCACCGAAGAAGATCAGGTCGCCGAGCCGTAGTTCGTCGCCCTTCTCGACCAGCGGCACGCTGTGGTACTGGGTGTGCGCGGTGCGCATGAGGGAGATCCCCGCGTCGGCGTAGGCAGCGGTGGTGAGGCCGGAGCAGTCGAACCCGGCGTCGCCGTGCTCGGTGCCGTTGCCTCCCCACACGTACGGCAGGCCGATCTTGTCGATCGCGAAGGTGACCGCCGTCAGCGCCGCCGTGTCCGGCTTGGTGCGGCTTTCGCCCACGGTGCCGTAGACGTTGGCGGTGGCCAGTACCCGGTGCAGGAACAGCGGCTCGTCCTGCAGCGCCGACACGCCGGCCAGCCAGTCGTCGCCGTCGGAGAGGTTCCGCTTGCCGTCGCACATGGCCCGGCCCGCCGTCAACGCGGCGTCGTCGATGTCCTGGATGTCGGGTCGTTCGCCGGTCGCGCTCGCTTTGAACCGGTTCCACACGCCGGGGGAGAGCTGCAACGGTCCCGCCGCGCCGGGTTCGGAGATCACCTCGTCGGCGAAGTCCCGCACCTCGACCGTCGCGATGGGCTCGGACATGCCGCCTTCTTCGGTGATGCTGCCGCCCTCGACCCGGCCGTGGTCCGTGGTGGTGCGGCCGACCCCCGCCAGGGTGACCCACGACAGGTTGCAGTCCGGCTGCTCGTCGGCGAGCGTCACCGTCGCCGACGCGTACGCGTACATGGCACGGCGGGGGATGTCGAGCCAGTCGGCCACGTCGTCGACCCACTTCTCGAACTTCAGCTCCGAATCCGCCGGCACGGAGGACGCGGGAGGGGCGGTGCTCGTGACCGTCGGCTCCGGCTGTCGTGCCGACGTCGACGGATGCGGCGACGGCGCGGCGGCCGTTTCCTCGACGCTCTCCGGGGCGAAACGCAACGCCACGACGAAGACGCCGACGGCTGCCACCGCCGCCGCGACCGCCGCGATCACCAGTCTGCTGCCCCGTGGTCCGCCGCCCGCGCTCATGGGCACAGGATAGGCACTTGTCGGCCACGGTGCGTGAGGACATCCCCGACGTGGGGGAGGTGGACCCCGCTCTCGGACGGGTGTCGAGGTCAGCGCAGCGTGAGACGTTCCAGGAGGAACGCCCGCAGCATGTCCAGGTCGGTGTCCACGGCCACGTTCACGGTGTTCCCGCCTTCGGGCACCTCCGTCTCCGCCCGCAGCTCGGGACGTCGCTGGTCCACCACGGTCGCGCCACGCGCGGGGCCGAAGGAGGTCTCCACCGACACCGGCACCGCCTCGGTGCGCAGGACGCCGGGCCGGATCGCCTCCGCGACCGCCACCGCGTCGTGGACGACCATCCCGTCCCAGCCCAGCGCCTTGCGATAGTGGGCGAGGTAGTCGGGCGTCAGGGCGGTGAGCGCGGCCCCCACGGGGCCCGAGGCCGCCAGCGCGTCCAGCCACTCGCGGCCGACCGCGCAACGGTAGGTGAGGTCCATCGGCACCAGCACGCACGGCACCTCCCCGCCGCCGAGCACGCGCTGCGCCGCCTCCGGATCACTCCAGATGTTGAACTCGGCCGCCGCGCTCGTGTTGCCGTGCCCCAGCGCGCCGCCCATGACGACGATCCTGGCGATCCTGTGGTGCAGGTCGGGGCGTGCGCTCAACAGCGTCGCGATGTTCGTCAGCGGCCCGATCGGCGCGATCGTCACCGGCTCGTCGGAGGACTCCAGAAGCCGCGACAGCAGCCACACGGCACCGCCGGGTTCGAGAGGACGCTCCGCCTCCGGAAGGGCCGCCGAGCGGCCGGACAACCCGTCCAGTCCGTGCGCGTACTTGGCCACGTGGGGATGGACGTGTACGAGCGGACGGGCGGCGCCCTCCGCGACCGGCACGTCACCGCGTTTGCACAGCGCCAGCACGCGCCGCGCGTTGCGTGTGGTGGCGTCGATGCCCACGTTGCCGAAGACCGTCGTCACTCCCAGCAGGTCGACGTCCTCGCTCAGGGCCGCCAGAGCGATCGCGAAGGCGTCGTCCACGCCCGGGTCGGTGTCGATGATGAGCTTCGTCCCCACGTCCCACACTCCCTCGTTTCCACGTACGCCACACACGTTACGGTCACCTCCATGACGTCGATGTGGGGTTCTCCCGTGCTGTCGCGGGTCCAGGCGTGGCGCCGGGCCCGGCGTGATCCCCGGCAGGCGCGGTTTCTCACGGCCTCGTCGCTGCGCTGGGTGTGGCGCAACCGGGCCTTCACCCCGTGGTACCTGGTGCGGTACTGGCGGTTGCTGAAGTTCCGCCTCGCGAACCCGCACGTCGTGCTGCGCGGGATGGTGTTCCTCGGCAGGAACGTCGAGATCCACTGCCGTCCCGGCTACGGCCGCATGGAGATCGGGCGCTGGGTCCACATCGGCGACGGCAACGCCATCCGCTGCCACGAGGGGTCGCTGCGCATCGGCGACAAGGTCGTGTTCGGCAGGCAGAACGTGGTGAACGGCTACCTCGACATCGAGATCGGCGCCGCCACGCTCGTCGCCGACTGGGTCTACGTCTGCGACTTCGACCACGTCACCACCGACATCACGCTGCCGATCAAGGACCAGGGCATCGTGAAGTCGCCGGTGCGGATCGGTCCGGACACGTGGATCGGCACGAAGGTGTCGGTGCTGCGGGGGACGCGGGTGGGGCGCGGCTGTGTGCTGGGCGCACACGCCGTGGTGCGCGGTGACATCGCCGACTACGGCATCGCGGTGGGCTCGCCCGCCCGTGTCGTGCGGGACCGCAGGGCGGACTACGCGGCCGACGCCGAGCGCCGGGAAGCGGTGAAGGACATGGCCCGCAAGGCGAACAAGGCACTGAAGAAGACCCTCGGCGAAGCCTGAGAGTCCTCGGGACATCGTGTCCGCAGCCTGCGTACGCGTGTCCGCACCTGGTCACCGTGTCCGCAGGTTGTGTACGGGTGTCCGCAGCTGGGGGACGGGTGTTGGCAGTCCTGGTACGTGGGGTTCGCGTGTTCGCGCCGTAGGCCGCGGACACGCGGGAAGTGCGGACACGCGTGGTCTCCACCTCCACCGGACCGGATCGATCCCTCTAGCGGCCCTTCACGGCGAGGTCGTTCGTTGCTACAACTAACTTTTGTCCGTGACATTGTGATTACTCCCCGCAGGGGGTAATCCCTGTTCTCTGGAGTCGCTCGTGGCAGCAATCAGGCGTCCCGCGCGGGCGGTGCTGGCCGGGGCCGGGGCCTTCGCGTTGATCGCGACCGCTTCCCCGGCCATCGCCGGCCCGGCCGATCCCTCCGATTTGCCCGCCTACTCGACACAGCTCGACCGTCCTCAGACAACCGACAGCGCGTTCGTCACCGAGTGCAGCGAAGAGCCGCGTGACCTGCCGATCAACGAGTTCACCGACCACCGGGAACTCGGTGTCGAGCTGGACCGCATCGAACGGAACAGTGACGGCCGGGTGGACGTCGAGCAGGTCGGCATGAGCAACCGCGGTCGCGAGATCTGGAGCGCCCGAGTGGGCACGGGCCCCAAGGCGGTGCTGATCACCAGCGAGATCCACGGTAACGAGAAGACCGGCACCGACGCCATCCTCGACCTGCTCGACTGGCTGTCGACCAGCGACTCGGCGAAGGCCAAGCGGTGGCTCAAGGAACTGACCATCGTCGCCGTTCCGAAGATGAACCCCGACGGCGCCGAGCTGGACCGGCGCGGCAACGACATGACGTGGGAGGAGGTGACGGCTCGGTTCCCGCAGCTGCGCGGTAGCGAGCCCGCCTGGAACTACTACACCGGCAGCCTGCAGGGTGACGACTACTCGGACCGGCCCGGTTTCGACACCAACCGCGACTACCACCCGGATCTGAACTACGTGCCGCGTGCCGAGGACTTTCCCGGCACCTCCGAGGACACCGGCTGGTACATCACACCGGAAAGCCGGACGGTGCGCGACGTCTACCGCGGGCTTACGGCCGAGTTCGGCGAGGTGGACGTCTATGTCGACCTGCACCACCAGGGTGCTTGCTACGTGATGCCGGACGACCCGGACGAGTTCGTCACGCTGTCGATCTCGGGCAAGTTCGTCGACGACCCGGCCACCATGCCTGGGTACGAGCAGTACGCGGCGAACTACGACCTGGACCACTCCAAGCGTCTCAACGTCGCCGTCTACAACGCGTTGCAGGGTGCGGCGAACAACCGTCCGCTGTTCGGCAACGTCACGCTCTACCCGCAGGACACCAACCTGCCGGGTACCGGGCTCGGCAGCTTCGCGTTGAACGGAAGCGGCACGGTGCTGTTCGAGGTGCGAGGGCAGACGCAGACGCTCGGCCAGCAGTACCGCGCGGTACTGACCCGTGCTGTCTACATCGGCTTGGACGGGATGCTTTCCGCGGTGGCCAGTGGTCGGGTGGACAAGCTCGACCCCGCGGACTACGACGCGATCCCCCCGCGCGGGCCGAGCATCGGCAGTGACGCCAGCCAGGAGCGGAAGGCGGCTTCGCAGCAGTAGGCGAAACGAGAGGTGGACGGGGCGCCGGTCTCCCCCGGCAGCGGTGAGGTCGGCACCCCGTCGCGATGTCAATCGGCCTTCGGCACCGCCGGGTAGGGCACGAACGTGCTGGTGTTCTCGTCCACCGTGAGCTGCTTGCCGATCGTGGGAAAGGCCCGCTGCGGGCACGCCGGGCGTTCGCACACCTTGCAGCCGATGCCGATGGGCGTGGCCGCGGTCTTGTCGTCGAGGTTCAGTCCCGACGAGTACACGAGCCGGTGTGCGTGTCGCAGTTCGCAGCCGAGCCCCACCGAGAACATCTTGCCGGGGCTTCCGTACCCGCCGATGTTGCGGGAGATCGTGCGAGCGATCCAGAAGTAGCTCTTGCCGTCGGGCAGCGTCGCGACCTGGGTGAGCACCTTGCCGGGCCGGGTGAACGCCTCGTAGATGATCCACAGTGGACATGCTCCGCCCACGCGGGAGAAGTGGAACCCGGCCGCCGACTGCCGTTTGGACATGTTGCCCGCGCGGTCGACCCGGACGAACGAAAACGGGATTCCGCGCAGCTTGGGGCGCTGCAGCGTCGACAGCCGGTGGCAGACGGTCTCGAAGCCGATACCGAAGTGCTCGCACAACAGCTCGATGTCGTAGCGGAACCGTTCGGCGGCGCCGTGGAAGTCCCGGTAGGGCAGGATGAGCGCGCCCGCGAAGTAGTTCGCCAGCCCCACCCGCGCCAGGGAACGGGCGGGAGCGCCGGAGAACGCCCACGAGTCGGCGAGTTCGGTGATGAGGTCGTCGTACTCCAGCAGCGCGATCTGCGAGGCCATGCGGAAGGCCTGCTGCCCGATGCGCAGGGTCGGGGCCATGCGGAGGATCTTGGCGCCCGGTTCGTACCGGTGCTGTTCGCCCGCGGCGAGGTTGAGGCCCTCGGTGGTGACGGTGACGCCGTAGTGCTCGGCCAGCCGGTCTCGCAACCCGTTGCGGATCTCGTCGCGCCGAAGCCCCAGTTCGCGGTACATCTTCTCGGCGCGTTCGTCGAGTTCGGCCACGTAGTTCTCGCGCTCGTAGAAGAAGTCGCGCACCTCCTCGTGGGGCAGGGGCGCGGCGGGGCTGCCGTGAACACCCCGGCCGTCCTCGGTGACGAGCGCGGCGGTGGTCTCGACGGCGTTTCGGTAGCTGCGGTGGAGCTTGACCAGCGCCTCGGCCACCGAGGGCAGGTTCTTCGCGAGGTCGTTCATCTCGCCGGGTGAGACGTTGGCGCCGATCGACTCGTCCAGCAGGGCCTCCCTGACGTCGGCCACGAGCCGGGAGGTGTCGTTGTCGGCGAAGAACTCGGCGTCGACGCCGAACGCCTCGGTGATGCGCAGCAGCACCGGCACGGTCAGCGGGCGGGTGTTGTGCTCGATCTGGTTGAGGTAGCTGGGGGAGATCTCGAGCAGCCGGGCCAGGTCCGCCTGGCTCATCGAGCGGCTCTCCCTCAGGTGGCGCAGCCGGGCGCCGGCGAAAGTCTTCTCCACTGAATCGAATCCTTCGCGAAGGAATTTCTGTCCGGAAACGGTCAAGATCCCGGAATCCAAAGCGTTGCGAACGCTGGTGTTCGCAACGTTCACAGGATGCTACGAGAAATTTGCACAACTTCGCAAGTTGGAACTCTGGTGTCGTTTGCGCAGGCCATGTCATCGTCATCGTTAACAGGCGAGTGATCGCAACGTTCGCAAAGTTGGAGTGAAAGCGATGACGGAGAAGCAGACCCGCTTGGAGCAGGAAGCGGCCGCCCTGGAGCGGGAGTGGCAGAGCAACCCCCGCTGGAAGGACGTGAAGCGCTCCTACTCCGCCGCGGACGTGGTCAAGCTGCGCGGTAGCGTCGTCGAGGAGCACACGCTCGCCCGCCGCGGTGCCGAGAAGCTGTGGAACCTCCTTCACACCGAGGACTACATCCACGCTCTGGGCGCTCTCACCGGTAACCAGGCCGTCCAGCAGGTCCGTGCGGGCCTGAAGGCGATCTACCTGTCGGGCTGGCAGGTCGCCGCCGACGCCAACCTGTCCGGTCAGACCTACCCCGACCAGAGCCTCTACCCGGCCAACTCCGTCCCCGCCGTGGTGCGCCGCATCAACAACGCGCTCACCCGTGCCGACCAGATCACCTGGGCCGAGGGCAACACCGACATCGACTGGTTCGCGCCGATCGTCGCCGACGCCGAGGCGGGCTTCGGTGGTCCGCTGAACGCCTTCGAACTGATGAAGGGGATGATCGCCGCCGGAGCCGCGGGCGTGCACTGGGAGGACCAGCTCGCCTCCGAGAAGAAGTGCGGTCACCTCGGTGGCAAGGTGCTCATCCCCACCAAACAGCACGAGCGCACCCTGAACGCGGCCCGCCTGGCCTCCGACGTGCTGGGAGTCCCGTCGCTGATCGTCGCCCGCACCGACGCCCAGGCCGCGACGCTGCTCACCAGCGACGTCGACGAGCGCGACCGGAGGTTCCTCACGGGCAACCGCACGTCCGAGGGCTTCTACGAGGTGAGCAACGGCATCGAGCCGTGCATCGAGCGTGGACTGGCCTACGCCGAGTACGCCGATCTGCTGTGGATGGAGACGTCCACCCCGGACCTCGACGTCGCGCGTAAGTTCGCCGAGGCGATCAAGGACAAGCACCCGAACCAGATGCTGGCGTACAACTGCTCGCCGTCGTTCAACTGGAAGAAGCACCTGGACGACGACACCATCGCCAAGTTCCAGCGCGAGCTGGGCCACATGGGCTACAAGTTCCAGTTCATCACGCTGGCCGGCTTCCACGCGCTCAACTACTCGATGTTCGACCTGGCCAAGGGCTACGCGAACGAGGGCATGACCGCCTACGTCGACCTCCAGGAGCGCGAGTTCGCCGCCGAGGACCGCGGCTACACCGCCACCAAGCACCAGCGCGAGGTCGGCACCGGCTGGTTCGACCTGGTGAGCACCGCCCTGAACCCCGAGAGCTCCACCACGGCGCTGACGGGCTCCACCGAAGAAGCGCAGTTCTAAGACCGGAGCTGCGTCAGCTCGAAGGGGACGAGACATGGCTGACACGATGAACGGCCGGCTGCGCGTCGCCGGCCCGATGCGGGAGCGTTACGACGAGATCCTCACTCCGGCGGCGCTGGAGTTCGTGGCGAAGCTGGACAACGCCTTCGCGGGTCGTCGCAGGGAACTGCTCGACGCTCGGCGGCTGCGCAGGGAACGGCTCGCCTCCGGGGAGGAGACGCTGGGCTTTTTGCCGGAGACGCGGTGGATTCGCGGTGACGAGTCCTGGCAGGTGGCCCAGCCCGCCCCCGGCCTCGAGGACCGCAGGGTGGAGATAACCGGCCCGCCCGAGAAGAAGATGACGGTCAACGCGTTGAACTCGGGCGCGAAGGTGTGGCTCGCCGACTTCGAGGACGCGACGTCGCCGACGTGGCACAACATCGTGTCGGGCCAGCTCAACCTGTACGACGCGATTCGGCGCGACATCGACTTCACCGACCGGGGCAAGCGGTACGTGATCGGCGAAGAGCCGGCCACGATCGTCGCCAGGCCGAGGGGCTGGCACCTGGTGGAGAAGCACGTCCGGATCGACGGTCGTCCCGTGTCGGCCAGTCTCGTCGACTTCGGGCTCTACTTCTTCCACAACGCGCGGCAACTCCTCGCGCGAGGCAGCGGGCCGTACTTCTACCTGCCGAAGCTGGAGAGCCACCACGAGGCTCGCCTGTGGAACGACGTGTTCCGCTTCGCGCAGGACGAACTCGGCATCCCGAGGGGCACGATCAGGGCCACGGTGCTGATCGAGACGATCACCGCGGCGTTCGAGATGGACGAGATCCTCTACGAGCTGCGCGAGCACGCCGCCGGGCTGAACGCCGGTCGCTGGGACTACATCTTCAGCATCATCAAGACCTTCGCCTCACACGGTGCGGACTACGTCCTGCCGGACCGGGTGCAGGTCACGATGACGGTGCCGTTCATGCGGGCCTACACCGAGCTGCTGGTGCGCACGTGCCACAAGCGTGGTGCTCACGCGATCGGTGGGATGGCGGCGTTCATCCCGAGCCGGGACCCGGAGGTCAACGCCACGGCGCTGGAGAAGGTGCGGCAGGACAAGGAACGCGAGGCCGGTGACGGCTTCGACGGTTCGTGGGTGGCCCACCCCGGCCTGGTGCCGGTCTGCAGGGAGGCGTTCGACGAGGTGCTGGGCGGTTGGCCCAACCAGCTCGGCAGGCTGCGTGAGGACGTCGTCGTGACGGCCGAGGACCTGCTCAACGTGGCGAGCGCGGGTGGTGAGGTCACGGAGCAGGGCGTGCGGTCGAACATCAACGTCGCCCTGCGCTATGTCGACGCCTGGTTGAGGGGCACGGGCGCCGCCGCCATCTTCGGCCTCATGGAGGACGCGGCCACGGCGGAGATCGCCCGCTGCCAGGTGTGGCAGTGGGTTCGCAACGGCACGAAGCTGGCCGACGGCACGGCCATCACACCGGAGCGGGTGATGGACTGGCTGGACGCCGAACTCGCCGGCGTGCACGCCGAACTCGGTGAGGGCAACCGTCTCACCGAGGCACGGGAGATCCTCGTCGAGACGGCGTTGTCGGAGAAGCTGCCGAGCTTCTTCACGACAGGGGCCTACGCCCGGTATCTGACGACACCGAGCTGACCACCCGGCTGCCGGACGAGGCCGGAGGTCACGATGAGGGTCCGTGGAGGTCACCGCCGCAAGCGGTGGCCTCCACGACCGCGTTCAGCGGCCCGCCGCGTCGAGAAGCGCCTCGGCGCAGGCACGGCTCGTCCGAGCCGCGTCGAGGTCGCCCGTCACCGCCGCCACCACCGTGGCTCCTTCCACGAGTACGGCGAGCTGGGCGGCGAGTCCGTCCGGATCGGACACATCCAGTGGCTCCACGAGCTGCCGCAGGTAGGCGCCGACGGCTTTCTTGTGCGCTCGCGCGGTCTCCGCCACGACCGGGGACACCCCGCCGAGTTCGCCGAACGAGTTGACGAACGCGCACCCGCGGAACTCCGGGCGGCGGAACCACTCGGACAGCCAGTCGAACACCGCGAGGATCGCTCCCTCGGCGGTGTCACCGTGTTCCCGCACGTACTCGGCGAGCTGGGTGCGCCAGCGGTCGTCCCTGCGCCGGAGGTAGGCGGCCACGATGTGGTCCTTGGACGGGAAGCACTGGTAGAGCCGCTTCAGGGACACGCCGGAGCGTGAGCGGATCGCGTCCATGCCGACGGCCTGAATGCCGCGCTCGTAGAACTGTTCCTCGGCCGCGTCCAGCACGCGGGTCGTGGCTTCCTCGACGTCCATGGCTCCACTCTGGCACGGAGAACGATCGTTCTCTAGGATGGCGTCATGACATCACGCCCGCCGTTCCCACCATTCGACGAACACACCGCAGTGCAGAAGGTCCAGGCCGCCGAGGACGCCTGGAACACGCGTGATCCCGAGCGCGTCGCGCTCGCCTACACCGAGGATTCCGTGTGGCGCAACCGTGACCGCCACGTCGTCGGCCGGCAGCAGATCATCGCGTTCCTCACGGAGAAATGGGAGCGTGAGCTCGACTACGCGCTCCGCAAGGAGCTCTGGGGATTCCGGGGAAACCGCATCGCCGTGCGGTTCCAGTACGAAAGCCGCGACCGTGATGGGCAGTGGTGGCGCAGCTACGGCAACGAGCTGTGGGAGTTCACCGACGACGGACTGATGCGCCGCCGCGAGGCCAGCATCAACGACCACCCGATCGAGGCCTCGGAGCGTCGGATCTTCGGGCCGCGCACGGAGAGCGAACGAGGCCTGGCGCTGCCGGTGTTCTGACGTTCCGCCTTCGCCCGAACGCCGCAGGGACGCGCCCGTACCGGTGCGTCCCTGCTTCTGGTGTGGCCTGCTCGGAAAAGCCGTCGCGGACTGTGCGGCCCGGGACCGAGCCCCGAGCGGGCGCGGCTACGGCTCGAACGCGTTGCCCGTGGCGATCTTGGGACGGCCGAACGCCTGCGGTGGGGCCGCCTTCGTCCGGCGGTAGACGCGGACGGTCTCTGCGGCGATACGGGACCAGTCGAAGTCCGTCGCCAGCCGGGACGCGGCCGCGTGCGCACGTCGGGAAGCCGCGTCGCCGTCGGTCAGCACGGCATCCACCGCCCGCACGATCCCGTCGACGTCACCGGGGGCGAAGGCGAGCCCGGTCTCGCCGTCGACGACGAGTTCGGCGAGCCCGCCCGCCGTGGAGACCACCAGCGGGGCCTGGGCCGCGGCGGCTTCGAGCGCGACGATCCCGAACGGCTCGTAGCGGCTCGGCAGCACGACCGCGTCGGCCGCCGACAGCACCGCGCGCAGGTCGGTGTCGGGAAGGTGGCCCACGAACTCCACGGCGTCGTCCAACGACAACCGCACGGTCTGGGCCACGAGCTCGTCCCGGTGCCTGCCCGCACCCGCCACCACGAGCCGGGTGCCGGGATGCCTGCGGCGAATCTCGGGCAGCGCGTCGAGCAGGTCCTGTACGCCCTTCTCCCACTCCAGGCGCCCGAAGAACAGCAGGAGGGGCCCGTCGGGGCTGTGGGCGGCGCGGACGCGGGCGACGTGGTCGCCCGTCACGCACCAGTTCCGCTCCTCGATGCCGTTGTGGATCACCGTGATCACCTCGTCCGGCACCTCGAACAGGCGCGCCACCTCCCGGCGCATCGCCTCGGAACAGGTGATGAGGGCGTCGACCCGGTTGGCGAGCCACCACTCGACGGAGTGGATCTGCTGGTTGAGGGGGTGGGAGAGCCAGCCGGAGTGCCTACCCGCCTCCGTGGCGTGGATCGTGCCCACCAGCGGCACGCGAGCCGCTTCGGCCAGGGCGATCGCGGGCTGCGTGACGAGCCAGTCGTGGGCGTGCACGACCTCCGGCCGCCAGGTGCGCAACAGCTCCGTGCCCGCGCGGATCATCGCGTGTCCCATCGACAGCGTCCACGCCACGAGGTCGCGTTCGAACGTCACGTGGACGGGGTCCTCCGCGACCCGGATCAGCCGCACACCGTCGACGATCTCGTCGGTCGTGGGATGGGTTTCGGCGTCGGTGCCCGCGGCGTGCCTGCACAGCACCACCACCTCGTGCCCGCCGAGCGCGAGATGCCGGGCCAGCGCGTGGACGTGCCGGGCGAGCCCCCCGACCACCACGGGCGGGTATTCCCAGGACAGCATCAACACGCGCATAGGCCGAGGTTACTCATCGGTCGCTTCGTCGGCGGCGCCCAGTCCCACTTCTGTGCCAGCATCGGAGGCGATGAGCGCAGAAGTGACGTCCACGGTGCCGGAGACGTCGGCGATGTCAGTGATGTCGGAGACGACAGAGCTGTCGTCGATGTCAACGCCGTGGACCTACCAGGTGAACCCCGACAACGCCCATCCCGAACACCCCCGCCCGCAACTGACGAGACCGAACTGGCGCACGTTGAACGGTCTCTGGGACTACGTGGGCCAGGACGAAAACGGTGCCGTGCACCGCGGTGAACGCATCCTCGTGCCGTATCCGCCGGAGTCACGGCTGTCGCGGATCGGACGTCGTGACGAGCGCATGTGGTACCACCGCACCTTCGACGTGCCGCCCGAGTGGCGCGTCGGCCGGGTACTGCTGCACTTCGGAGCGGTGGACCAGACCGCCACCGTCTGGGTCAACCACCAACCGCTCGCCCGCCACGAGGGCGGCTACACGGCGTTCACCGTGGACATCACCGACGTGCTGCGACCCGACGCCGAGCAGGAGGTGCTGGTTCGCGCCGACGACGAGGGCAACCGGGGCACGTTCGCGGTCGGCAAGCAGGCCAACCGGCCCGGCGGCATCCTCTACACGGGTTGTTCGGGAATCTGGCAGACCGTGTGGTTGGAGGCGGTCCCGGCCGTCCACGTCACCGAGCTCGACATGGAGCCCGACCTGCACGGTTTCGACCTCGTGGCGCACGTCGCGGGCGCGCACGGGAAGGTGGCCGTGTCCGTGGAGGTGTCCGCAGCCGGAGGGGAGCAGGTGGCGTCGGCGCGCGGCAACCCCGGCGAGCGACTGCGCCTCGACGTGCCCGACCCGCTGCTGTGGAGCCCCGACCACCCCCACCTCTACGACGTGACCGTGCGGGTGGTGGGCGACGACGGTGCCGTACTCGACGAGGTGGCGAGCTACACGGCGCTGCGCACCGTGCGCGTGGACACCGAGGGAGACGGGCCGCGACGGGTCCTGCTCAACGACCGGCCGGTGTTCCTCAACGCGCCGCTCGACCAGGGTTACTGGCCCGACGGCATCTACACCGCCCCCACCGACGAGGCACTGCGGTTCGATCTGGAACGCATCAAGGCGCTCGGGTTCAACAGCGTGCGCAAGCACGTCAAGGTGGAGCCGATGCGCTGGTACCACTGGGCCGACAAGCTGGGTCTGCTGGTGTGGCAGGACATGCCGTCGCTGCCGGTGGTGCTCGACAACCCGCCGGGCCCGCAGCAACCGCCCGTGGTCGTGGCGCGCGAGCGGTTCGAGACGGAGTTGCGGGCGATGCTGCACCAGTTGCGCAACGTTCCCTCGATCGTCGTGTGGGTGGTGTTCAACGAGGGCTGGGGCGAGTACGACACCGCCCGCATCACCGAGGAGGTGAAGGCCACGGACCCCGGTCGCCTCGTCGTCGCCGCCAGCGGCGTCAACTGCTGTCACTCGCACCCCGACTCGGGGGCGGGTGACGTGTACGACGACCACACCTACGTGGGACCGGGGCGGCCGGAACTCGCCGCCACCGATCCGAGGGCGATCGTCGACGGCGAGTTCGGCGGCGTCGGGCTGGTCGTCGAGGGCCACCTGTGGCCCGGTGAGCCGATGGCGTACGAGATGGTGTCCGACCGCGACCGGCTCACCGAGCGGTACGTGGAGTTGAGCACCGAGTTGGAGGCGCTGGCCCGCGACCGGCTCTCCGGCGCCGTCTACACCCAGATCACCGACGTGGAGAACGAGGTCAACGGTCTGCTCACCTACGACCGCAGGGTGGTCAAGGTGGCCGTGCCCGTGGTGGCCGAACGCAACCGTGCCGTCATCGCGGCGGGATCGCGGACGTGAGCAGGTCGCGGGCGTCGAGGTGCCCGAAGGGCAGCGCCGTGGCGCGGTAGTTCTCGGCGAGGGCTCGGGCGTCGGGCCGCCCGGCGCGCAGGGCTTCCGCGAGCGCATCGAAGCGTTCGGTGTGCTCGCGGGCCCGTCTGCGCGCGTAGTCGGCCGCGGAGTCCTTGGTCACCATGAACGCCCAGTCGCTCGACAACGCCAGCAGCGCTTCGGTGACGGCCTGGTCGGCCACGGTGTCGCGCGCGGCACCCGGAGCGGGCAGCGCCAGGAGCCGTCGTTGGAGTGCGGCGTTGGCCTGCACCAGGTCGGCGACCTGCTCACCGTCCCACACGCGCCAGTCCTTGCCCGATCCCCACGAGGAGGCGGGCAGGTCCACCGGGCCACCGAGATGACCCGCCTCCAGCGCTCCGCGCAACGTCGTGACGCGGACGCCCGCCTCGGGCAGCGCCCGCAGGACCGCTTCCAGCCACTGTGGACCTTCGTACCACCAGTGGCCGAACAGCTCGGTGTCGTAGGCGGCGACGACGAGCGCCGGACGTCCGTGCCGCTCGCGCAGCGACCGCAGCCTGCGCACCACGGTCTCGACGAAGTCCTTGACGTGCAGGCGCAGCGCGTCCGCCGCGAGCGCCGGGTCGTAGGGCGCCTTGTCCGCAGGCGCGATGTGCTTTCCGGTCACGCGCGAGGGCTTGAGGCCGACTTCGTGCGCCCAGGTGTGGAAGTCGCGGTAGGCGCTGTGCCCCGGATACCCGGCCTTCGGGGACCAGACCCGGTAGGTCACCTCCAGGTCGCGGCCGAAGCACACGACGTCGGAGTCCCCGACCGTGCGGGCCGCGGCGGTGTTCCCGCGCAGGGACGGGCCGTCGACGAGGAACCGGCGCACGCCCGCCTCGGCGTAGTCGTGTTCCATGCCGGGCGCGTAACCGCATTCGGGTGCCCAGACACCGTCGGGGCGCCTGCCGAGCCGCAGTGCCGTGTCCGCGAGTCCGGTGCGTAGCGCGAACGCCCGCACGCGGCGGTCGAGCAGGGGCTGGAACGGGTGGGTCGCCGGTCCACCGAGGAGTTCGATCACCTCGGAGTCCACGAGTGACCGCAGGACGGGGGAGAACCCGTGTCGCCACCGGCTCTCGGCCTCGGCCAGTACGTGGTGGGCGGCGCGGTGTTCCGCGACGGCGAGGTCGGACAGCAACTCGTCGCCCCGCCACAGTGTCGCCGCCTGGTTGGCCCGCAGGGTCCAGTGGCCGAGCCACTCGTGGAACGCGCGCAGCGTGTAGGGGTCGTCGAGCTGCGCGGCCAGCACGGGCGTGACGCCGAGGGTGAGGACGTCGCGGCGCCCCTCGTCGGCGAAACGGCGCAGCAGGTCGACCACGGGCACATAGGAGTGCGCCCACGCCTGGTATAGCCATTCCTCACCGACGGGCCAGTTTCCGTGGTGGGCCAGCCACGGCAGGTGGCTGTGCAGGACGAGGCAGAAAGTACCTTCGGTCTCGGTCATCGACGCACCGCCACGGCGAGGAGGTCGAGGCTCGCGTCGAGGTCGTCGTCGCGCAACGTGAAGTCGTCGGCGGTGATCGCCTCGACGTCGGCGAGCAGGTCCCGCGGCCACGTGGCCTGGCCGGGGAGGCTGCCCATGACGACGGCGAGCTGCGCGTCGACGACCGAGCCACCGTACCGCCGGTCCAGTTCGCTCAGCGACGGCCCGTGGTGGACGCCGGAGAGTCGCTCCACGGTGAAACCGGCCTCCCGCAACAGGGCATCCAGTTCGGACGGTGAGAGTTCCCTGGTGTGGTAGGGGTTGAGCGGGGTGTCGGAGTCCGGAGTGAAGGTCAGCCGGTTGGGTGTGGTGACGAGCAGGCGCCCGCCCGGCCGCAGTACACGGTGGCATTCGGCGAGGAACCCGGCCTGGTCCCACAGGTGCTCGATCACCTGGAGGTTGGCCACCACGTCGACCGACCCGGAGGCCACGGGCAGGAACGCGAGGTTGCCGCGTACCACGCCGAGCTTCGGGTACCGCCGCGCCACGTGAGTCGTGGTGGGCTCGTCGTAGTCGAGAGCGAGCACCGACCGCGCATGCTCGGTCAGCAGCGCCGCGCCGTACCCCTCCCCGCAACCGGCCTCCAGCACCACCGCGTCGCGGCACAACGGTGCGAGCGCCAGGTAGGCGGCCTCGTGCCTGCGGAACCAGTAGTTCTCCTCGGGAACGCCCGGCACCGTGCGCTCACCCGTGAGATGCAGGGCGATCGCCCTCTCCGCGGTGCTCCCTGACACAGGTACGTACTCCCGCCGCTCGGTCGGTTGGGTCGACGGCGTGAGCGTTCGCTCACGTCCGTTCCCTGGCACGGTAGCCGACGGGCTGCGGACGGCGACGCGAACCTGGGCGAGGAAGGTGTTGACCTCCACCGCACTGGAGCAAGGAGGCTCAGGACTTTCCACGGCAGGATTTCCTCTCCACGAAGGAGACACCATGAAACCCGAGGTCACAGGAGTTCCGGTCCCACAGCAGGAGGTGGACGCCATCGTCGCGTTGGTCGCGGGCGTCGAGCACGCCCAGCAGAACGCGTCGCCGGACGAGTTCCTGCGCGCCTTCCGGAAGGACACCGTCTGGACCACCGCGCACGGGAAGCGGCTGACCGGCTTCGACGAGATCAGCGATTTCACCCATGCGGTGCTGCCCAGGACACTCGGACAGCCGGTGACGGCCACCTACGAGGCGGAACACATCCTGTTCGTCCGGCCCGACGTCGCCGCAGTCAAGATCCGTCAGCGTCCGGTCACCCGGGACGGGCACCCGCTCGACGAGGTGTTCCGCGGGCACGCGGACCCGGCCGCGCTGGTGACCGAGCGCCCTGACGCGGTGCCGGGCACCCCGTTGTACGTGCTGGCGAAGGACGAGGGCGAGTGGCGCATCGCCGCGGCGCAGAACACCAAGGTCGTCGATCCCGACGTTCTCGCCGAGGGATGACCGGGGCGGTCAGGGAACGGGCGCCACGGTGACGCCGAGGGCGCCCGGGCCGACGTGCGCGGTGATCACGGTGCTGGCGTGGACCAGCATGATGTCGTTCAGCCGTGGGATGCGGCCGCGCAACTGCTGTACCAGAGTCAGTTCCCGGTCCGACGGCGTCACGGACGCCACAGCGACGTCGACGACCCGGTCACCGGCTTCGGTGACGGCGAGATCGACCAGCCTGGAAAGGGCTCTGCGCGTGCCGGAGACCTTCGTGAGTGGGGCGACCTCGCCGTTTCGCACGGTGAGCAGCGGTTTGATGGCGAGCGCGCTGCCCAGCAACGCCGACGCCGCGCCGATGCGCCCGCCCCGCCGCAGGTACTCCAGCGTGTCGACGTACATGAACTCCCTGCTGGACCGGTAGCGCTGGTCGGCCACCTCCATGACGCGCTGCGGCCCGGCTCCGGCGGCGGCGGCCCGCGCCGCGGACAACGCGGCGAATCCGAGGCTCATGCTGGTGGTGGCGCTGTCGAGCACGTGGACGGGTACCCGCACCTGCTGTGCGGCCTCCCGGGCCGCGTCGGCCGTGGCGGAGAGACGGCGTGAGATGTGGAGGCTGACGATCGCGTCGGCGCCCGCGCTCACCGCGTCCTGGAAGCTCCAGAAGAACGCCCCCGGGTCCGGAGGGCTCGTCGTGACCGCGTTCCCCGCGCGCAACGTCTCGACCAACTCCGCCCTGTCGAAGCGGGACTCGTCGTCGATCCGTCCGTTCGCCTGGATCAGGAGCTGGACGACGGAGATCCCCCACTGAGCGGCCAGTTGCTCGGGCAGGCAGGCTGTCGAGTCTGTGATCACTGCTACTGGCACGTCGGCAGGGTAGCGGCTTCGACCACCCATTAGAAGCAGCGCGTTGCGACTTTTGGCGCAAGAGTCGTTTCGGGGCGTGTTCATCGCCCGAGTGGGGAACTATTGGGACGATGGTCCCTGTTTTCTGCGATTCCGGGTGAAGGCTGTCACCTCGGCAGGCGTAGCGTGAGGAGAGCGCCGTAATCTACCGACCAGTAACGCCTTGCGCGCCGAAGGAGACCCATGACCAACATCGTTGTCCTGGTCAAGCAGGTGCCCGACACCTACTCGGAGCGAAAGCTCAGCGAGAACGACCACACGCTCGACCGTGAGTCCGCCGACGCGGTGATCGACGAGATCAACGAGCGCGCCGTCGAGGAGGCGCTCAAGATCAAGGAGGCCGGCGAGGGCGAGGTGACCGTCCTCTGTGTCGGCCCCGACCGCGCCACCGACGCGATCCGCAAGGCCCTGTCCATGGGCGCCGACAAGGCGATCCACGTCTCCGACGAGGCCCTGCACGGCTCCGACCTGATCGCCACCGCCAAGGTGCTGGCCGCCGCGGTGCGGAAGGTCGGGAACGTCGACCTCGTCATCGCGGGCAACGAGGCGTCCGACGGTCGCGGCGGCGCCGTGCCCGCGGCGCTCGCCGAACTGCTCGGCATGCCGCAGCTCACCCACGCCCGCCAGGTGACCGTCGAGGGCGGCAGCATCAAGGTCGACCGCGAGACCGAGGACGGCATCACGCACCTCGAAGCCTCCCTGCCCGCCGTGGTGAGCGTGACCGAGAAGATCAACGAGCCGCGTTACCCGTCGTTCAAGGGCATCATGGCCGCGAAGAAGAAGCCGGTGGAGACCCTCACGGTCGCCGACCTGGGCGTCGACGCGGGCGAGGTCGGCCTCGCCAATGCCGGGTCCGCCGTCCTCGAGGCGGCGCCGAAGCCGCCGAGGACCGCGGGCCAGAAGGTCACCGACTCCGGTGACGGCGGTACGAAGGTCGCCGAGTACCTCGTGGCCCAGAGGATCATCTGACTTCATCGAACGACGACAGACAAGGAAAAGAACTCATGAGCGAAGTACTCGTCCTCGTCGACCACGTCGACGGTGAGGTCAAGAAGGTCACCTTCGAGCTGCTGACCGCGGCCCGCGCCCTCGGCGAGCCGTCGGCCGTGGTCGTCGGTTCGCCCGGCAGCGCCGCGAAGGCGAAGGAGTCGCTGGCGTCCTACGGCGCCGCGAAGGTGTACGTGGCCGAGTCCGACGACGCCGCGTCCTACCTCGTGACGCCGAAGGTGGACGCGCTGCAGGCCGTCGTGGAGCAGGCCTCGCCCGCCGCCGTGCTCGTGGCCGCCACCTCCGAGGGCAAGGAGGTGTCCGGTCGGCTGGCCGTCCGCCTCGACTCCGGCTGGATCGCCGACGCCGTGGGTGTGAACGCCGACGGCAGTGTCGACCAGTCGATCTTCGGTGGCGCGTTCTCCGTGAAGTCGAAGACCACCCGCGGGGTGCCCGTGATCTCCCTGCGGCCGGGTGCCGTCGAGGCCGAGCAGGCCGAGGGCGCCGCCGCCGAGGAGACCGTGGCGCTGCCCGCCGTCGACGAGGCCAAGTCGGCGAAGATCACCGGCGTCGAGCCGGTCGTCGCGGGCGACCGCCCCGAGCTGACCGAGGCGTCGATCGTCGTGTCCGGTGGTCGCGGTGTCGGCTCCGCCGAGCAGTTCGACGTCGTGGAGAAGCTGGCCGACTCGCTCGGTGCCGCCGTCGGTGCGTCCCGTGCCGCGGTCGACTCCGGCTACTACCCGGCCCAGTTCCAGGTCGGACAGACCGGCAAGACCGTGTCGCCGCAGCTCTACATCGCGCTCGGCATCTCCGGTGCCATCCAGCACCGCGCCGGTATGCAGACCTCCAAGACCATCGTCGCGGTCAACAAGGACCCCGAGGCCCCGATCTTCGAGATCGCCGACTTCGGTGTCGTGGGCGACCTGTTCGCCGTCGCCCCGCAGCTGACCGAGGAGGTCGCCAAGCGGAAGGGCTGAGTGGGCCCGTTCCTTCGGAGGTTCGTCTCGAAGGCCGTCTCGTCGCACCGTGCGGCGGGGCGGCCTTCGCTCGTGTTCACGAAATGTGCAGCCACCCGTCACGGACGGCATCCCCGTCGGTCGCATGTCGCCGTGAGCATCGACAGCCATGACAGCCATGACGCCGTCACAGCTTCTCGCTCGAACCGACCGAACGAAGCCCGCGGCGAGCCGCTACTCGCTGTTCGTAGCCAGGGACGGCGCGGACGTGCGCGCCGCCCAGCGACTCCGGTACCAGGTGTTCGCCGAGCAGTTGGGTGCTCGGCTGCACACCAGTGAGGCCGGACTCGACATCGACTACTTCGACGACTACTGCGACCACCTCGTCGTGCGACAGGACGAGACCGGCGAGGTCGTCGGCACCTACCGCATGCTCCCGCCCTCCCGCGCCGCCGAGGCCGGGAACCTCTACTCCGACCTCGAGTTCGACCTCTCCGCGCTCGACCGACTGAGGCCCTCGCTGGTGGAGACCGGCCGCTCGTGCGTGCACCCCGACCACCGCGGCGGTGCGGTCGTCGGGCTGATGTGGGCCGGCATCGCGCGGTACATGACGTTGTCCGGGCATCGCTACCTGGTCGGCTGCGCGTCCGTGCCGCTGGACGACGGCGGGGCGCGGGCCACCGTCGTGTGGGAGACCGTCCGGACGCGGCACTACGCGCCGGAGCAGTACCGGGTGTCGCCGTTGCGTCCGTGGGACGGCGCAGACGGCTCCACGAGCCCGGACACCGGTCCGCGGCCCACCGTGCCGCCGCTGCTGCGCGGCTACCTGCGCCTGGGGGCGAAGGTGTGCGGACCGCCCGCGCTGGACGTGGACTTCCACGTCGCCGACTTTCCCGTGCTGCTCGACATGCAACGCCTCGATGCCCGTTACCTGCGTTTCTTTCTCGGGGAGTCGTCGTGACCACCGGGCAGGTGTGGAAGCCGTCGTCGCCGTGCGGCACCGCGTGTCTCACCCGGGGCGAGGACACGGTGACACCGGTGGGGTCGTTCGTCCGCGCGCTGGCGCTGCTGGTCGTGCTCGCCGCCGCGGTTCCGGCCGCCGGGGCCATAGCGTTGCTGCGGGGGAGGGCTCGCGACCGTGTGGTGCGTGCCGTGTTCCGCGCGGTGTTGACCGCCTGCGGTGTTCGTCTCGTGGTGCGCGGACGCCTCGACGGGCGGGGGCGAGGCGCGTTGGTGGTCACCAACCACGTCTCGTGGCTCGACATCGTGGCCCTCGGCGCTGTGCGGCCCATGAAAGCCGTCGCCAAGCGGGAGATCGCTTCGTGGCCTTTCCTGGGCCGGTTGGTGGCGAGGTCCGGCACCGTGTTCCTCGATCGCGAGCGCCTGTCGACGTTGCCCGTCACCGTCGCGCGGGTGGCCGACGTGCTGCGGGCGGGAACACTCGTCAACGTCACACCCGAGGGCACCACGTGGTGCGGGCGGGCGTCCGGCCGGTTCCGTCCCGCGTTCTTCCAGGCCGCGATCGATGCCGGTGTGCCCGTTCGCCCGGTGGCCCTGCGGTACCGGATGGAGAGCGGGCGCGAGACGACGCGACCGGCGTTCGTCGGCCCTGAGTCCCTGGTCGAGTCGATACGGCGGACGCTGCGGTTGCGTGGACTCGTTCTGGAGGTCGTCGTGTGTCCTGAGATCGCGCCGGGTCGTGCGGCCGATCGTCGGGAGGCCGCCGGGCTCGCGGAGGCCGCCGTACTCGCCGCGCTCGACAGGAAGGCACCGTTCCCGGCGGCGTCGTACGGCACCGAGGTGACTAAGCGCTCTGTTAGTGTCTCCTCCGGTCTCCGGATGTCGGTTTCCGGACGTCGAAGGAAGGACTGCCGTGCCCACGCTGCACCACCGCGACCCCGTGTTCGTGCTCGAACTCGGAGCTGACGAGAACCGGTTCTCGCCCGAGTGGCTGACGACGGTCCACGGGATGCTGGACACCGTCTCGGAGCACGAAGGACCGGCAGCGCTCGTGACGGTGGGCCAGGGCAAGTTCTACTCCAACGGGCTCGACCTGGAATGGCTCGCCGCCCACGCCGACCAGACCCCGAGCTACGTCCGGGACGTGCACGAGCTCTTCGCCAGGGTGCTCACCCTGCCGGTGCCCACGGTGGCCGCCGTCAACGGCCACGCCTTCGGCGCGGGTGCCATGCTGGCGATGGCGCACGACGTGCGCGTCATGCGCGCCGACCGGGGTTACTTCTGCTTCCCCGAAGCCGACATCAACATCCCGTTCACCCCGGGCATGGCCGCCCTCATCCAGAGCAAGCTGACGCCAGCCGCGGCGATCGCGTCGATGACCACGGCGCACCGGTTCGGTGGTCCCGAGGCGGAGCGCACAGGACTCGTCGACGCGGTCGCGGAGCAGGACGTGCTGCTGGACGTCGCGTGCGAGCGCGTCAGCGCACTGGCGGGCAAGGACAAGGGCACGCTCGGCGCCATCAAGTCGACGATGTTCGCCTCGGCAGTGGCCGCGCTGCGCTCCCCGACGCCGGGGTCCTGACCGGTTCCACCTGCCAGTCGCCCGGTTTTCCGGCGGTTGTGCGTGAGCTAGATTCGCAGGCGGCGGCGAGGAGGCCCGGAACGACCTTCCGGTTCGTGGCCGCCCACAACCGAACACCGGCACACCGGAGCGCGAGCCACAAGCCGCGCCGGGCGACGACAAAGGAGTCACGACCGTGACCGATGGTGTATTCGGCCGCGACGGCGGCCACGAACAGGTGGTCTACTGCCAGGACCCGCAGACCGGGCTCAAGGCGATCATCGCGGTGCACTCCACCGCACTCGGGCCCGCCCTGGGCGGAACCCGCTTCTACCCGTACGCGTCGGAGCAGGACGCGTTGAACGACGTGCTGGCGCTGTCGATGGGCATGTCGTACAAGAACGCCCTCGCGGGACTCGACCTCGGTGGTGGCAAGGCCGTCATCGTCGGTGACCCCGCCACGGTCAAGTCGGAAGCGCTGCTGCGGGCCTACGGCCGGTTCGTCGAGTCCCTCGGTGGCCGCTACATCACCGCCTGCGACGTGGGCACCTACGTGTCCGACATGGACGTGATCGCGAGGGAGACCCGGCACGTCACCGGCCGCTCCCGCGACGACGGCGGTGCCGGGGACTCGTCCGTGCTCACCGCCTACGGCGTGTTCCAGGGCATGCGAGCCTCCGCCGAGCACGTGTGGGGCAGCCCCGAGCTGCGTGGGCGCCGCGTCGGTGTGTCCGGTGTGGGGAAGGTCGGCCACCTTCTCGTGGGGCATCTGGTCGAGGCTGGCGCGGAGGTCGTCGTCACCGACGTCTCCGAGGCCGCGATCGACCGCGTCCGCGCCGCGCACCCGTCGGTGGACGTCGTCTCCGACACCGCGGCACTGGTCGCCTCCGACATCGACGTCTACGCCCCGTGCGCGCTCGGTGGGGCGCTCGACGACGCGACCGTGGAGGTGCTGCGCGCCAGGATCGTCTGTGGCGCGGCGAACAACCAGCTCGCCCACCCGGGGGTGGAGAAGCTGCTCGACGAGCGGAGGATCCTCTTCGCTCCCGACTACCTCGTGAACTCCGGTGGCGTCATCATGGTCAGCGACGAACTCCACGGGTTCGACTTCGAGCGGGCCCACCGCAAGGTGAGCGCGCTGTACGAGACGACGAAGAAGGTGTTCGCCCTCGCCGAGGAGGAGGGCGTGCCGCCGGTGACCGCGGCCGACCGCCTCGCCGAGCGCCGTATGGCGGAGGTGTCCCGGCTGAGGTCGATACTCACCAGGTGATCGAGTTCTTCGAAGCGACGGGCGTGCACGCGCAGGTGCACGCCCGTTGTCTTGCCACCGGCAGGCAGACGGGAGTCGGGTCCGGCGAGCGCGCGGTGCTCGCGTCGGTCGTGAAGGTGCCGCTCGTGCTGGAGTTCGCCCGCCAGGTCGCGGCGGGGCAGCTCGACCCGGCGGACCGGGTGCGGGTGTCGGCCGAGGACCGGCTGGGCGGCACCGGAACGGCGGGGTGCGCCGACGACGTCGAGCTGAGCCTGCGGGACGCGGCGTTCCTCGCGATGAGCGTGAGCGACAACAGCGCCGCGGACCTGCTCTTCGACCGAGTGGGCGTGGACAACGTGCAGGCGCTGGTGACGGAGCTCGGCCTGACCGCGACGCGCGTGGTCTGCCCACCTCGCGACGTGGTCCGGAGTATGGCGGAGGACGTCGGCGCACGCGGCCCGGCCGACTTCGCGGCCCGGTTCCCCAGGCTGACCGCGGAGGAGGTGCTCGCGACCCGCGCGCTGGACCCCGCGCACACCAACGCCGGCACGCCCGAGGAGATGACCCGGCTGCTGGAGCTCGTGTGGACCGACCGGGCGGGCCCGCCGGAGAGCTGCGCGGCCGTGCGGAGGTGGATGGCGCAGCAGGTCAACTGGTTACGGCTGGGGTCGGCGTTTCCCGCCGAGGCCTCGGTTGCGGGCAAGACGGGCACGCTGCCGTGCGTGCGCAACGAGATCGGCGTGGTCACCTACCCCGACGGCGGCCGGTACGCCGTCGCCGTGTTCACGCGGGTGGCCTCGCTGGAGGGGCGACGCCCCGACATCGAGCGGGCCATCGGTCTCACGGCGCGTGCGGCGGTGGAGTCGCTGCGTCAGCCCGACGCGTAGACGACGTCCCACGGCCGGGGCGGCTGCACGGGATCGGGAGCCCGCGCGACCGTCGACACGCCGTCGCGGCGCAGCACCTCGGCGGCCACCTCGGCGAGCCGGGCCGCCAACGGGTGCGGGCTGGTGGAAGGCCATGCGAACGACATGCGCCAGACGAGCGGCTCCGGCCGCAACGGCCGCCACACCGCCCTCGGCTCCTTCCTCGCGACGCCCCCGCTGTCGAACGCCACGCCGTGGCCCGCGAGTACCAGACCGAGCACGAACTCCGGGTTGCGGGCGTGGTGCACGGTGGTGGGCCGGAAACCTCGCTCCCAGCACGTCCGCAGCGTCTCGTCGTATCGGCCGGGGGCCGCGGCCCTCGGGAAGAGCACGAGTCCGTGGCCCGCGAGGTCGGGCAGGGTGAGGTCGGTGCGGGGGGCCAGCGGGTCCTCCCTCGGCAACACCACACCAAGGGGCGTCTCCACGACGGGACCGAGGTGCAGCCCCACGGTGTCGACCGGGTGGTGCAACAGTCCCGCGTCGAGCTGCCGGTCGGCCAGCAGCGGCAACTGCTCCGCCGTCGTGAGTTCCTGGAGGTCGAGCCGCACGTCGGGGCAGGCGTCGGTGAACGCGCGGAGGATCGCGGCGAGTGTGCGGCCCGGCACCTCGGGCGGCACCCCGGCGCGTAGCGTGTCCGTCTCGCCGCGGTGGGCCTTGCCGACGAGGGCGACCATGCGGTCCCACCGCGCGAGCACGTCCCTGGCCTCCGCGAGCAGCACCTGCCCGGCCTCGGTCAGCTCGACCCGTCGGCTGTCCCGATCGAACAGTCGCGCACCGAGTTCGCTCTCCAGCCGCGCGATGCGTCTGCTGAGCGGTGGTTGGGCGATGCCGAGCCGGTCGGCGGCCCTGCCGAAGTGACGTTCCTCGGCCACGACGACGAAGCTGCGCAGCGCACGCACGGGGTCCACACAGCGACGATACCGGTTCGGGTATCACGGACCACAACTGTCGATATTGGACAGATGGAGTGAGGGTGTAGCTCAATGTGCTCATGAACGACAGAGACGACAGGGTGAGCCGGCGTGCGATCTTCGGCGTGGGACTCGGGGCTGTCGCCATGGCCGCGACCGGCGGCGTGGTGGCCGCGACGTCCTCGTCCGAACCCGAGGTGGGGCAGCGACAGGCGAGGGCGGGCCTGTGGCTGCGCTGGTGGGGCAACAACAGCTGGGAGATCCGTACGAAGGCCGGCGACGGCCGCGAGAGGACCGTGCTCATCGACCCGTGGCTGACCCGCTTCCACACCGGCACCTACACGAAGGAAGGTGCCGACCCGAAGACCAGGATCGAGGTCGACACCGCGCTCATCGACAGGATGGTGGACTCCGGGGAGTTGCGCGCCGACCACATCCTGGTCACCCACGGCCACTACGACCACCTGACCGACGTGCCCTACCTCGCGAAGAAGACCGGGGCCACCGTCGTCGGCACCGAGACGCACGTCAACCTGATGCTCGCCCTCGGCGCGCCGGAGGAGCAGCTCTGCGTCGCCACGGGTGGTGAGTACCTGTCCTTCGACGGCTACACCATCCGGGTACTGCGGTCACTGCACTCGGCATCCGCGCCGCGCGGGCGGGTCGCCTTCGCCGGAACCCGCCCGGCCGTGCCGCCGAAGCGGCCCGAGTACATCCGCGACCTCGTCGAGGGCGGCACGCTGGCCTACGAGGTGATCGCCGACTCCGGTGCGAGCGTGCTCGACTTCGGCGGGTCGAACTACATCGAGTCCGAGCTCGCCGGACTCCGCCCCGACGTCGTGCTGCTGCCCGCGGGCGGAGGAATGGTGCCCGACTACGTGGGCAGGCTGCTCCGGACGCTGGGACACCCGCCGTACGTCGTGCCGACCCACTGGGACGACTTCGACCACTCGCTGTTCGAGCCCGCGAAGGACTGGGGCGGGCTCGAACAACTGAGGGAAGCCGTCACCACGGCGAGCCCGGCGTCGGAGTTCCGGGTGGTGGACCACCTGGAGACGCTGCGGACGTAGGTCGTGCGCTCAGCCGCTCTTGCGGCGGAAGTCGCGCTTGTGCGCGAGCGGACCGTGGGGGTGGGCCGCCGCGTTGCCGCGGTCGGCGTGTGACTCACCGGCCTTGTGCTTGGCCTGCTTGCGCGCGAGCGCTTCCTGGAAACGTCGTTTGACGTCGTCGTTCCGGCTGTCCCCGCCGTTGCTTGCTGTGGTGTCGGACATGGGAACCTCCGCGAGTCGGAAAGCCTGCTTTGCTCCACCTTGGCAGTCCGGACTCGCGGAGGCCACCGATTTACGCGCTCAGTCCTTGTTCTTGCAGACGATCTTCGGCTGCGGGTTGTACTTCACCGTGCGCTCTTCCCTGCGCACTTCCTGCCCCGTCTCGATGTCCTTGAGGATGCGGGTGTCGGTGACCGTGAAGCCGGGCGCGCCGGCACTCGCGTGGCAGTTCTCCTTCGGGCCCTCCACCGTGTGCGGTGGCACGTGGTTGGTCTCGGGACCCGTCTGACCCACGACCTCGTAGCGCTTCGTGCCCCACAGCCTCACCGTGATGTCGGACGGTGTCCAGATGGTCTGGATGGCCACGCCGTGAGGGCTGTCGTTGGTGAACTTCAGGTCGATGACGCTGGAGCCGTCGGGGTTCTGGAACACCGTGGCCTCGCGGCCCTTCGGGTACCGGCTGATGTAGTAGCTGTGCTCCTGGTGCCCCGCGTCCTTGAGTCCGGCGTTGTAGTACGCGTTGTAGAGCGTGGTGGCGAACTGCGAGATGCCGCCGCCGACGGCCTTGCCGGGTGCGCCGTCCTGGATGATGCCCGCCTCGACGTAGCCCTCGGCCTTGGTGCGGGGACCGGTGTACTCGTTGAGGCTGAAGGTCTCACCGGGCTTGACGATCGCGCCGTTGACCTCCTCGGCCACCACCCGGATGTTGACGCCCGAGTCGGCCGCGAACCCGCCGGTGCTGAACTCGCCGATGACCTCCTTGATGCCGAGGCCCTCGGCCTCCTCGGTGGTGAGTTCGGCAGGTTTCTTCTCGTAGGTGGCGGTCAGCTCCCGCCCCTCGGTCTTCTTCAGCACGTCGAGCAGCGGCTTGAGGGTCTCGTCCCACTTGATCTGGTTTCCGTCCTCGGAGGGTTCGACCGCGGGCTTGCCACCCTGGAAGACGATCTTGGCGTCCTTGCCCTCCTTCTCCGTGGAGGCCAGCTCGGGCTCGACGCCCGCGACGATCTTCTTCTGGTCGATCTTCGGGACGAGTGAGCCGTTCTTCGCCTCGAACGACAACCCTTCCGCGATCTCCTCCGGTTCGAGCACGCCGTCGGCGCCTTCCCCGTGCACGGTCACCGGACCGGACATGGCGGGCTGCGCGACCTCGCGAAGCGCCTTCTGGACCTCCTCCATCGGCACGGTCACCGGGGTCGAGGTCACCGGCAGTGTGAGCCGCTCGCCGGAGGCCCAGTGCGTCAGGATGGTCTCCTGCGCCGCCTCCGTCTGAAGCTTCTGCCCCTGCTTGGGCTCCACCGCCTTCGGCCGGGCGCCCTCGAAGACGACGTCACCCTCGACGGGTTCCTGGTCGATGTCCTTGCGCAACGCCTTCATGGCGTTGTCGAACTGGTTGGGCTCGGCCTGGGTCACCACACCGAGCTCGGTGGTGGTGAAGAAGGAGGAGATCCGGGTGAAGGGGTTGAGGGGCTGGTCGCCCGCCTGCTCCAGGGTGGCGTCCCAGTCGAGGGCGAGACCCGACTCCTTGGGGTTCAGCTCGCCCGTCACCTCGCCCGCGCTGTAGGCGACGGGCTGGTTGAGCCTCGGCTCGATCTCCTCGCGCAGCAGGTTCTCGGCCTCGGAGTGGCTCATTCCACCCACGTCGACGCCGGCCACGGTCACGCCGCGGGGAATGTCACCGCTGGTGAAGAGAAGATCCAGTCCGTACACCAGCACGAGGAAACCGAACACGGCCGCGGCGATGATCCCGGGCCTGCGCCAGCGGGGGCGGGACGGTTTCGCTGCGGTGCCGCCGGGTTGTCCCGGAGGTGGGGTGCCGCCGCCCTGGCCCGTGGAGGAGAGCTGCTGGGTCGGCGCGTCGTGCGCGGCGATGTACTGGGTGCTCTCCGTGGCGTTCGAATCGGGCTGGGCCTGCTGCGCGTCAACCCGCGGAAGTATGTCCGTTTGTTCGCTGTGAGACTCGGGCCACTGGCTATTCTGCTGCAAGGCAACCCCTCCACGTCCGGCGTCCGGCCAGAACTCCGCAGGCCAAGATACGGGTGACGGCGACGGGGACGACATGAGCCCCCCGTCTCGGGCTCCGCCGAATCGGCGCAGGTCACGCGGTTGACAGGCGAATCCTTCGGGCATTGTCGAGTCGGGTTTCGGCCTCTCCGGGGCGATGTACCAGTTTTATTTCATTGCGATAGCCGTTTTTGTGGGTACCCGGCAGTGATCGGATGTGAAGAAGCGAGCGGGAGGTTCCATGCGTGTCACTGCCGACGCTGTTCGCGCGTTACTCACCAGCGACGACCCGTCGGCGCGGCTGGTGCTCCACGAGGGGACGCTGCGGGTGCTGGGGGAGGGGGAGTTGCGCTCCCCGGACTACGCAGGAGCGCTGGAGGTGGCCGGCCGGGACGAGCTGCGCGACCGGCTCGGTGGGCGGGAACCGTCCGCGGCGGAGTGCGAACGGATCGCGGCCGGTCTGGACGTCGAGATCTCGAACCAGGGCGGTTGACGGGTGACGGCATGAGGGCGCTGGTGATCTCCGATACGCACGTGCCGCAACGGGCGCGTGAACTGCCCGAACAGGTGTGGCGTGAGATCGAGAACGCCGACGTCGTGGTGCACGCGGGCGACTGGGTCTCGGAGTCGCTGTTCGACCGGCTCGACGAGGCGGCCCGGCGGCTGGTCGCCGTGTACGGCAACAACGACGGCCCCGCGCTGCGGCGTCGGCTCCCCGAGGTGGCGAGAGTCGATCTGGACGGTCTGCGCATGGCCGTGGTCCACGAGACGGGCCCCGCCAAGGGACGGGAGAAACGCTGCGACGCGTGGTTCCCCGACACCGACGTGCTGGTTTTCGGGCACAGCCACATTCCGTGGGACAGCGTGACCCCGGGTGGCCTACGCCTGCTCAACCCCGGATCGCCCACAGACCGGCGCCGGCAACCGGCGTGCACCTATCTCACGGTGACGGTCGAGAGCTCCCGTCTCCGCGACGTGGAGTTCCACGAGCTTCCCCGGAAGGTGAGGCGATGAATCCCGTCGGCGTACTCAGGCAGATCGCACTGCACCTCGAACGAGAGGGAGCACCGACGTACCGCGTCAGGGCGTTCCGCAGGGCCGCGTCGGTGGTCGAGGGACTCGGCCGGGAGGAGCTGGAGCGCAGGGTCGCCGAGGGCAGGCTCACCGAGCTGAGCGGGATCGGCAAGACCACGGCGAGTGTCATCACCGACGCGCTGGCGGGGCGCGAACCCGCCTACCTGACCGAGGTCGCGGGCAGTGCGGAGAACCTGCCCGACGGCGGGGAGCTGCTCGCCGCGTTGCGCGGGGACTGCCACACGCATTCGGACTGGTCGGACGGCGGCAGCCCCATCGACGAGATGGCCGAGGCGGCTCGCGCGCTCGGGCACGAGTACGTGGCGCTCACCGACCACTCCCCGAGGCTGACGGTGGCACGAGGGCTGAGCGCCGACCGCCTGCGCCGCCAACTGGACGTCGTGGCCGAGCTCAACGCCGCGTACGCGAGCGAGGGCACACCGTTTCGCGTGCTCACCGGCATCGAGGTCGACATTCTCGACGACGGCTCGCTCGACCAGGAGCCGGACCTGCTCGCGGAGTTGGACGTCGTGGTGGCGAGCGTGCACTCCCACCTGCGGATGGACTCCCGTCACATGACCGAACGCATGGTCGCCGCCGTGTCGAACCCGGACGTCGACGTGCTCGGCCACTGCACGGGACGGCTGGTCACCGGCAAGGGCAGGCCCGAGTCGGAGTTCGACGCCGACGCCGTGTTCGAGGCCTGCCGTGAGCACGGCGTCGCCGTGGAGATCAACTCCCGTCCGGAGCGGCTCGACCCGCCCCGACGCCTGCTGCGCCGCGCCCGGGAGCTGGGTTGCCGCTTCGCCGTCGACACCGACGCGCACGCACCGGGACAGCTCGGCTGGCAGCCCTACGGGTGTGCGCGTGCGCTGGAGTGCGGCGTCGAGGCGGGCGACGTGGTCAACACCCTGTCAGCCGACCGGCTCCTGGAGTGGGCGCGGGGGTGACTGACGTCGCGCCCGGCTCGACGGGTTCGACAAGACGGGTACGGGCGTACTAGAAGAGGGGCGTGTCCATGCCCAGACCCGCGGCGCCGCCGAGCGGTGAGCCCGTCTCCCCTCTGCGTCACCGGCCGTTTTCGCTCATGCTCCTCGTCGCGGCCGGAGCGTTCAGCGGCTTCTCGTTGTTGCTGCCCGTGGTGCCGCTGTGGGTCGTGCGGCACGGGGCGGACTCCGTCGTCGCGGGAGCCTCCACCAGTGTCTTCATGGCCAGCACCGTGCTGGCGCAGTTCGCCGTCCCCGCGTTCGTGCGAGCGTTCGGCTACCGCGCCGGACTGCTGCTCGGGACGCTGCTGATCGGCGTGCCCACACCGTTGCTGGCCGTGTTCCCCTCCTCGCCCGCCATCCTGACCGTCTCGTTCGTGCGCGGGTTGGGTTTCGGGCTCCTGACGGTGTGCGGTAGCGCGTTGATCGCGGAGTTGCTGCCGGCGGGGCTGGTGGCGCGCGGCTCCGGGCTCTACGGGCTCGCCGTGGGGCTGCCTCAGCTCGTCGGGTTGCCCGCGGGCGCGGCCATCGCGGAGAACTGGGGCTTCGTGCCGGTGTTCGTGCTGGCGACCGCCCTACCGCTGCTGGCGCTCGTGCCGACCTGCGGTCTGCCCCGCTCGCGCCCGAGGAACGACACCGCGCGCGGCGGATTGCGCGGGGCCGCGGACGTCGCGGCGGCCACATGGCGACCGTGGCTGCCCATGCTCGCGTTGTCCACCGGCTACGGCGCGCTCGCGACGTTTCTGCCCATCGTGCTGAGCCCGCCGGTCGCGGCCGTCGCGCTGCTCGTCGTGCCGGGAGCGGCCATGCTCACCCGCTGGCTCGCCGGACACTACGGAGACCGCGTCACCACCCCAGGCCGCATGTTGCTGCCCGCCCTCGTGGCCGGGGGCGGGGGCCTGCTCGCTTTCGCGCTCGTCGCCGAGGCGGACGGTCTCGCCGTCGTCGCCGTCGTGGCGGTGGCCGTGTTCGGCGTCGGGTTCGGGGTCGTGCAGAACGACGCCCTCGTGGCGATGTTCGCCCGCACCCCGGCCGCCCAGGCGAGCGTGGCCTGGAACATCGCCTTCGACGCAGGGCAGGGTCTCGGCGCCTTCGCCGTCGGAGCGCTGATCTCGGCCACCACGGTGGGTGCCTCGTTCACGTTGCTGGCCGCCATGGCGCTGGCCGTGCTGCCCGCGGCCTGGCAGGCGGGTCGCCGGGTCAGCGGGAGCGGTTAGGTCGTGTTTCGTGAGTCCTCTCCGAGCGCAGCCGGTACGCGGGATTCGCGAAACACGGCCTAAGCTGGTGGGCGTGCCTTCAGTCGCCATCCTTGACTACGGTTCCGGCAACCTCCGCTCCGCCGAACGTGCCCTGCGGCGCACGGGCGCGGACGTCGAGGTGACCTCGGACCATCGCGCAGCTCTGGAGGCCGACGGTCTCGTCGTACCGGGCGTGGGAGCCTTCGCGGCGTGCATGGAAGGGCTACTGGCCGTCGGCGGTGACCGCATCATCGATACCCGGCTCGCCGGGGGCAGGCCCGTGCTCGGCATCTGCGTCGGGATGCAGATCCTGTTCGAACGTGGTGTCGAGCACGGCGTCGAGGCCAAGGGCGTCGGCGAGTGGCCGGGAGCGGTCGAGCGACTCGACGCCGACGTGCTGCCCCACATGGGATGGAACACGGTGCGCGTACCCGCCGGCTCGGAGCTCTTCGCGGGCCTCGATGCGGACACCCGGTTCTACTTCGTGCACTCCTACGCCGTGCGGCGGTGGGAACTGGTGTCGGAACTGCCCGGTGGGCAGCCGAAGGTCACCACGGCCCACCACGGGGAGGAGTTCGTGGCCGCGGTCGAGAACGGGCCGCTGTGGGCGACACAGTTCCACCCGGAGAAGTCGGGCGACGCGGGCGCGCACATCCTCCGCAACTGGGTGCGGACCCTCTGAGCCGTCGAGGCTCCCTCGGTTCCTATAGTGGCCCGGTGAGCTTCACACTACTTCCCGCCGTGGACGTGGCCGACGGACAGGCCGTGCGTCTCGTGCAGGGCGAGGCAGGCACCGAGACCTCCTACGGATCGCCGCTGGAGGCGGCGCTGGCCTGGCAGCGAGACGGCGCGCAGTGGATCCATCTGGTGGACCTCGACGCCGCGTTCGGCAAGGGCTCCAACCGCGAGCTGTTGGCCGAGGTCGTCGGCAAGCTCGACGTGGACGTGGAGCTGTCCGGCGGCATCCGGGACGACGAGTCGCTCGAAGCGGCCCTCGCGACGGGCGCCCGCCGTGTGAACCTCGGCACGGCGGCCCTGGAGGACCCGGAGTGGAGCGCGCGTGTCGTCGCCACGTACGGCGACCGCGTCGCCATCGGGCTCGACGTCCGGATCACCGACGAGGGGCATCGACTCGCGGCCCGGGGCTGGACCAAGGACGGCGGCGACCTGTGGGAGACCCTGGAGCGGCTCGACCGTGACGGCGCTCAGCGCTACGTCGTCACCGACGTGAGCAAGGACGGCACCCTGCGCGGCCCCAACCTGGACCTCCTGCGTGAGGTCACGGCCCGCACCGACGCGGCGATCATCGCGTCGGGCGGCGTGTCCAGTCTCGACGACCTGCGAGCCCTCGCCACGCTGCAGCGCGACGGCGTGGAGGGCGCGATCGTGGGCAAGGCCCTGTACGCGGGAGCGTTCACACTGCCCGAGGCCCTCTCGGCCGTCGGGTAGGCGCCGCGCCCCTGGCGCGGTCAGTCGGCGAGGGCGATGGCGATGCCCACGGTGCGCCGTGGGCCGCCTCGCAGTCGGCTGAAGAACATCGTCAACCTGCCCACGAGGCCGTACCGGCGGGCGATCACCCGCCTCGCGTGGGCGCTGCCCTCGTCGTCGAGCACGCGCGCCTTGCCGGTGACGGTCGCGCCGTGGGTCCTCCGCCCGCGAACGTCGCAGGCGGTCAGTTCGACCCTCGGGTCGTTACGGATGCGTTTCACCTTGCCCGCGTGGCGTTCGCTGAAGACGAGCAGTTCGTCGCCGTCCCTGGCGATCCACACCGGTGTCGCTACACCGACGCCGGTCCTGCGGAACGTGACCAGGGAGACGTACTTCTCGGAGTCCAGGCGCGCCAGTTCGCTCTCGGTGTCCATTCGCATCATCGTGCCGTGCCCGGGGCCGACGGGGAAACCTGCCGCACCCGCTGGGCGTCAGCGTGCCGCCGCCTCCGGACGAGCCGGGGACTCCGGACTCCGCTCCTCCCCGGGGAAGGGCTCGGACAGGCCGGTCTCCCCCCGGTGCAGGGTCGGGCCGCAGTCCCGCAGCGGGGACACCCCGGCCCGCTGTTCCACCCAGGCCGCCGACCGGTCGGCGTAGTCGCGCAGTTCGGCGAGCAACTCCGGCGTGGGCACCGCTGACTTGCGTACCCAGTCACCGTGGGGTTCGCCCTGGTAGATGTCGAAGTGGATGGGGTAGTAGTCGCGTTCGAGCCTCGGGTCCCACCCGATGCCGGTCCCGCTGCTCCACGGTTCCCGCACGTGGACGAACGTCGGCTTGGCCACCGTGTAGACGTACTCCACCTGCGCCCTGCGGTCGCCCTCCCTGGCCATCTCGGCGAACTCCGCGTGCGTCAGACCCGCCATGTCGACCAGTTCGAGCCTGCTCGTGAGGGCGGAGCCGCCGAGGTCCGGGATCAGCAGCGACGCCTTCTCGAGCCCGAGGATGTCGGCATAGCCGTTGAACACCCTGCCGAACCGGTCGGCGACGTAGCAGGCGGAGATGTTGGGTTGCGCCTGGAACTCCTCGGACGCCTCGGCGAAAACGGCTCCGGTCGGCAGCAACGTCGCGACCAGCCCGGCGGTCAGCCACGCACGCGCCCGTACGCTCGCCGAGCGCAACACCTCGACGGCCGCCAGCGTCGCGGCGAGCGTCCCGAGCACCCACACCGGAGTGGCGAACCGGTACTGCTCCATCCAGTCCGGTTCCAGCACGGCGTAGGCGATCACCGCGAGGCCCAGCGGGGCGAGCACGGCCAGCAGGCCCGGCCGCCACCACGGGGCCCTCGCGAGCGCGATGGCGATCACCGCCATGACGAACAGGACCGCCAGCGCGCCGAGGTAGGAGACGAGTTCACCCGGCCGGGCCATGTCCTCCAGGGTGGGCAGGTCCTGCGCCTTCGCCACGGACGGCATGGACAGCCACTGCCCGAAGGTCGCGTACCGCCAGCCGAAGTAGGCGCCGACGGGAAGGGCGAAGGCCACCGTCGACTCCACGCAGCGCCGCACGCTCATCGGGAACGTGGCGCGCCGCAGCTGCGTCAACAGCACGAGCGGGTAGGTGCCCGCGTAGATCAGACCCTCCGGCCGGGTCAGGGCGGCGAGCGCTGCGAGCCCACCGGCCGCCAGCGCCACCTTCGTCGTGAGCAGCCGGTTGTCCAGGACGGCGCAGAACAGCAACACCGCCTGGCCGACCAGCAGCAGCGCGTACAGCGGGTTCTCCAGGCCCGAGAAGGCCCAGATCACGAACGAGGGGATCGCGGCGAGCACGGCTCCGGTGGCGAGTGGCACGACCCACGCCAGAGTGGAGAACACCTTGCGTGCGGCCACGTAGCTCAGTGTGAGGATGCCCGCGCAGCACAGCAGGGCCAGCGCCTTGGGGAACAGCACGTAGTCGGGAACGCCGAACAGCGTGCCGTTGTCGAACAGGCCGGTGAACCTGCCGAGGACCAGCAGGAGCAACCAGGTCGGATTGGAGTAGCCCTCCACCGGCGGGGCGCCGGGTTGGACGACGGGCCCGAGTCCCTCGGCGAAGCTGCGGGCGTACGCGAACGTGATGGCCGCGTCGTCGATCAACCAGTTGCCGTACAGCGACGCGTGGACGCCGATCAGCGCGGTGCCCGCGGACACCGAGGCGATGGGGGCGAAACGAGCGCGTCGAGCGGGCCCCGGGTGAGGGGTTGCGCCGTCCCCCGGCTGTGGTTCGTGGACGGTCCGCACGTCCCCCACCGAGGCGAGTGTCATGGCATCACTGTAGAGAGCGGCCCGATCGCCCCACGTTCGGGCCATGCGCACCCGGTGATCGTGGGCACGCGGTGTCACCCTGCTTCGCGGCCACCCGTCCCGGTTAGGCTGGTTCGCATGTCCGTCGCGGTGAGAGTCATTCCCTGTCTCGACGTCGACGCGGGTCGGGTGGTCAAGGGCGTCAACTTCGCCGATCTGCGGGACGCCGGCGATCCCGTCGAACTCGCCCGCCTCTACGACTCCGAGGGCGCCGACGAGCTGACGTTTTTGGACGTCACCGCGTCGTCGGGCAACCGCCAGACCACGTTCGACGTCGTGCGCAAGACGGCGGAGCAGGTGTTCATCCCGCTCACCGTGGGCGGTGGTGTGCGCAGCACGGACGACGTGGACCGGTTGTTGCGGGCCGGTGCCGACAAGGTGAGCATCAACACGGCCGCCATCGCGAGACCGGAGTTGCTGCGCGAGGCGTCCCGCCGGTTCGGCGCCCAGTGCGTGGTGCTGTCGGTGGACGCCCGGCGCGTGCCCGAGGGCGGCACGCCGACCCCGTCCGGCTTCGAGGTCACCACCCACGGCGGGCGGCGCGGCACCGGTATCGACGCCGTGGAGTGGGCCGCGCGCGCCGAGGAGTTGGGGGTCGGCGAGATCCTGCTCAACTCGATGGACGCCGACGGCACGAAGCAGGGGTTCGACCTGGAGCTGATCGGACTCGTCCGGGCCGCCGTCCGGGTGCCGCTCATCGCGAGCGGCGGAGCCGGCGCGGTCGACCACTTCCTTCCCGCCGTGCGTGCGGGGGCGAACGCGGTGCTGGCCGCGAGCGTCTTCCACTTCGGGGAGATGAAGATCGGCGATGTGAAGGCGGCGCTGCGCGAGGGGGGTGTCGAGGTCCGGTGAGCGAACCCGAGGGGCTCGACCCGGAGCTCGCGCGGCGGCTCAAGCGCAACGCCGACGGACTCGTGTGCGCGGTGGTGGTGGAGCACTCCACCTCGCGGGTGCTGATGGTGGCGTGGATGGACGACGAGGCGCTGCACCGCACTCTCACCACGCGCAGGGCGACGTACTTCTCCCGCAGCCGTGGCAGGTTGTGGGTCAAGGGAGAGACGTCCGGCCACACGCAGTACGTCCGCGAGGTGCGGCTCGACTGCGACGCCGACACGTTGCTGGTACGGGTCGACCAGACCGGCCCCGCCTGCCACACCGGCTCCCACACGTGCTTCGACGGTGACGAGCGGGTGCTGCTCGCCGACCGGTAGGTCAGCTCCCGGCCTGCCCGAGGTCACCGGTGAGGTAGCGCTGGAGGGTGGGCGCGACCGTGGTCACGAGCGCCTCGACGTCGGCAGAGGCGACCGGTTCGACCTCGGCCACGTAGCGGGCCATGCCGAGGCCCAGGATCTGCGTGGCGCACAGCGCCGCCCGCAGGTCCGGCTGATCACTTCCCGCCGCCGACGTGATCGCGGGGAGGAGCTTTCCCAGCAGGACCTCCCTGAGGACGTCCAGTGCCTCCCCGTGGGTCGTGAGGCTGCGCACCAACGCGACGAACACGCTGCCGCCCGCGCCGTCCCACGTGGTGACGAACCGGCGCACGATGTTCTCGCCGAGCCGCTCCGGTCCGTCGGCCGTCACGTCCTCGACGATCTCCCGGACGTCGAACGGCACGTGCAACACCGCCTGGGCGAACAGTCCGTCCTTGCCGCCGAACCAGTGGTTCACCATCGCCGCGTCCACGCCCGCCCTGGTGGCGATGGCCCGGACGGTCGCGTGGTGGTAGCCGCTCTCGGCGAACACCTCGCGGGCGGCGGCGAGCAGTGCTGCCCTGGTGTCCTCGCCCGCCGGTCGCCTGCCCCGCCTGCGAGCGGTCCTCCGCCCGGCCGGGTTCTCCTTCGCGGTCGCCATGTCGACCATGATGCCGCACGAACGGATCACTATTTCCACTGGTGTTGAAATCACCCGCTGACGATCCTGTCGCGGGCGGCGGCACAATGAACCCATGGTGACTGCCCAGAACTCCCACACCGCGGCCCGCGGCCTGGGCGAGGTCGGCCCGAGTCGTGACGACTTCCGGGCGCTCGCGCGGGACCGTCGTGTGATCCCCGTGGTGCGGCGGTTGCTCGCCGACGCGGACACGCCCGTGGCGCTGTACCGCAAGCTGGCGGGCGACCGGCCCGGTACGTTCCTGCTGGAGTCGGCCGAGAACGGGCAGTCCTGGTCGCGTTGGTCGTTCGTCGGCGTCGACAGCCGGGCCGCGCTCACCGTCCGTGACGGGAAGGCCGTCTGGACGGGTAAGCCCGTCGCGGGGCTGCCCACCGAGGGCGACCCGCTGACCATCCTGCGCGAGACCCTCCAGAAGCTGCACACCGAGCCGCTGCCCGGTATGCCGCCGTTGACCGGGGGACTCGTGGGCTACATCGGGTACGACGCCGTGCGGTGGCTCGAACGCCTGCCCGAGCTCGCGGAACGCGACCTCGACATCCCAGAGGTGACGATGCTGCTCGCCACCGATCTCGCCGCGTTCGACCACCACGAGGGCACGGTGACGCTCATCGCCAACGCCGTGAACTGGGACGACTCCCCCGAGCGGGTGGACGCGGCCTACGACGACGCCCTGCGGCGGCTGGACGTGATGACCGAGCGGCTGGCCAGTCCCGCGCCCGCCACCAACGCGGTGTTCGAGCGGCCCGCGCCCGAGTTCACCCGGAAGCGCACCAAGGAGGACTTCCACGCGGCCGTGCACAAGGCCGTGGAGGCCATCCACGCCGGTGAGGCGTTCCAGATCGTGCCCTCGCAACGGTTCGAGATGCGCACGGACGCCGACGCGCTCGACGTGTACCGCGTGCTGCGCACCTCCAACCCGAGTCCGTACATGTACCTGCTGCGGCTGGAGGGGTTCGACATCGTGGGCTCCAGCCCCGAGTCGCTCGTCACCGTGCGTGACGGGCGCGCGAGCACCCACCCCATCGCGGGGACGCGGTGGCGTGGTGCGGACCCGGAGGAGGACGCCCAGCTCGCCAAGGACCTCCTGGCCGACGAGAAGGAGCGCGCCGAGCACCTGATGCTCGTGGACCTCGGCCGCAACGATCTCGGCAAGGTGTGCCGCCCCGGCACGGTCCGCGTCGTGGACTCCTTCACCATCGAGCGATACAGCCATGTGATGCACATCGTGTCGACGGTCACCGGGGAGCTGGCGGATGACGCCACCGCGTTCGACGCGGTGCTGGCGTGCTTCCCGGCGGGCACGCTCTCGGGCGCGCCGAAGGTCCGGGCCATGGAACTCATCGAGGAGTTGGAACCCACTCGCCGAGCCCTCTACGGCGGCATCGTCGGCTATCTCGACTTCGCGGGTGACGCCGACACCGCCATCGCCATCCGCACCGCGCTGATGCGGGACGGTGTGGCCTACGTCCAGGCGGGTGGGGGTGTGGTCGCGGACTCCGACGCGGACTACGAGGACAACGAGTCGCTCAACAAGGCGAGGACCGTGCTGTCGGCCGTGGCCGCGGCCGACACGATGGCCCCCGCGAAGGCGGCCGATCCTGGTGCCTGACTCCGACAAGCGTCCACTGTGGATCGCCGTGGCGGCGTTGGCGCTGGCCGCCGTGGCGCTGTGGGGGGCCTCGTCGCTGACGTGGATCGACGTACCTCCGGGCACCGTCGTCGGCGGCGAGCTGCGCGAGGAGCTGTCGGGCGGCGACCTGGTGGCGTGGCCCGTTCCGCTGGCGCTGCTGGCCCTGGCCGCCGTCGCCGCGACGCTGGCGCTGCGCGGCGTCGCCCGGCGCGTGCTGGGCGCAGTGCTTCTCGCTGTGGCCGTGTGGGTGGCGGTGCTCGTGCTGGGCGGTTCGGCCTACGACGTGGACCTGTCCACGCGGGCACCCGGCTACGACACGATTCCCGGCGAGCCGACGAGGACGTGGACGGGCCCCGCCGCGGCACTCGCGGCGGCGGCGCTGTACGCGGTCGCGGGGGCCGTGCTCGCGTGGCGAGGGCACCGCATGCCCCGGATGGGCGCGAAGTACTCCGCACCGGGTGACAGGAAGGGGCGCGTGCGGTCCGGAAATCCCGACGCGGACCTGTGGAACGCGTTGTCGGAGGGCGAGGACCCCACGACACGCGATCGTTGACTCGGTGTTTATGCCTGGCGGACAAGGCGAACACGACCCCAGGCCGATGCGCGACACCGCGCGGGTTAGCATCGAATCGGCGGGAAGGGGAAGGTTTTTGTGAGCCACCTTGCGAGTGAATCAACAGGTTTCGTGACTCCCGGTGGGGCCGCCCGGTGAGCGTTCTGGAAGACATCATCGCTGACGTGCGGGCCGATCTCGCCGAGCGCGAGGCGGCGCTGCCGTTCGACGAACTCAAGCGCCGTGCCGCAGCGGCACCCGAGCCCAGGGACGCCATGGCGGCTCTGCGCGAGTCCGGCATCGCCGTGATCGCGGAAGTCAAGCGCCGCAGCCCCTCCAAGGGCGATCTGGCAGCGATCCCCGACCCGGCGTCGCTGGCGAAGGACTACGAGGACGCGGGCGCGCGGGTGATCAGTGTGCTCACCGAGCGTCATCGTTTCGGCGGCTCGCTGGCCGACCTCGACGCGGTTCGGGCCGCGGTCGATGTTCCCTTGCTGCGCAAGGACTTCATCGTCAGCCCGTACCAGGTTCACGAAGCACGACTACACGGCGCCGACCTGGTGCTGCTGATCGTGGCCGCGCTGGAGCAGAACGCCCTCGTGGCGCTGCTCGACCGGGTCGAGTCCCTCGGGATGACGGCGCTGGTGGAGGTGCACAACGCGGAGGAGGCCGACCGCGCGCTGGAGGCCGGCGCGTCGGTCATCGGCATCAACGCGCGCAACCTGCACACGCTGGAGGTGGACCGGGACGTGTTCGGCAGGCTGGCGCCCGGGCTGCCCATGGACGTCTACAAGGTCGCGGAGTCCGGCGTGCGCGGGCCCGGTGACCTCATGGCCTACGCGGGGCACGGTGCCGACGCGGTCCTCGTCGGGGAGGGGCTGGTCTCGACCGACGACCCGAAGGGTGCCCTCGTGAAACTCGTGACGGCGGGGTCTCACCCGGCCTGCCCGAGGCCGAGTCGATGACGGGAGCGGACACCGTGAACACGGACCAGGCGGCAGGCGCGCACGACCCCGACGAGCGCGGGCACTTCGGCCCGTACGGGGGTCGCTATCTGCCCGAGGCGCTGATGGGCGCGTTGGACGAACTGGCGGCCGAGTACGACAAGGCGCGGTCGGACCCCGAGTTCACGCGGGAGTTCGACCGGCTTCTCTCCGGGTACGCGGGCAGGCCGTCGCTGCTCACGGAGGCGCCGCGGTTCGCCGAGCACGCCGGTGGGGCTCGCATCTTCCTCAAACGTGAGGACCTCAACCACACCGGTTCGCACAAGATCAACAATGTGCTGGGTCAGGCACTGCTCACCAAGCGCATGGGCAAGACCCGCGTGATCGCCGAGACGGGGGCGGGGCAACACGGGGTGGCGACGGCCACGGCGTGTGCGCTGCTCGACCTCGACTGCGTGGTCTACATGGGCGAGGTGGACACGCAACGGCAGGCGCTCAACGTGGCCCGGATGCGGTTGCTCGGCGCCGAGGTGGTGCCGGTGCGGACCGGCTCGCGGACGCTGAAGGACGCCATCAACGAGGCGCTCCGCGACTGGGTGACCAATGTGGACACCACCCACTACCTGCTGGGCACGGCGGCCGGTGCGCACCCGTTCCCGCTCATGGTGCGCAACTTCCACCGGGTCATCGGCGAGGAGACGCGCAGGCAGATCCTCGAACTGACGGGCAGGTTGCCGGACGCCGTAGCCGCGTGCGTGGGTGGCGGCTCGAACGCCATCGGCATCTTCCACGGCTTCCTCGACGACCCCGAGGTCCGGCTGGTGGGCCTGGAACCGGGCGGGAAGGGTCTCGACTCCGGCGAACACGGCGCGACGCTCACGCGGGGCACGCCCGGAACGCTGCACGGCGCGTTGTCCTACCTGCTGCAGGACGAGGACGGCCAGACCACCGAGGCGTACTCCATCTCGGCGGGTCTGGACTACCCGGGCGTCGGCCCCGAGCACTCGTGGCTGAAGGACAGCGGCCGGGCCGAGTACCAGGCCGTCACCGACGCCGAGGCGATGGACGCGTTCCGGTTGCTGTCCCGGACCGAGGGCATCATCCCGGCGATCGAGTCGGCGCACGCGCTCGCGGGCGCCCTTCGGCTCGGCCGGGAACTCGGTCCCGAGGCGCACATCGTGGTCAGCCTCTCGGGCCGGGGTGACAAGGACGTGGACACCGCCGCCCGGTACTTCAACCTCGTGGAGGACGTGTGAGCAGGCTGGCCGAGCTGTTCGACAGCACAAGGGCGGATCGGCGGGCCGCGCTGGTGGCGTACCTGCCCGCCGGGTACCCGACCGTGGAGGGCTCGAAGGAGCTGATCGCCGCCACCGTCGACGCCGGAGCGGACCTCGTCGAGGTCGGTGTTCCGTACTCCGACCCGGTGATGGACGGCCCGACCATCCAGGGGGCCGCCGACGCGGCGCTGCGCAACGGCTTCAAACTCAGGCACCTGTTCGAGGTCGTGGAGTCGGTCGCCTCGCGCGGCGGCAGGGCCGTCGTGATGACGTACTACAACCCGGTGCACCGCTACGGGGTCGACGCCTTCGCCCGCGACCTGGCGTCGGCGGGCGGGCTCGGGCTCATCACCCCCGACCTCACGCCGGACGAGGCGTCGGAGTGGCTGACCGCGTCCACCGAACACGGGCTCGACCGGATCTTTTTGGTGGCGCCGTCGTCGTCCGACGACCGCATCGCGATGACGACGAAGGCCACCACGGGCTTCGTGTACGCGACCGCCGTCATGGGCGTCACGGGCGCGCGCGAGTCGGTGGGCAGTGCCGCCTCGGAGCTGGTACGGCGCACCCGGCGGCACACCGATCTGCCGGTGGGAGTCGGTCTCGGAGTGCGATCCGGTGACCAGGCCGCCGAGGTGGCCTCCTTCGCCGACGCGGTGATCGTGGGTTCCGCCCTGGTCTCGAAGGCCGCGGAGGGGACCGGACCGCTGGCCGAGTTGACGTCGGAGCTCGCCGAGGGGGTTCGCCGACCGGCCCGCTGATCCTCGCCGCGGCCGGGTGGCCTTCACGACGAAGAGGCAACTCGCGGTGGGGCCCGCAGTGGCGTGCGCGGCGTCGCGCTACGGTGACCCTGTGAACACCGCGTCGGCGTACTTCCTCGCGAACATCCCGAGCCCGGACAGGGGCGTCTGGCAGATCGGCCCCTTGTCGTTGCGGGCCTACGCCCTGTGCATCATCGCGGGGATCGTCCTCGCCATCTGGCTGGGCGAGCGCCGGTGGGTGCAGCGCGGCGGCACCAAGGGCACGATCATCGACATCGCGGTGTTCGCGGTGCCGTTCGGTCTGGTCGGTGGGCGGTTGTACCACGTCATCACCGACAACCAGCTGTACTTCGGGGAGGGCAAGGACCCGATCCGGGCGCTCTACGTCTGGGAGGGCGGCCTCGGCATCTGGGGCGCCATCGCCCTGGGTGCGGTGGGTGCGTGGATCGCGTGCCGCCGGAAGGGCATCCCGCTCCCGGCCGTCGCGGACGCGGTGGCCCCCGGAATCGTGATCGCGCAGGCCATCGGCCGCCTCGGCAACTACTTCAACCAGGAACTCTACGGTGGGCCCACCGACCTGCCCTGGGGCCTGGAGATCTACCAGCGGGTCGACCCCGCCACGGGGCTGCCGGACGCGCTCAACGGCGTGGCCGTCACCGACGTGCCCCTGGCGGTCGTGCACCCGACGTTCCTCTACGAGCTGCTGTGGAACCTCGGTGTGGCGCTCCTCGTGTTGTGGGCCGACCGGAGGTTCCGGCTCGGGCACGGGCGTGCGTTCGCGTTGTACGTCGCGGGTTACACGGCCGGCCGGTTCTGGATCGAGCTCATGCGCACCGACCAGGCCAACCACATCCTCGGTCTTCGGGTCAACGTGTGGACGTCGGTGCTGGTCTTCGCCGGTGCGGTGGCTTACCTGGTGATCGCCAGGCGGTTCGGACCGAGGGAGCGGCCGGAGGATCTCGCGACCGGCCCCGACGACGGCGGGGCGGCGGGTGACGGCGACGGCGCCGACGGCGCCGACAGTGCCGAGGACACTGGCGCCGGTGCGGACACCGACACCACGGACCGTGCCGACGGCAGCGGTACCGAGGACACCGGCGGCACCGGACCCGACCGGCGGGGCGGCTCCGGAGGCGGCGGAACGGCGAGTACCGAGGTCGGTTGACACCCCTCCGGCAAGGGGGCACAGAGTCCGGTTCAGCTGGAACGGACCGGAGCCACGACCGGATGTCCGGTCGTGGTGGTGAGCACCTCGACCTGTGCCGAGTAGTGCGTCCGCAGGCGGGCGGCGGTCAGCACTTCGTGGCCCGAGCCCGCCACCGCCACCTCACCGCCGTCGATCAGTAGCAGCGTGTCGGCGTACTGCGCCGCGAACGTGAGGTCGTGCAGCGTGGTGACCACGGTGATGCCGTCCTCGGTGCGGAGCCTGTCGAGCCGTTCCAGCAGGGCCTGGGCGTGGCCGATGTCGAGCCCGGAGGTGGGTTCGTCCAGCAGCAACAACCGGGTCCGCTGGACGAGCACCCTCGCCAGCACCGCGCGTTGTCGTTCCCCGCCGGAGAGCGTGTCGAGCTCGCGTCCCGCGAGCGCGCCGAGGTCGAGCCGGTCGAGTGTCTCCCGCACGATGTCGAGGTCGGCCGCGGTTTCCCTCGCGAGCGGACCCAGGTGGGGCGTGCGCCCGAGCAGCACGTAGTCGGTGACCGTGAGCTTGCCCGGGAGCACCGGACTCTGGGCGGCGTAGCCGACGAGCGTGGCCCGTTGTCGCCGCGTCAACGTGTCGGTGGGCGTGCCGTGCACCGTGATGGAGCCGGCATGGGGCACGAGCCCGGCGATGGCCTTCAACAGGGTGGACTTGCCCGCACCGTTCGGGCCGACGACGGCGAGCCAGCCCCCTTGCTCCAGTGCGACGGAGACGTCGCGTACCACTGGTTCACCGTTGTAGGCGACACCGACGCCGTCGAGTCGCAGGGCCGTCACGAGGCGCGTCCCTTCGTCGTGTGCAGGACGATGGCGAAGAACGGTGCGCCCGCGAACGCGGTCACCACGCCGAGGGGCAGCTCACCCGGCATCACGGTGCGGGCGACGTAGTCGGCGAGGATCAAAAACGCGGCGCCGCCGACGAGGGACAGCGGCACGATCACGCGGTAGCTCGCCCCGGCGAGCAGGCGCACGATGTGGGGAACCACGATGCCGACGAACCCGATCAGTCCGCTCACCGCGACGGCGGCGGCCGTGGCCAGCGACGCCGCGCCGAGCAGAACGAGCCGCAGCAGCCCGGGACGCAGCCCCAGGGACGTGGCCTCCGCGTCGCCGAGGGCGAGGACGTCCAACAGCCGCGCGCACAGGCACAACACCACCGCGGCAGCGGCGACATAGGGCAGGGCCAGCCACACGTCGGTCCAGCCGCTCACGTTGAGCCCGCCGAGCGTCCACGTGTACACCTGCTTGAGCGTGTCGGTGTTGAGCTGCTGCACGAACGTCTGTACAGCGGTCAGGAAGGCGGTCACCGCCACACCCGCGAGCAGCAGCGTCGCGGTGCCGCTTCCACCGGCGGAACGCCCCAGCACCCAGCTCATCCCCACCCCGCCGAGCGCACCGGCGAAGGCGGCCAGCGGCACGGGCCCCACCGGCCAGGTCGTCACGGCGGGAGCCAGCACCATGACGAGGGTGGCGGCCATCCCCGCACCGGCCGCCGCGCCGAGCAGGTACGGGTCGGCCAGCGGGTTCCGGAACACACCCTGGAAGGCGGCGCCGGCGCTCGCGAGAGCGGCACCCACGATGCCGGCGAGCAGCACCCGAGGTACCCGCAGCTCCCAGACGATGGCCGCCTCACGTTCCGACAGCGGTGACGTCGTGCCGGTGACCTGGGCGACGATCTCGGCGAGCACGCGTTGCCACCCCAGCTCACCGGCTCCGACCACCACGGCGAACACGCAGACGGCCAGCAGCCCCGCGAGAGCGAGCAGCACCGTGCCCGGACGGAGCCGGGTGGTGTGCTCGCGCCCGCGGTCGCGCGCGCGTCGCGCCGAGCGTTTCAACACGATCAGGCGGCGGCCTTCGTCACGCCGTCGGCCACGGCGCGGACGAAGTCGACCAGCCTCGGTGTCCACCGCGACGCTGCGTCGTCCTCCAGCTCGATCACCTGGTCCTCCTTCACCGCGGTCAGCGTGTCCCAGCCGGGCCGCTTCGCCACGGTTTCGGCGTTCTGCCCGCAGCACTGCGTGTCGGCCAGGAAGACGAGGTCGGGGTCGGCCGACAGGATCTTCTCCGCCGACAGCTGCGGGTAACCGCCGTGGGCGGACGGGTCGCCCTGGTCGGCGATGTTGGTGAGGCCGAACAGGTCGTACACCTGGCCGATGAAGGTTTCCGAGGTGACGCTGTAGAAGCTCGGGTCGAGTTCGTGGTAGTAGCTCAGGCCCTTGCCCGCGTCGCCCGCGTCGGCGACCAGTTTCTCGATCTCCTGCTTCGTCTGCCGGGCCAGGTCCGCGCCTTCCTTCTCGTGGCCCGTGGCCTCTCCGACGAGCTCGAACTGCGCGTACATCGAGTCGAGCGACGTCGGTGCGGGCAGCACCAGCGTGGGTGTGCCGGTCTTGGCGAGCGCGTCGGCCAGCTTGCCGTCGGTGTCCGACTCCACGACGACGAGGTCGGGGTTGTGTCCGGCGATCTGCTGCGGGTCGGGGCTCAGGCCCGACATCTCCGTGCGCGGAGCGTTCTCCGGGACGGTGGACATCTCGTCGACGGCCACCACCTGGTCGCCGGCCCCGACCGCGTACAGGACCTCGGTCGTCGACGGCGACAGCGACACGATGCGCTCGGGGCGTTCCTCCAGCGTGACGGCGGGCGCGCCTTCGGGCTTCAACTCGACGGGGAAGCCACTGCTGTCGGCCGGGGTCTGAGGAGCGTCCTCCTGGCGCTCGGCGCAGGCGGTGAGGGAGAGCACCAACAGTAGCGGGAGGAGCAGAAACCGTCTGACAGGCAACATCGGACCTCGACTTCTCGGCCGGCGCGTCGGCCGCGCCGAGACCGTCGGGCGGTCGCGGACGCCGCACCTCTGCGCCGGAGGCGGTAATGGCGTCACGTGAACGGTCAGGCGACCTGGCTAGGCCCAGCCGTACGGCTCGTTCACGAGCCGCCACGGACGGTCCATCACAGTTGCGGCACAGCGCCGGATTCCCACCGGACTTCGCTCCCGCCCACGTCGCAGTGACAGTACCAGGCCGAACCGTCGAGTAGACTCGGGTGACCGGCTCGACAACCCACGCGGCGACGGCCGGACGGCGGTCCGGCGACCGGCCGGTACAGCCACAACAAGACACCAGCGCAAAGCCGACGCGGCAACGCTGCCGGATTGTTACGCCACCGGGGCACAACGGCTGATTCAACCCATTTCCAGGACATTTCCCAGGTGTTAAAGTCGCGCTAATCAGCGGGCCATTGTCGTCCCGTGCCCAGCACGAATGAGAGCACGACGACGACGCAGGAGGTCGCTTTGATCTTCTCCGCGATCCCAGAGAAGCAGGGTTTCTACGATCCTGCGGCGGAAAAGGACGCGTGCGGCGTGGCCATGGTCGCCCACGTCAAAGGCTTGCGCTCGCACGATATCGTCACGGACGGTCTCACCGCGCTCACGAATCTCGACCATCGCGGTGCGGCGGGCGCGGAGCCCACGAGTGGTGACGGTGCGGGCATTCTGCTGCAACTTCCGGACGATTTGCTCCGCGCCGATGTGGATTTCGCTCTTCCCGAACCCGACGGACGAGGTAGGCACCGCTACGCGGCGGGCCTCGCCTTCCTCCCCGTGGAGGAGGAGCCGCGGGCGCGGGCGGTGGAAGTCGTGGAGCGCATCGCGGCCGAGGAGAACCTGGTCGTGCTCGGTTGGCGAAAGGTACCGACGGACCCGGATGCCGCCGACATCGGCCCCACTGCCCGGTCGGTGATGCCGCACTGCTCCATGCTGTTCGTCGCGGAGGTCCCGGACGTCGACGGCAACCGTCGCGCCGGCATCGACCTCGACCGGCTCGCGTTCTGCCTGCGCAAGCGTGCCGAGCACGAGAGTGTCGCCGCCGGGTGCGGGGTGTACTTCCCGTCGCTTTCGGCGCGGACCCTCGTCTACAAGGGGATGCTCACGCCCACCCAGCTCCCGCTGTTCTTCCCCGACCTGCGGGACGAGCGGCTGGCCAGCGCCATCGCGCTCGTGCACAGCCGGTTCTCGACCAACACGTTTCCGTCGTGGCCGCTGGCGCACCCGTTCCGGTTCGTCGCGCACAACGGTGAGATCAACACCATCCGGGGCAACCGCAACCGGATGCGGGCGCGGGAGGCGCTTTTGGCCTCCGAGCTCATCCCGGGCGACCTCAGCAGGCTCTACCCCGTGTGTACGCCGGACGGCTCCGACTCGGCCTCGTTCGACGAGGTGTTGGAACTGCTGCACCTCGGTGGCCGGAGCCTGCCGCACGCCGTGCTGATGATGATCCCCGAGGCGTGGGAGAACCACCACACCATGGACCCCGGTCGCCGGGCTTTCTACCGGTTCCACGCCAGTCTCATGGAACCGTGGGACGGCCCGGCGTGCGTGACCTTCACCGACGGGTCGCTGGTCGGCGCGGTGCTCGACCGCAACGGACTGCGACCGGCGCGCTGGTGGCGGACCAAGGACGACCGCATCGTGTTCGCCAGCGAGAGCGGTGTGCTGGACGTGCCGCCGGGTGAGGTCGTCGCCAAGGGCAGGCTCAAGCCGGGCCGCATGTTCTGCGTGGACACCGAGGCCGGCCGGGTCGTCGACGACGACGAGATCAAGTCGGAGCTCGCGGCGCAGGAGCCCTACGACGAGTGGCTGCACGCCGGGTTGTTGTCCCTCGAACGGCTCGCCGAACGCGAGCACGTGACCCAGCCCCACGCCTCCGTGCTGCGTAGACAGATCGTCTTCGGCTACACCGAGGAAGAGCTGAAGATCCTGCTCTCGCCGATGGCTCTCAAGGGTGCCGAGCCCGTGGGGTCGATGGGGTCGGACACCCCGCCGTCGGTGCTGTCGAAGCGGTCCCGGCTGCTGTACGAGTACTTCAAGCAGGGGTTCGCGCAGGTCACCAACCCGCCGCTCGACGCCATCCGCGAGGAACTCGTGACCTCCATGAGCCGGGTGATGGGACCGGAGCAGAACCTGCTCGCACCGGGACCCGCTTCGTGCAGGCACATCCAGCTCGCCTCGCCCGTCATCGACAACGACGAGCTCGCCAAGCTCATCCACGTCAACGACGACGGTGACCTTCCCGGCTTCTCCTGCACCGTCCTTTCGGGGCTGTACGAGGTGGACGGTGGGGGCAGGGCTCTCACCGAGGCGATCGAACGGGTACGGAGGGAGGCTTCGGAGGCCATCGCGGCCGGTGCCCGCATGCTCGTGCTCTCCGACCGCGACTCCGATCACCGGATGGCGCCGATTCCGTCGTTGCTGCTCGTGTCGGCGGTGCACCACCATCTCGTGCGGACCAAGGAGCGCCTGCGGGTCGCGCTCGTGGTGGAGACGGGAGACGCGCGCGAGGTCCACCACGTGGCCCTGTTGCTCGGGTACGGCGCCGCGGCGGTCAACCCGTACCTGGCGTTCGAGTCGATCGAGGACATGCTCGCCCAGGGCTCCATCAGCGGCGTCGAGGCACGCACCGCCGTGCGCAACTACGTCGTGGCGCTCAACAAGGGCGTCTTGAAGATCATGTCGAAGATGGGCATCTCGACCGTCGGCGCCTACACGGGAGCGCAGGTGTTCGAAGCCCTCGGCCTGTCGCAGGACGTCCTCGACGAGTACTTCACCGGCACCGTGTCCACCCTGGACGGGGTGGGGCTGGACGTGCTCGCCGAGGAGGTGGCCGTCCGGCACCGTCGCGCGTACCCGGAGAACCCGGCCGAGCGCGCCCACCGCGGCCTGGAGACGGGCGGCGAGTACGCCTACCGCCGGGAGGGCGAGCTGCACCTGTTCACCCCCGAGACGGTGTTCCTGCTCCAGCACGCGAGCGCGTCACGGCGGCAGGAGGTGTACCGCCGTTACGTCGACGAGGTGAACCGGCTGAACCGCGAGGGCGGTGTCCTGCGGGGGCTGTTCTCCCTCCGAGAGGGTGTGCGAAAGCCCGTGCCGATCGAGGAGGTCGAGTCGGTGGAGTCGATCTGCAGGCGCTTCAACACCGGCGGCATGTCGTACGGCTCGCTCTCGCTGGAAGCACACCAGACGCTCGCCATCGCCATGAACACGATCGGTGGCCGCTCGAACTCCGGGGAGGGCGGCGAGGACCCGGAACGGCTGCACGACCCGCTACGGCGAAGCGCGGTGAAGCAGGTCGCCAGCGGCCGTTTCGGCGTGACGAGCGAGTACCTGGTCAGCGCCGACGACATCCAGATCAAGATGGCGCAGGGCGCCAAGCCCGGTGAGGGCGGGCAGCTGCCGCCGAACAAGGTGTACCCGTGGATCGCCAGGACCCGGCACTCCACGCCGGGAGTCGGGCTGATCTCGCCGCCGCCGCACCACGACATCTACTCGATCGAGGATCTGGCCCAGCTCATTCACGACCTCAAGAACGCGAACGAGCGGGCGCGCGTCCACGTCAAGCTGGTGAGCTCGCTCGGGGTCGGCACGGTGGCGGCGGGCGTGTCGAAGGCCCACGCCGACGTGGTGCTCATTTCCGGTCACGACGGCGGCACGGGTGCCTCGCCGTTGAACTCCCTGAAGCACGCGGGCACGCCGTGGGAGATCGGGTTGGCGCAGACCCAGCAGACCCTGCTGCTGAACGGGCTGCGCGACCGCATCACCGTGCAGGCCGACGGTGGGTTCAAGACCGGCCGCGACGTCATCGTCGCGGCGCTGTTGGGAGCCGAGGAGTACGGCTTCGCCACCGCGCCGCTGGTGGTGGCGGGGTGCGTGATGATGCGGGTGTGTCACCTGGACACGTGCCCGGTGGGGGTCGCGACCCAGAACCCCGCCCTCCGCGAGCGCTACACCGGCCAGGCCGAGCACGTGGTGAACTTCTTCCGGTTCGTGGCGCAGGAGGTGCGGGAGTACCTCGCACGCCTCGGGTTCACCTCGCTCGACGAGGCCATCGGCAGGGCCGATCTGCTCGACGTCGACGACGCGGTGGAGCACTGGAAGGCGAAGGGGCTCGACCTGTCGCCGATCTTCATGGTGCCCACCGACACACCGTACGGCGGTGCGCGCAGGAAGGTGCGCGAGCAGGACCACGGTCTCGACCGGGCGCTCGACCGCACGCTCGTCCAACTCGCGGAGGCGGCGTTGGAGGACGCGCGGCCGGTGCGGCTGGAGCTCCCGGTGCGCAACGTCAACCGCACCGTCGGGACCCTGCTCGGGTCGGAGGTCACCCGCCGTTACGGCAGCGCGGGGCTGCCGGACGACACCGTCCACGTGCGACTCACCGGGTCGGCGGGCCAGTCGCTCGGGGCGTTCCTGCCTCCGGGGGTGACGCTCGACCTGGTGGGGGATGCGAACGACTACGTCGGCAAGGGACTGTCGGGCGGGCGGATCATCGTGCGTCCCGACCCGGAAGCACTGTTCGCGGCCGAGGACCAGGTGATCGCGGGCAACACCCTCGCCTACGGCGCGACGTCGGGCGAGCTCTTCCTGCGGGGGCAGGTCGGGGAGCGGTTCGGTGTGCGCAACTCCGGTGCGCTGTTGGTCGCCGAGGGCGTGGGGGATCACGCGTTCGAGTACATGACGGGTGGCCATGCCGTCGTGCTCGGCGGCACGGGCCGCAACGTGGCCGCGGGCATGTCGGGCGGTATCGCGTACGTGCTGCGACTCGACGAACGTGACCTGAACCCCGCGATGGTCGAGCTGCACGTACCGGACGCGGAGGACCTCGCCTGGCTGCGGAACGTCGTGGAACGGCACCACCGGTTCACCGGTTCACCGGTCGCGGCCTCCCTGCTCGGTGACTGGAGACGGCGGTCCGCGGCGTTCGTGAAGGTGGTGCCCACGGACTACCGCCGGGTCCTGGAGGCGACGAAGGCGGCGAGAGCGCAGGGACGAAACGTCGACGAAGCGATCATGGAGGAGGCAGCGCGTGGCTGAGAATGGTTGGGCAGTCGCGCGTGCCGATCGGGTGCGGGTGTCCCGCAAGACACAGGAGGCAGCGCGTGGCTGAGAATGGTTGGGCAGTCGCGCGTGCCGATCGGGTGCGGGTGTCCCGCAAGACACAGGAGGCGGCGCGTGGCTGATCCCAAGGGTTTCCTGCGGTATGACCGGGTCGATCCGCCCAAGCGCCCGCGCGACGAGCGGGTCGGGGACTGGCGCGAGGTGTACGCCGAACTCGACGTCGGGGAGCGCGATCGCGCGGTACGCACCCAGGCGACGCGTTGCATGGACTGTGGCATCCCGTTCTGCCACTCGGGCAGTGCCGGTTGCCCGCTGGGCAACCTGATCCCGGAGTGGAACGACCTCGTTCGGCAGGACGACTGGGAACGTGCGGCCGAGCGCCTGCATGCCACGAACAACTTCCCGGAGTTCACGGGCAAGTTGTGTCCCGCGCCGTGTGAGGCGGCGTGTGTGCTGGCGATCTCCCCGTCTTCGGGTGGGCCGGTGAGCATCAAGCGCGTCGAGGAGACGATCGCCGAGCACGCGTGGGAGTCGGGACGCCTCCGCGCGCAGCACGCGGCGTTGTCGACGGGCAGGGCGGTCGCGGTGGTGGGCTCGGGTCCCGCCGGGCTGGCGGCGGCGCAGCAGCTCACCCGCGCCGGTCACGAGGTGACCGTGTTCGAGCGGGACGATCGGCTCGGTGGACTGCTTCGCTACGGCATTCCCGAGTTCAAGATGGAGAAGAAGGTTCTCGACCGCAGGCTCGCGCAGTTGCGGGAGGAGGGGACCAGGTTCGTCACGGGTTGCGAGGTCGGTGTCGACGTCACCGTGGAGCAGCTGCGGGAACGGTTCGACGCCGTGGTGCTCGCGGTGGGTGCGCTGCGTGGTCGTGACGACACCTCCACACCGGGCCGGGAGTTGAGGGGCATCCACCTCGCGATGGAACACCTCGTGCCCGCCAACCGGGAGTGCGAGGGTGACGGCTCCACGGCCGTGAGCGCCGAGGGCAAGCACGTCGTGATCATCGGCGGTGGCGACACGGGCGCCGACTGCTACGGCACGGCGATCCGCCAGGGTGCGTTGTCGGTGACGCAGTTGGACCGCTACCCGCAACCACCGTCCACTCGGGACGACGATCGTTCGCCGTGGCCGACATGGCCCTACGTCCTGCGCACGTACCCCGTTCACGAGGAGGCGGGCGAGCGGCGTTTCGCCGTGGCGGTGCAGCGGTTCGTCGGGGACGACGACGGTCGGGTGCGCCAGCTCGAACTCCGCACGGTGGAGGTGCGCAAGGACCCGGAGACCGGCCGTCGTGAGGTCGTTCCGACCAGCGAGGAGGTCGAGCGCATCCCGGCGGACCTGGTGTTGCTCGCCATCGGTTTCGAGGGTGTGGACCGGATGCCGTTGCTCGACGGTCTCGGGCTGTCGTTGACCCGGCGGGGCACGATCTCGTGTGGTGCCGACTGGCAGACGCAGACGCCCGGCGTGTTCGTGTGCGGTGACGCCCACCGGGGCGCGTCGCTGGTGGTGTGGGCCATCGCCGAGGGGCGCTCGGCCGCCAGGGCGGTGGACGAGTACCTGATGGGCGCGTCCGACCTGCCCGCACCGGTTCACCCCACGGCGTTGCCGCTGGCTGTCTGAACCGGCGGGCGTGCCGCGTCCCTCTCTCGGCGGTACCACAATCGAGCGGCATCTCGGATCGTTCCTACCACTCAGTTGGCCAATAACCAACGGCGTGGAGGCACCGAGATGAAGCGAGGGTTGTCGAGGTCTGTCCCCCTGATGGCGGTCGCTCTGGTCGCTTTGGGAATCTCCGTTCCCGCGAGCGCGGAGGCCGACCGAGAAAATCGCCCACTTGACAAGGTGGCCGTCAACGAGATCGCCACTACGGCTGACGTGGTCACCGATTACTGGACACCCGAGCGGATGCGGGCTGCCGTTCCGATGGACCGGTTCGTCACCGTGAGCGCGGCTGACGTGGCCGCCGCGTCGGAGTCGCCGCAGGACGCCACGCGCGGTGAGGCCCGTACCGTCCCGGGTGTGAGTCCCCGGAGCTTCCCGACGTCGGGGGAGCCGTGGGCCGGGGGCGGTGAGGTGGTCGACACCGCGGGCCGGGTGTTCTTCACGTTCAACGGTGATCCCGCGTCGTGCAGCGGCAACGCCGTCACCAGCGACAACCGCAGTGTGGTCATCACAGCGGGTCACTGCGTCAAGTACCAGGGAAGCTGGCACACCAACTGGATCTTCGTGCCCGGCTACGACGACGGGCGGGCGCCGCACGGCGAGTGGGCCGCGCGCCTGACGCTCACGACGCCGCAGTGGGAGCAGAGCGAGGACATGAACCACGACATCGGTGCCGCCGTGGTGGAAACACTTGGCGGAGCCCACCTCACGGACGTGGTGGGAGCGCAGGGCATCGCGTTCAACCAGGAGCGCAACCAGGACATGTACGCGTTCGGTTATCCCGCGGCCGACCCCTACGACGGCAGCACGCTGATCCACTGCAGCGGCACCACGTTCACCGACTTCCTGCTCACTGACGACCACGCGATGAGCTGCGACATGACGGGCGGTTCGAGCGGCGGCCCGTGGTTCCTGGACTTCGACGAGTCCACGGGCACGGGCGTGCAGGCGTCGGTCAACAGCTTCGGCTACACGTTCCTGCCCGGGTACATGTTCGGTCCGTACTTCGGCACCGAGGCGGAGGCACTCTACGACACGGCCCGGACGGCCTGAACCGGCACCGGCCCCGTGGGCACGGGCTGTGACCAGGTGAGGACGTCCCGTGTGGGAGGTGTGAGGCAATCTCACACCTCCCACGGGTCGTGACGTGGTGACCGATTCGTATGCTGGAGGTCGTGAACTGGACTGTCGACGTCCCCATCGATGCCCTGCCCTCGCTGCCCCCGCTGCCCGCCGAGCTGCGCAAGCGCCTGGACGACGCGCTGTCCCGCCCGGCCGCGCAGCAGCCCGAGTGGCCTGATCCCGAGGTGGTCTCCCGCGTCAGGACGGTGCTGGAGAGCGTGCCGCCGATCACGGTCCCGGCCGAGGTGGACCGCCTGCGCGAGCGCCTGGCCATGGTCGCGCGCGGCGAGGCGTTTCTGCTCCAGGGCGGTGACTGCGCGGAGACGTTCGAGTCCAACACCGAGCCCCACATCCGGGCCAACCTGCGAACGTTGCTCCAGATGGCCGTGGTGCTCACCTACGGCGCGAGCCTGCCGGTGGTGAAGGTGGGGCGCATCGCGGGCCAGTACGCCAAACCGCGGTCCAACAGCACCGACGCGCTGGGGCTGCCGGTGTACCGGGGCGACATCGTCAACTCGCTCGCACCGGACCCCGAGCTGCGGGTTCCGGACCCCGGCCGCATGATCCGCGCCTACGCCAACGCGGGCGCCGCGATGAACCTCGTGCGCGCGCTGACCGGTGCGGGGATGGCCGACCTGGCCCAGGTGCACGCCTGGAACAAGGACTTCGTGCGCACCTCGCCCGCCGGTGAGCGGTACGAGGCGCTGGCCTCGGAGATCGACCGTGGCCTGAGGTTCATGGCGGCCTGTGGGGTCACCGACACCTCCCTGCACTCCACCGAGATCTTCGCGAGCCACGAGGCGCTGCTTCTCGACTACGAGCGCGCCATGCTGAGGCTCGACGACCCGAGCGCGGACAACCCGTCGCTCTACAACCTGTCGTCGCACTTCCTGTGGATCGGTGAGCGCACCCGGCAACTCGACGGGGCCCACATCGCGTTCGCGGAACTGCTGGCCAACCCCATCGGCATCAAGATCGGGCCGACCACGACGCCCGAGCAGGCCGTCGAGTACGTCGAGCGCCTCGACCCGAGGAACGAACCCGGCAGGCTCACGCTGATCTCCCGGATGGGCAACGGCAAGGTGCGCGAGGTGCTGCCCGCGATCGTGGAGAAGGTCGAGGCTTCCGGCCACAAGGTCATCTGGCAGTGCGACCCGATGCACGGCAACACGCACGAGTCGTCCAACGGCTACAAGACCCGGCACTTCGACCGCATCGTGGACGAGGTACAGGGCTTCTTCGAGGTGCACCGCAGGCTCGGCAGCTACCCGGGTGGGATCCACGTTGAGCTCACCGGGGAGGACGTCACGGAGTGCCTCGGCGGCGCGCAGGACATCTCCGACCTCGACCTGTCCGGCCGCTACGAGACGGCGTGCGACCCGAGGCTCAACACGCAGCAGTCGCTGGAGCTGGCGTTCCTCGTCGCGGAGATGCTCAGGGCCTGAGGCGTCAGGGACAGAGCTGGACCAGCGCGGCCATCGACTTGGTGACGGCGTCGGCCAGGGCTCCGGCCTGGTGCACGGCGTCGCCGCCGGTGTTGAGGCCGACGTGCACCCCGCCCCGGTAGGGCGACACCGCGAACCCCACGGACTGGTGCGGCGCGAGCGGCACCACGGGATACGCCTCGCGCAGGGGTGCGCCGTCCAGCGACAGCGGTAGCCCGGGCAACGGCACGGTGGTGATCACGGTGTCGAACAACGCCGGGGCCGCGTGGGCGACGGTGCGGGTGGCCAGGCGATGCACCACACTCGGCAACCGTTCGGCGAGAACGGGCAGTGCGCCCGCGCCGCGCCGCGGCCCTGCCTGCTTGTTGCGGTTCATGGCGTCGGTCACCGCGCGCAGGCGGTCGAGCGGGTCGTCGACGTCGACGGGGAGTTCGCACAGGTAGCCGGACAGCGCGTTGCCGCCCGCGAACTCGCCGCGCCGTCGCCGGGTGCTGACGGGTACGAGCGCGCGGAGCGGACGTAGCCGGCCCCCGTCGTTGCGGCCTCGAAGCCACTCGCGCAGCGCCCCGGCCAGCACGGCGAGTACCACGTCGTGGGTGGTTCCCCCGTGGGCCCTGCGGACACGGCGCAGCTCGTCGGCGTCCAGGCGGACGAACCCGAGCTGCCGGAGCGTCGACTGCTCGGTCATGGTCGGCGACAGCGGGAACGGCTTCACCGCGCGCACTATCTCCGCGGCGATACCCAACGACTCGACGGTTTCGCCGAGCGCCCGCTGCGCGCCCCGCCACAGGGCGCCCAGCGGGGCGGGGTCGTTCCGGGCGCGGCCGCCGCCGGGCGGGAGCGCGGTGGGCGCCGACCGTGCGGTGGGCGCCTGGTCCAACAGTCCGAGCGCGAGCTCGGCCGCGCCCGTGCCGTCGCACAGGGCGTGGTGGATCTTCGCCAGCAGTGCGAACCGGCCGTGTGGGAGCCCGGTCACCACCTGGACGTTCCACAGGGGAGCACGGGGGTCGAGCGAGGTCGCCAGCCATCGGGACGCGTGGGCGGTGAGCGGGTCGGCGACGTCACTCGCGGTCACCTGATGGGTGCTGACGTGCGCCGCGGGGTCGAAGCGGGGATCGGTCTCCCACCGGTCGGGTAGCAGCGGCCATCCCTGCCGCAACCTCAGCCGCAGCCTGGGTGATCGCTCCGCCCGCTCGGCCACGAGAGCGGCGATCCGTCGGGCGTCGGCGCGCTCATCGGAGGGCGGTGCGGAGAACACCCCGACCGCGCCCATGTGCATGGGCGCCGCGGGTTGGTCGATACAGAGGAATGCCGTGTCCAGTGCGCTGAGCCGGTCGGCTGGCATCGGCGCCTCTCTCGGGAGTGGGTGACGTGGTCTGCTGCCGTCGCCGGCTGGGGAAGTGGTGCGGGGACTTGCCGCACCGCTTCCATATTCGGTCACGTCACCGCACTCGGCGAGTCACACGAGCGACAGACCGCGCGATCAGGGGATCACCGACAGGCTGATCGTCGCTCCCGGTTCGACGAGTTCACCCCCGCCGGGGCTCTGGTCGATCACGAAGCTGATCGGGCCACGTGAGTCACCACCCGACACCTCGAAGCCGGCCTCCCGCAGGATCTGCACGGCCTTCTCGGTACGCCGGCCGACGACGGAGGGCACCTCCACCGCGTTGGAGACGAAAACACCGACCCGGTTGCCCTGTTCGACCGTGCTGCCGTTCGCGGGCTCGGTGCGCACGACGTGCCCTGCGGGCACATCGGCGGAGAACTCCTTGCCCGCCTCGTAGGGCTCGAAGCCCGCGTCGCGCAGCGCCTGGAACGCCTGCTCCCGTGACTTGCCGCTGACGTCGGGCACGGGCGTCGGAGGCGGCCCCTTCGACCGCACGATCGTCACCGCGTCACCGACGTTGGCCTGGCTGCCCGGCTGCGGCTTGAGCGTGACCACAGCTCCTTCCGGAACGTCGTTGCTGTACTCGTCGGTCTCGGGGGAGACGCGGGGTTCCAGTTGCACGGCGCTGATGGCTCGTTCGGCCTCCTCCACCGACGCGCCCGCGCGCACGTCGGGCACCACGGGCCTGCCGAGGGAGACGAACACGGTCACCTCGTCGCCCTGCAACGCGCGGGCGCCGCTGTCCGGATCGCTGCGGATCACCGTGCCGGACGGCGTGGTGTTGTGCCGTTCCTCCGCGAACACGGGCGTCAGCTCCAGCTGCCGTAACGCCGTCTCGGCCTCGTCACGGGTCATTCCCGCGACCGAGGGAACGTCGACGTAGCGGCCGTTGGAGAACCACCACACCCCGGCGCCGACCCCGCCGAGCACGAGCAGCACCACGAGCGCGAGTACCACGAGCGGCGCGCGGCGCCGGGCCGGGGCGGCAGGGGAGACCTCGCCCGGGTCCGGCTGCTGGAGCCGCTCCGCGACGGGCCGCGGGAGCGCCTGCGTGCCGCGCGGGCCCGCCTCGGCGGGGACGGCGGGCAGGGCGGGGACGGTGAGTTCGGAGTCGGTCTCGGCCGGTGTCGCCCCGGAAGCCCGGGGAGCCGTCACGATCGGGACCGGTGTGGGGCGCAGGCCGAGCACCGAGCGGACGTTCTCCAGCTCGGCGAGGAACGCCTCCGCGTCGGCCGGTCGGGCGTCGACCTCGCGGCGCGTCGCCCGTACCACGAGGTCGTCGAGCGCCGGGGGCAATTCGGGGACCACCGTGCTCGGGGGCGGAACGTCGTCGTTGACGTGTCGGTAGGCCACCGACAAGGCGGTGTCACCGCGGTAGGGGACCTGTCCGGTGAGCATCTCGTACAGCAGGATGCCGGTCGAGTACACGTCCGAGCGGGCGCTCGCCGCTCCGGTCGACACCTGCTCGGGCGACAGGTAGGCGACGGTGCCGAGGATGACGCTCGTGCTCGTGGTGCCCGCGCTCGCCGCCGCTCGCACCAGTCCGAAGTCTGCGACCTTCACCACGCCCCCGGCATCACCGCCCGTGCCGATGAGCACGTTCTCCGGTTTGATGTCGCGGTGCACGAGGCCCGCCGTGTGGGCTGCGGCCAGCGCCGAGAGGACCTGTTCGGCGACCGTCAGGGCCAACGGAACGTCGAGGCGCCCGCGTTCGGTCAGCAGGTCGCGCAGCGTGCCGCCGTCCACCAGCTCCATCACCAGGAACGCGCGCGGGTTGTCGGAGCCCGTCGAGGTGTCGAACCCCTGGTCGTGGACGGCGACGACGTGCGGGTGGTGCAGCCGGGCCGCCGACCGGGCCTCCCGCTCGAACCGGTCGACGAACGACCGGTCTCCCGCGAACCGCGAGTCCATGACCTTGACGGCGACCGGGCGGTCGAGCCGGGTGTCGACTCCGCGGTACACCGACGACATCCCACCTCGGGCGATGAGGTCCCCGACGCGGTATCGCCGGTCGAGGAGGGCGCCTGCGAGGCTGGTTTCCGTGCGTGTCACAGCGGTCGATCCTACGTTCGGGGCGTTGGAGGGCACCGACGAGCGCACCCGTCGGCGGCGGGGCGAAAAAGGCCTGCTCTCGAAAGCTCCGATTATGGCAAGGTATGGGGTGTGAGTGCGATTCCTGTCGCTGACGATGTGCTTGACCCCGATGTCGCCGTGCTGACCGTCGCCGAGGTGGCGAGCACGATCGGACAGTCCGAGAACAAGGTTCGGCAGATGCTGCGGGACGGTCACCTCATCGCGGTCCGCAGAGACGGCAGCCTCGTGGTACCCGCCGACTTCGTCGGGTCCGACGGTGCGATCAAGGGCCTGCCCGGCACGATCACCGTGCTGTCGGACGCAGGGTTCACCCGCACCGAAATGCTGCGGTGGCTGTACTCGGAGGACGAGTCCCTTCCCGGTGTGACACCCATCAACGCGCTGCGGACGAGCCACGGTACCGAGGTCAAGCGGCGCGCGCAGGCGATGGCGTTCTGACGTCCTTCCCGGGCTTTCCGCAGCCGGGTCGTTCTGGTCGGCCGTTCTGCGATCCCGCCCACACGGCCGGACTGGGTCGCGTCGTGCGTCGTGACGTCCTGTGTTCGCGGTCGTTCGGACGGTTCTCGGCGTCCGCCCTGCGAGCGGTGGTCGCCTAGTCGTGCACGCCGTGGTGCGCGGCCACGAACGCGTGGCCGCGCACCATCCGGTCGGCGGATGCCGCCCGGTAGTCGTGCCGGGTCAGTACGGGCAGGTGGAGCGGTACTCCTCGATGGAGCGGTCGGTCGGGTTCGGGCAGAGGAACTGGCTGTAGCGGGTGTCGTCGTCGACGAACCGCTTGAGCCACGAGATCGAGTACTTCGCGATCGTGGTGTTCGAGATGTTCGGCGCGAAGTGGGTCGCACCGTTCAGTTCCAGGTAGGCCTTCTCCAGCGAGGACGGCAGGCTCTCGTAGAACGGCTCGGCGTGGCTGCGTACCGAGGCGATGCTGTCGTTCTCCGCGCCGATGATGAACGTCGGCACCCGCACCTCACCCCACGTCTTGTCGAGGTTCCACGGGGTCAGCGGGATGGACGCCTTGAGCGAGGGCCGGTCCGCGGTCGCCTCCAGCGAGCCGCCGCCGCCCATCGAGTGGCCCATCACGGCGAGCCGGTCGGGGTCGAGGCGCCGACGGACGTCGCTGTCGCTGCGCTCGACGAGGTAGTCGAGTGCGGCCAGGAGCTGGTCGCCACGCTGCCCCGGCTGGTCGAGCCGGGTGTTGGTGTCGATGGTGAACACGATGAACCCCTGGGAGGCGATCCGCTCGCCGTACCACGACATGCTGCCCTGGTCGGCGGTGAAGCCGGGGGCGACGGCGACGGCGCCGAACGTGCCCTCGCTGGTGTCGGTGGGGTAGTAGATCGTGCCGCCGCCGAAGCCGATGGCGAAGGACGACACGCGTTCCTCGGCCACCCGGAACGGCCCGCGGACGGCCTCGATGCTGCCCTCCGTCGGGTCGGGGCCGCGCTCGTAGGGATTCTCCTGCGCGGTGGTGACCTCCGCGCCCGCCACACCGGCGCCTGCCAGACCACTCGCCACGGCGAGAGCCGCGGTCAGCACGCCGATCGTCCGACTCACCCGGCCGTGAGGGCGGGTGAGCGACCTGCTTCGGATTCGCACTGCGTCGCTCCTTTGCGTCGAGAACAACCACGGCGACCTTCGATGGCCACCTGTGTCCGTACGGTGACGGACCGTGGTGATTCTGGACGCGCGCCGAGCGTCGTGGCATCGGCGAAATCACCAGTTGCTACCGATCGGTAGCAACTGGTCAGCGATACAGCGCCGCGAGCTCGACCCGCGATCGGACGTCGAGCTTCGCGAAGACGTTGCGCAGGTGGTGGTCCACGGTGCGGTGGCTGATGAACAGCTGCGCGGCGATCTCCTTGTTCGTCGCGCCCTCCGCCACCAGCCGTGCGATCCGCTCCTGCTGCGGGCTCAGCGCCCGCTCCCGTTCCGGGCCGCGCCGGACCCGGTGACCGCAGGCCCGCAGTTCCCGGGAAGCCCGCTGCACCCAGTGGGCCGCGCCGAGCTCGTCGAAAAGGTGCACGGCCTCCCGCAGCACCTCCCTGGCCTGCCCGGGCCTTCGACGACGACGCAGCCACGACGCGTACAGCAACTCCGTGACCGCGAGGTCGTAGGGTGCGTCGGCTTCGCGGTGCAACCGAACGGCCTCGGTGAAGTGCGCCCTCGCCTCCCCGGCCTTCTCGGCCTCCCCGGCCAGCAGCGCGTGGCACCGGTGGGCCAGCGCGGCCCTCGCGGTGCCTCCCGTGGTGGCGGCCCACTGCTCGAACGTCGCGAGGGCCCGCCTGGCGACGTCCCGCTCGCCGCACCGCACCGCGGCCTCGACGAAGTGCGGCACCGCCATCACCTTCAGCGGCACACAGTGCCGTGAGCGCCCCACGGACATGCGGCGGAACCGGTCGAAGGCCTCGGCGGGGCGGTCGTGCGCGAGGTCGACGCAGGCCGCCGCCCAGGTGGCGAGTGCGCTCGGCCTGCCGAGGCCGCGTTCGGCCAGCTCCGAGTTCGCGGCTTCGAGGCGGGTCCGTGCCGTGTCCTGGTCGCCCTGCAAGGCGGCCAGCATGGCGAGCACCGTGACGTGGTCGACGGCCGAGTTCGACTGGCCGAGCGCCCGCGCCATCGCAAGACCGTCCAGCGCGGTGGTGGTCGCCGCGGCGAGCTGCCCGGACAGCAGGGCCGACAGCGCCGCGTACACCAGTGCCCACGGCACGTTGGACTCGTCACCGCGGGCGCGGGAACAGATCACCGCCTGAAGGGCGAGGTCGCGTGCTCGTTCGGCGTCGCCGAGTGTGAACGCCGCCTGGCTCGCCAGCGTTTTCGCGGTGGGGTCCCCCGTCGTCTCGCCCAGCCGCACGAGCCGCCGCAAGGGTGCGGCCGCGTCGCCGTGCCGTCCGAGGAAGGTGGCCGACATCGCGGTGAAGTGCTCGCGCACGACGAGGGTCATCGGCCACTCGCGCGGTTCGCACAGCGACGCGGCGTCCTGCGCGGTGAGGCAGTAGCGCGCGTTGTCGCCCGCGACGAAGCTCGCCTCGCCGGCAAGCAGCAGTGTGGTGGCCGCCAGGGTCCGATGAGTGGGTGCCAGGCGGCGTGCCGTGGTGATGAGTTCGGCGGCCGCCACCGACGGGTTGCCCCTGCGCAGTTCGATCTCACCCGCCAGTCTGCTGATGCGGACGCCGAGATCACCGGTGGCGAGCGGGGTGGCGAGGCGCAGCACGGTCCGTGCGCGTTGAGGACGGCCCGACGCCCAGTGGTCCGTGGCCGCGGCCACGAGCCGTTGGGCCCGTTGTGCCGAGTCGGGGGACAGCGCCGCCGCCCGTTCGCTCGCGGCGGCGGCCGTGCCGTAGGCGGCTTCGGTGCGGGCCCGCCGGGCGAGCCGGTCCAGTTGCTCGGCGACGTCGGACGCCGGTGCGGTGGCGGTGGCGGCGCGGTGCCACACCGCCCGGTCACGTTCACCCGTGGCCTCGGCGGTCTCCGCGAGTCGGCGGTGCGCGGCCTCGATCTCCCTCGGAGGGAGCGAGGCGAGCACGGCCGACGGCACGACGTCCTCCGCCAGGTGGATCGCGTCGGTGTCGACCACCACCAGGCCGGACCGTACGGCCTCGGTCAGCGCGGTTTCGCCGTCCTGGGTGGCCGCCCGACGGGCGAGCGGGCCGTCGAGTCCCTGGGCCGCGGCGGCCAGCGCCACCACGGCCCGGACGGGTGCGGAGAGGGCGGACACCCGCCGCTTCACGGCGCGGCACAGCCTGCCAAGGGGCGGGGGTGACAGCGGGGGAGCAGCCCGGCCACAGAGGTGACCGGGCGACAGGCTCTCGGTGAGTTCGACGAGGGCGAGGGGGTTGCCGCGCGCGGTGTCGACCAAGGTGTCCGCGAGATCGTGGGGAAGGGAGGGGCCGAGCCGGTCGCTCAGGAGCTCGTGAGCGGCCTCGTCGGTCAGCCTGCCGAGGTGGAGGCGGGGCAGTCCCGCCCACACCGACGGGTCGCGGCGGGAATCCGGCGCGGCGGTGTGGTCGACGGTGAACACGAACGCCAGACCGATGTGGCGGATGCGCCGGGCCACGAACGTGAGGGCCGACAGGGACGCCTCGTCGAACAGGTGCGCGGAGTCGACACAGCACAGCGTGGGTTGCCTGCCTGCGGCGACGTCGAGCAGAGCCGAGACCGCGGCCGGAACGGCCAGCGGGCCGCCGGGGTCCGCCTCGGTGGGGGGCAGGCCCAACACGGGACGCAGGGCCCGGGCACGATCGTCCGGCAGCAGCGCGACCAGGTCGCCGAGGGACCGCAGTAGTTGTTCGGCACCGGCGAAGTGGACCGCGCGCTCGGGCACGTTTCCCTCGGCCCTGAGCACCCGGAAACCGTCGGCCTGTCGGACGAGCGCGTCGAGAAGCGTCGTCTTCCCCGTCCCCGGCGCCCCGACGATGACGATTCCGCCACCGTTGCCCTGGGCGGCGGCGGCGAGTAGTCCGGTCAACGCGGCGAGTTCACGATCACGCCCGCGCACCGGCCGTGCGTGCGCGGGCGTGCCATCCTCCACGGCGAGCACCTCGTCAGTGTCGCGCCTTGGTCACCGCCCGGAAAGATCCCCTCGTGGGGAATCACCGTCGGCCGTTCCGGCTGTCCCTCCACGCGAGCCACTCGCGGAGTTCGCCGAACTCGTAGTCGGGTCCGCTCGCGGTCATCGTGAACAGCGTGATGCCGAGGTCCGCGAGTTGGTCGCCGGAGTCGGACGGGGAGCCGGACACCTCCACGGACCGTTCGATCTCCGCCGGGTCGCGGCCGACGTCGGCGCAGTGCCGGTCGAGGACCTCGATCTTGCGGGCGGCCACCTCGACGTCGCCGAAACCGTGCCAGATGTCGGCGTGCTGGGCCACCAGCCGCAGGGTCTTCCTCTCCCCACCGCCGCCGATCAGCACCGGGATCTTGCGAGTGGGCGCCGGATTCAGCTTCGAGAACCGCCGTTCGATACGGGGCAGTGCCTCCCCGAGGTCGGCGATCCGGCTGCCCGCGGTACCGAACTCGTAGCCGTACTCCGCGTAGTCCTTTTCGAACCAACCCGCACCGATGCCGAGGATGAGCCTGCCGCCGCTGATGTGGTCCACGGTGCGTGCCATGTCGGCGAGCAGCTCCGGGTTGCGGTAGCTGTTGCAGGTGACGAGCGCGCCGATCTCCACGCGGGAGGTGGCCTCCGCCCACGCACCCAACATGGTCCAGCACTCGAAGTGCTTGCCCTCCGGGTCACCGCTCAGCGGGTAGAAGTGGTCCCAGTTGAACAGGATGTCCACACCGAGGTCCTCGGCCTCCGCCGCGGCGCGCCGGATGGCGTCGTAGTCGGCGTGCTGGGGTTCGAGTTGCAACCCGATACGGACGGGGCGGTCGTTCCTGATCGTCATACCTTCGTACCCTAGTGGCGGCTGGAGAGGGCGAACGCGACTCGCTCGGCGGCGAGTCGACCCGAGACGAGTACCGGTGGGATTCCCACGCCCGGTGTCGTACCGCAGCCCGCGAGGACGACGTTGCCCGCTCCGCGCACGCGGTTGGCCGGCCGGAACGGGCCGGTCTGGGCGAGTGTGTGCGCGAGTGAGAACGGCGTCCCGGCGCCGAGCCCTTCGCCCGACCAGGTGCGCGGCGTGGCGACGTGTTCCACGACGAGGTCCTCGGCTATGCCGTGGAGTCCCCGCGCTTCGAGCGTGCGGAGCAACTCGTCGCGGTAGGCGGTGGTGATCCTCGGCCAGTCCACCCGCGAGGTGTGCAGGTTGGGCGCGGGGGCGAGCACGGTGATCACGTCCTCGCCGGGCGGGGCCAGGGTGGGGTCGGTGGCGGTGGGCCGGGTGACGAGCAGCGACGGGTCGCTCATCAGCCTGCCCTGCCGGACGATCTCGGAGAACGTGCCGTGCCACGCGTCGCCGAAGAACAACGTGTGGTGGCCCAGCCCGGCTGTGCCGTACTCGCCGTGCCCATCGCGCCTGCTGTGCCCGTAGAGGACCACCGCCGACGGCGAGTACCGCAGTCGCACCGGCCTGCGCGGGGTCCGGCCCAGCAGCGCGTACGCGGTGGTGAGTTCGGTCGCGAGCACCACGGCGTCGCACCGGATGCGCTCCCCGGTGCCGGTGTGCACGGCGCGAACGTCTCCGTCGGACGCCCTTTCGAGGTGCTCCGCCGACGTGCCCAACCGCACGGTCGCGCCCGCCGCGCGCGCGGTGGCCGTCATCGCCCTCGCCACCTGGCCCATGCCGCCCATCGGGTAGTGGACGCCCGCGACCGTGTCCATGTAGGCGATCACACCGTAGGCCGCCAGAGCCCGCATGGGATCCAGCCCCGCGTAGAGCGACTGGAACGTGAACAGCCGGCGAAGCCGCTCGTCGCCGATGAACCGCGCGACCTTGGCGCCGAGCCTGCCGAAGCCGCCCAGCGTGGCCAGCCGCGCGAGTTCCGGCGTGGCGAGGTTCAGCACGGAGTCGAAGTTCGCCCCGATGAACCGGTCACGTTGCACGGCGTACAGCTCCGTCAGCCACTGCCGGAGCCTGCGGTACCCGGCGGCGTCCGCGGGACCCGCCACGGCGCGGATCTCCGCCTCCATCACCTCCGGGTCGGTGTGCACCGCGATGGTGCTGCCGTCGGCGAAGTACGCGCGGTAGGCCGGGTCCAACCGCGTCAGCGTCAGCCGTTCTCCGACACTCGTCCCGACGGCGGCGAACGCCTCGTCGAGCAACTCGGGCATCGTGAGCACGCTCGCGCCCGTGTCGATGCGGTAGCCGTTCACCACGCGGTCGGCCACCCGCCCGCCCGGTTCCGTCTCGCGTTCGAGCACCGTGACGCTGCGGCCCGCGCCCAGCAGGTGCAGAGTGGCGGACAGTCCCGCCAGCCCCGCACCCACCACCACGACGTCGGCGGCCGTCTCGTCGGTTGTCGCCGTGTCCGCCTCCACCCGCACTCCCTTCGTTCGGGACGCGCCGGGCAGGCCGACGACGCGTCAGGACGTCCTTCGGGTCGCCCTGTCCGCGAGTTCCGCGAGCCGCTGCGCGGCCGGTTCGGCGAGCGCCGCCCGCTGCAGAGAGGCCAGTGCGCCAGCGGTCATCTCCTCGATCCGGCGTTCGACCTCGGCCACCGCGCCGACGTCGACGAGTGCCTGCCGGACGTCGTCCACCTCGGCGTCGGTCAGCCGGGAATCGCCCACCGCGTCGGCGATCACCTTCCGCTCACCGTCACGGCCCTGCTGCTCGGCGTAGGCCAGGCCGAGTGCCAGCAGCAGCGTCCGCTTGCCCTCGCGTAGGTCGTCCCCCGCGGGTTTACCCGTCACGGACGGGTCTCCGAACACGCCGAGCAGATCGTCCCTCAACTGGAAGGCGACACCGATGTCACCGCCGAACTCCAACAGCGCGTCGACGAGGGGCTGCTCCGCCCCGGCCAGTGCCGCGCCCAGGTGCAGCGGGCGCTGGACGGTGTAGGCCGCCGTCTTGAGCCGGTCGACGCGCAGAGCCGCCTCCGCGGACGCGTCTCCGGTCGCCTGCGTGTGGACGTCGAGGTACTGCCCGGCGAGCACTTCCGTGCGCATGGCACGCCATGCCGGGCGGGCGGAGAGCAGTGCCGGGGCGGGCAGCCCGCACTCGGCGAACATGTCGTCGGCCCACGCCAGGGCGAGGTCGCCGATGAGGACGGCGGCGGCCCGCCCGAACGACTCGGCCGAGCCCAGCCAGCGTCCCTGAGTGTGGCGCGCCGCGAACGCCACGTGCACCGTGGGGGAGCCGCGGCGGGAGTCGGACGAGTCGATGACGTCGTCGTGGACGAGTGCGCACGCCTGGATGAGTTCCAGGCTCGCCACGGCACGCAGTACGCCCTCCGCCTCCTCGGAGTCCGGATCGCCGCCCGCTCCGCGCCAACCCCACCAGGCGAACGTCGGCCGCAGTCTCTTGCCGCCGCCGAGTACGAAGTCGCTCAGCGCGTCCACCGCCGGTCCGAACGTCGGCTCGGTGCGGCGGATCGGTTCGCCCGCGCGGTGCAGGAAATCCCTCAGTACGCGGTCGATCTCGGACGGCAGGTCGGCGTCGAAGTGGTGCATGTCCTCATGGTCCCAGGCGAGGGAAAAGTGGTGTCTGCCCACATCCGCCAACGGGTAGCGTGCTGGCATGAACGTCCACGAGATCTCTGATCAGTTCCTCGACGACTACGCCGCGGCGCACCCGGACCTGGCGGCGGTCGTCGGGGTCGGTGACCACGACGACCAGGTCACCGACTACTCCCCGGAGGGTCACGCCGCGCGGGGAGCCATCCTGCGTAGGGCGTTGCGCGCCATGGAGGCGGCGGAGCCCACCAACGACAGCGAGCGGGTCGCGAAGGCCGTGTTCACCGAGCGGGTCGGCAACGAGCTCGCGATCCACGAGGCGGGGCTCGACGTCGCGTCGTTGAACGTGATCGCCAGTCCCCCGCAGGACATGCGCATGGTGTTCGACCTGCTGCCGACGGCGACCACCGAGAACTGGGAGACGATCGCCGCGCGCATGGCCGGGGTGCCCGGCGCGCTCGACGGAGTCCGTGCCTCACTGCTGGCCGCGTCCGAGGCCGGTAGGGCTCCCGCGCTGCGGCAGGTCACCAAGGTCGCGGAGCAGGCCGACGTCTGGTCGGGCCTGTCCGGCGGCACGGGGTACTTCGAGACGCTCGTGAGCAAGGCCGACGGTGTGCCGGACAGCCTGAAGCAGAAGCTCGACAAGGCCGCGCGCGAGGCGCAGGAGGCGTTCGCCGAGCTGGCCGGGTTCCTGCGCGCGGAGCTGGCGCCCGAGGCGCCGACGAAGGACGCCGTCGGTGAGGACGTCTACCGGTTGCGGTCGCAGTACTTTCTCGGTGCCGACCTCGACCCGCGCGAGTCGTACGAGTGGGGCTGGGAGGAGTTCACCCGCGTCGAGCGTGAGGCCAAGGAGGTCGCCGAGCGCATCAAGGCGGGCGCGACGCTGGCCGAGGCCGCCCAGGCACTGGACGCCGACCCGCGGTACCGCGTGCGTGGCCAGGCCGAGTTCGAGGCGTGGATGCAGCGGCTCTCCGACGACGCGCTGGCCGCCCTGCGCGACGTCCACTTCGAGATCCCGGACCCGGTCATGAACCTGGAGTGCCGTATCGCCCCACCCGGTGGTCCGGTGGGCGCCTACTACACGGGCCCCAACGAGGACTTCACCCGGCCCGGCCGTATGTGGTGGTCGGTGCCCGCCGGCAAGGAGGAGTTCTCCACCTGGCGCGAGGTGAGCACCGTCTACCACGAGGGGGCTCCGGGCCACCACCTGCAGATCGCGACGCAGGTCCACGAACGGTCCCTGAACCGGTTCCAACGCATGTTCGCCATGACCTCCGGGCACGCCGAGGGCTGGGCGCTCTACGCGGAGCGGCTGATGCAGGACCTCGGCTTCCTCTCCGACGACGGCAACCTGCTGGGCATGCTCGACGCGCACCTCTTCCGCGCGGCGCGCGTCATCGTGGACACCGGCATGCACTTGGAGCTGGAGATCCCGAAGGGCACCGGATTCCACGAGGGCGAGCGGTGGACTCCCGAGCTGGGGCTCGAGTTCATGCTCACGCGCACCATCACCGACGCCGACCACGTGCACGACGAGATCGACCGCTACCTCGGCTGGCCGGGCCAGGCCACCGCCTACAAGCTGGGCGAGCGGCTCTGGCTGGAGGCGCGGGAGGAGACCCGCCGTCGTGAGGGCGAGGCGTTCGACCTCAAGACGTTCCACACCAGGGCGTTGCGCATGGGCGGCATGGGCCTCGACACGCTCAAGGAACTGCTCTCCGCCTGAAAGCGGCGTGGGTGCCGTCCGGTTCAGTCCTGGCTGAGCCGGACGGCCTCCTGGTCGTCGGCGCGCTGGAGGACGTCGAACGGCGTGGCCAGCCCGTCGCGTGTGACGCGCCTGACGTCGGTGAACCGGTACACCAGCAGCGCCAGTCCCAGAATCACGTAGATGCCGCTGAGCACGGCGATCACGATCCGGTCGATCTCCTCCGGCAGCACGATGCTGGTGACGAACTGGATCGAGAACAACGTCAACAGCGCCGTCGCCCAACGTGCCGTCATGGTCAGCGACACCAGGATCGCCACGGCGAAGAACGACTGCGCAGCGGTGATCATCAACTCGAACCGCTGGTGCAGGTCGATCGGCAGGCCGTCGAACGAACCGCTGGAGATGGCGAACACGATCGGGATGGTGCCCACCAGCAGGGTCCACTGGTTCACCTTGCTCGAAATCAGCGTGCCGAGCGCCGAGCTGGCGTGCAGCTTCCACGCGAACAGGCACGCGACGATCAGCTCCGGCGACTCGCTCGCCAGGGGTGCGACCCACTGTACGAGCAGGAAGTGGTCGATGCCGAGTTCGGTACCCGTCTCCACGAGGTTGTGCGCGAAGTGCTCCGCCGTGGCGAGGATGACGATCGCGGCGAGGCCGAACATGGCGCCGTACAACCAGCGCCGGGCCGCCTTCGGGCGGTTGCCGACCCACGCCGACGTGCCCGTGAGTTCGGGTTCCTCCACGGGAGCCTTCGCCAGCCGCCACGCGTAGGCGACGAACAGGGACACGAGCACGGCCGCGTCCACGAGCGTCAGCGAGTCACGCAACGGCAGGTGCAGCGAGTACACCGTGGCCGCGCCGAGGAAGAAGACCTCCACCGACATGCGGCGGGGCAGCTTCACCCAGCCCTTGTGCGCGGACGCGCTGTGGGCGCCGCCGTTGCGGCGCGCCCGCACCACAGCCAGCGTGGCCACGAGCACCACCAGCGGCCAGCCGACACCGACGAGGATCCGGTTGGCCCCGGTCATGTTGGCCAAGGCCAGTGAACAGGGATTGGACCCGTCCGGTCCCGACATGCAGTGCCCGTGTTCGGCGTTGATCACGCCCGCGTTCACGGTGAACACGAAGTCGACCGCGTACTCGGGCAGCACGGCGAGGAAGGCCAGCAGGGCCAGGGCGAGTCCGCCGTTGATGTCGACCTGTGCCGCCTCCGCCGCCCACGACAGGATGAACGCGGCGCCGACGATCGCGATGCCGTAGACGAGCGCGGCGAACGGCGCGGGGAGCTGGGGATGTGGGAACCCCAGGTAGTCGGCGGCGCCGATGTAGAGCCCGGGCAGCGTCACCAGGGCCGCGAGCGGCAGTGGCGGTGTGAGGCGATCACTACGGTCCGGCACCCGCATCATGTTCCCGGCGTGTTCATGATCGAAACCACGGGTGGTTCCACTGCCGTGGAGCGTGAGGCTCCGGCTACGATCCCGCCATGCACCGAGTGTTCCCGCCGCTGTCGCCCCCGCGCTCCTGACGCGGGGTGACCGCCACGACCGTCTGTTCCGGCCGAACCGTGTCCGGCTTCCGGTGACGGTCTGTTTCGTCGCGCCCCGCGTCGTCCGTCGTCCGTCGTTCGACTTCCTGACGTTGGAGCGCGTTTCTCATGTCCACCATCAGTGCCGCGCCGTCGCGCGCGGCCTCCGCCAGTTTGATCACCGCCGGGGTTCTGTGGGGTACCGGCGGCCTCGCCGGGGCCGTCCTGTCGGAGCGGGCCGGACTGTCCTCTGTCGCCGTCGCCGTGTGCCGGTTGTCGCTCGGTGGTGTCTTCGCCCTGCTCCTGCTGGGCTGCGCGGGCAGGCTGCGGGCCCTGCCCCGCACGGGAGCGGCGTTGCGACGCCTGCTCGCGGCCGGCGCCTTGCTGGCCCTCTACCAGGCGTGTTACTTCGCCGCGGTGACGCTGACCTCGGTGAGTGTCGCCACGATGACCACGATCGGCAGTGTCCCGGTGTTCGTGGCCCTCGCGGGCAGCGTGCTGGAACGCCGACTGCCCGACCTGGTGACCACGACGTCCGTCATGTGTGCCGTGCTGGGACTCGTCCTGCTCACCTGGTCGCCCGGTGATGCCTCCGGGGGAGGGAGCCTCGTCCTCGGACTCGCGTGCGCACTCACCTCCGGAGCGGGCTTCGCGGCCCTGACACTCGTCACCCGCGACACCGTCGAGGGGCTGGATCCGCTGCGCACCACGGCGTTCGGCTGCCTGGTGGGGGCGGTCCTGCTGTTGCCGCTCCTCGCACTGTCGCCCGTGCCGCTGGGCGACGCGCTGTGGCCGGTGGGGGCCGACGTGCTCGCCGTGGCGGTCTACCTGGGCGCGGTGCCCACGGCCCTGGCCTACGGCGCGTACTTCCGTGGTCTCGCGGGATCACGTCCGGTCGTCGCGGCGTTGTCCGCGCTGCTGGAGCCGCTCACGGCGGCCGTGCTGGCAGCGGTGCTCCTCGGTGACGACCTGGGGCTCACCGGGTGGTGCGGCGCGGCGTTGCTGGTCGGGGCCGTGGCCGGCGGTTATGTGCGGCCCGCCCGCTGATTGTTGATCTTCCCTGCGGCCGGTCGTTAGCCTTCGCCCCGTCGGAAACCCGTCGCCGGAGGTGTCCGTGGAGCTACCGGAGCTGGAACTCGAACGGATCGCGCGAGTCCACGTGGAACTCGACGACGCCCTGCAGGTGGGCCCCACGGCGAGGGGAGTGCGGCGCGTCGTGCCGATCACCGGAGGGCGGATCGACGGCGACCGGCTGCGAGGGGAGATCCTGCCAGGTGGAGCCGACTGGCAGCTCGTGCACGACGACGGCAGTACCACCATCGACACGCGCTACACCGCGCGGACCGACGACGGCGCGCTGGTGTACCTCGCCACCTCGGGGGTACGCCACGGCACGGCCGACGTGCTCCGGCGCGTGGCCGCGGGGGAGGCGGTGGACCCCCGCGAGTACTACTTCCGCCTCGGGGTCCGGCTCGAATCGGGCGACGAGCGGTACGCGTGGCTGACCCGCACACTGTTCGTGGCGAGTGCGGCGCGGCTGGTCGACGCCGTGGCGTACGACCTGTACGCGCTGGCCTGAGCCGCCATCTCAGTCGAGGGGCAGCGTCCGTCCCAACACGGCGAACGCCCGAGGGTCGCCCGTGAACCGGTAGTCGCGCAGCACGTCGACGAAGCCGAGCCTGCGGTACAGCCGCCACGCGCGGGTGGGCCCCTCCGGGGTCGACAGCAGCACGTGCCGCTGCTCGACCCCGTCCAGCAGCGTGCGCAGCAGCGTCTCACCGATGCCGCGACCGTGGTGGTCGGGCCGCACGTGGATCTCCGTGAGTTCGAAGTAGTCGGACAACCAGGTCTGCGCGGTGTCCTCGCCCTCCCGGGCCACCACTCCGCGGCGTACCTGCTCGTACCACCATTGACCGGGACTGCCCTGGTAGCCGTAGGCCACGCCCACCAAAGCGTCGTCGGCGTCGAAAGCCGCGACGCCGCGCCAGCCCGCGCGCAGGGCGTGGGTGAGCCACATGGGCGCCCGTTGCTGCGCGGTGTTCGGCGGGTAGTTCATGGCCGCCACGTAGATCGACAGCGCTTCGGGAAGCAGCGCGCGGAACTCCTCGCCGGTGAGCCGGACGATGCGCTTGTGGCCGGGCGAGGTCGTGGTCATCGTGGTGCTGCCCTTCCGGTGTGGGGGTCGGTCGAGTCGGGTGGGCCCGCGTGGGAGACGCGGACGGTCTGGGAGGCGACCGTGGCGGGGCGGCCTCCGGTGGCTGCGACGAGGCCGGCGAACGTGGTGGGGAAGACGGTGTGCGGGTGTCCCGCCGCCGCCCACACGGTGCCGTACTCGCGCAGTGCCTCGTCCACCAGTGTGGTGATGCGACCGGGATGGCCGACCGGCGCCACCCCGCCGATCACGTGCCCCGTGTGCGCCCTGACGAAGTCGGGATCGGCCCGTTCGACGCTCCGTGCCCCGGTGAGCGTGGCGAGCCTGCCGGTGTCCGCCCGGTGGGCGCCCGAGGTGAGCACGAGCAGGGGCGCCGACGTGCCGTCGGCGGTCGTCATGCGGAACACCAGGCTGTTGGCGATGGCGCCCACGGGCACTCCCAGTGCTCCGGCGGCCTGCGCTGCCGTGCGAGCGGCACGGGGGAGGAACCGGATGCGCTCGGCGCTGTCGGTCTGGCCCGCTTCGGCGAGCGCGACGGCGACCTTGGCGACGGCCGGGTGATCGCGGGCGGGGTCGGTGGATCGGTCGGGTGTCCGGCTCATAGGGCTATGAGATCACGGCTCGTTCCGGCGTGCGACGCAGCTGGTCGGGTTTCGGACTTGAACGGAGACGAAGTCCGGGTTAGCCTTGAGATTGTTCGAACAGATGTTCGAACAGCGGTTGGTTCGTCGACGGGTGCGGTTCGACGAGGGCCCGGCGCGGTGGTGAGGGGAAGCACCCCGCGTCGGACCCGGCCAACCTGGCGCCCGAAGGGAAGGTGGAGCCATGACGGTGGGATTCGTGCCGCGGCGCAGCGGGGCCTGGTCGGCGCCCGTTCGGTCCGGACGTGTCGCCGGCAGTGCGTCGTCGGCACACGTCTCGGGTCCGGTGCCGGACACGGCCGGCGGCCATGCGATACCGCCCCCGCGCACGGAGCGGTCTTCCGTGTTCGAGCCGCGGCGGCCCGCCTCACCCGAGGCCGTGGCCCTGCTCGGGCAGGCCGAGCACGGCCTTGCCGAAGTCGACCGGGAAACGACGGCCGCGGGCAGGTTCGTCGCCTCTTACCTGTCCGCGCTGCGGGCGGGCGCCGCGATCCTGGTGGCGAAGGGGCGCCCCCATCGCCGTGCGGCGAGGCCTCAGAGCACCTGGACTTTGCTGACCTCGGCCGCGCCCGAGGTGGCGCAGTGGGCCGAGTACTTCGCGGCTCGCTCGGCCGCTTACGCGGCGGCGCAGGCGGGCATCAGCCGACACGTGGGAGCCGAGGCCGCCGACGAGTTGCGAGACCGCGCGGGGGAGTTCCTGTCGCTGGCCCGGCGTGTGGTGCACGGAAGCGATGACGAGCCCGAACCGCGGACCTCCCGGTGCGGCGCGTGTACCCGGCCCCGGTCGCGGCGAGGTGGGGAATGACCGGAATCGTGGTCGATCACGGTCGGCTGCTCGACGTCATCGGTTACGAAGCCGAACTACTGGTGGAGACCTCCCGTGCGGCCGCCCCCGGCACGGCCGTGCCGACGTGTCCGGGGTGGACACTGGGTGAGATCGTGCGACATGTGGGAAGTGTCCACCGGGCAGCCTCCCACTGGTTGCTCCGGGGCGAAGCGCCGCGACGATGGCAACGTGATCCGTCCCCGGGTCAGACCGTGCAGAGTTACCTGCGGGAGGGGACCGAAGGGTTGCGTGACGTGATCGCCGCGCGTGAGCCGTCCGAGCCTGCGGCCACGTGGTGGGGTGGCGACCCGACGACCGGGTTCTGGTGTCGCCGCATGGCCCACGAGACGACGGTGCACCGGGTCGACGCCGAACAGGCCGCGGGGGTGGAGAGCGCCGAGATCTCCCACGACGTCGCCCTGGACGGTATCGACGAGGCTCTGCTGCTGTGGTTCGGTCACCGGCTGCCGATGCTCGGTGTCACCGCCACCAGGCCTGCCACAGTGGCGGTCACGGTGGCAGGCTGCCGTTGGACCGCGCGTATGACGCCCGAGGCCACCGTCGCGTGGCGAAGCCCCGCGTACGACGCCGAGGAGGTGGACGCCGTGGTGTCCGGCGAGCCCGATCGGGTCTTCCTCTGGTTGTGGGGACGGCAGGGACCCGGAGCGGTCACCGTCACGGGTGACGAGGACGCCGCCGGGCAGTTGTGGGCGCTGTTGCGGCTGGCCACGCGGTGATCACCCGGCGGTGGGGCGCCTTCAGCACGTGACCGACACGTCCGCAACAGCGGTGAACGAGACGTGCACATGGTCCATGTGGTTCGCTGTGGGGCTGCCTCGGTCCTCCATGAGCGACCAGCCGGAGCCACTGTTGATGCGCTGTTCCCAAATGACGTAGGTGACGCCGAACTCGGCCTGGTGGGCGACGACGTACTCCGCGAGCGCGTCGCCCACCTCCGGGTCGACCATGAAGTCGAGGGCGAGACCCGCCGGGTGATCACTGGCGTTGGCCCGACTGGCACGCCCGCCCACCGAATCCACGGCGAACTGGGTGAGAACGTGGTGGCCGACCTGTGCCACGTGCGGTTCGGTGCCTTCCAGGTCGGTCGAGCACGACTGGGGTTCCGGTGTGACGGGCTCGGGTGAGGGTTCCTCCTCGGTCGTCTCGGGCGGTTCGGTCGTTTCCGGCTCCGTCGTCTCGGGTGGTTCCGACGTCGTCGTTGTCGTCGACGTCGTCGTCGTGCTCTCCGTGGTGGGAGCGGTTGTGGTGGAGGTCGTGCTCGTCGGAGTCCCGGCGGTCGTGGTGAAGAAAGGATCCGAGGTCATGGCCATGGCCGCGGGAGTGGTGTCGCCGTTCCGCATCAACCCACTGGTGGCGTAGACCGTCAGGGCGAGCATGCCGGCGGCGACGGTACCCAGTGCCAAGGGGCGTAACCAGGATGGCGAGGTTGTCGGTGCGCGGTGCCGGCCGCGCGGGGCCTTTCGTCGACCTTTCATCGTTCCCTCACTCCCGTGATCGCAGCGCCGGTCAGATTAAGAAACGGCAACGTTGATGTCACGAGAGAGTGGGAATGGACACAGATCGATAACGACCGTGATGGTTGCGCGTGTCGTTACGGTGACTGTCCTATCGAGACCAGAACCAGTCCTTGCCGCGTGCTTGGCGCAGCGCCTGCTTCCGATGCTCCGGGTCGAGCCGGTCGATGTACAGCAACCCGTCGAGGTGGTCGACCTCGTGTTGCAGACACTGGGCCATGAGCCCCTCGCCGGACACGGTCACCGGCTCGTTGCGCAGGTCCACACCCTTGACCGTCGCACGCACGGCGCGCACCGTCGGAAAGCCCAGTTCGGGCAGCGACAGGCAGCCCTCCATGACCTCGTGCCTCTCCTCGGAGAGCTCCACGATCTCCGGGTTCAGCACGTACCCCACGGCGCCGTCCACGTTGTAGCTGAACGCGCGCAGGCCCACGCCGATCTGGGGCGCAGCGAGCCCGGCGCGGCCCGGAGCCCGCACCGTGTCGAGCAGGTCGTCCACCAACGCCCGCGTCGTGTCGTCGAACGTCGTCACCGGGTCCGAGGGCGACTTCAACACCGGATCGCCGAAGTAACGAAGCTCGCGCATGGTCATGAAGCTGGTCCTTTCTGGAGAATCGCGCAGACGAGCCTAGCGACGTGGCCGACGCCCGCGATCACGTTCCGCTACGCCCGCAGCCGCAGCCCCTTCGGCGTCGCCCGGAAGCCCGCCTCGCGGAGCACGGTCGCCATTTCCGAGGTCAACACCTGCTCACCGTCGGCCCGCTGCACCTGCAACTGCCCGAGCCACCCGTCGCGCACCGCGTTCGACAATGCTCCGGCGGCGGCACGCAAGGTGACCGCGTCGTCGGTGAACGACAGTAGCGAACGGCCTCCCCGCTCGACGTACAGTGCCGGGACACCGTCGACGAGCACGGTCAGAGCGCCGGCCTTGCGGGCGGGACGGTGTTTCGTGTCTCCCACGACAGCGGGCCACGGGAGCGCGGCACCGTACGGCTGGGCCGGGTCCGCGGCGGCCAGCACGACGGCCCGCTGTTCGGCGCGCCAGCCACCGGCCTCCGACACCGCGCGCAACCGGTCGACCGCACCGCGGGCGGCGAACTGCGCCGCTCCGAGTCCCTCCACGACGTAGCCACGCACGACCTGACCCGAGTCCTCCATCCCACGCAACACGCGGTAGATGCCGGAGAAGCCGCCGCTCACCCGCTCGGTGTCCAGCGCCCCACGAGTGAGTACGCCGTGCCGTTCCAGGAAAGACTCGGTCCGCGCGTGGGCACGCCGCGTGGGATCCGGCTCCCGAGGCGGAGTCAATCCCCACCGCCCGGCCACCGCGGGCGGCCCGGTACGCGTCGGCATCGCAGGCCGCGTCGCACGCAGCCGTGCGTAACGGCTCCGTGGAGCCGACCGGCGCGGCTTGTGCGCCGCGCCCCTGCCCGCCACCTGCGCCCGCAGCGGCGCCAGCGTGTCACCCGACACGAGTCCCGCCCACACGAGGTCCCACAACGCGGCGATCACGTCGGAGTCGGTGCACGGCTCGTCCAGCGCGACACTCACCCGGTCGACGAGCTGGCGGAAGAACAGCCCGCCGCCCTCCAGCGCCGACACCACCGCCGAGTGCAGGGGACCGTGGGTCGAGGTGTCCTCCACGTCCGGGAGCAGCGCCTCGGCCACGTCCGCGGGTGCCAGTGCGATCCAGCCGTCACCACCGGGGAGCGACCCGCAACCGCACCACGTCACCTCGCCCGCCACCATGAGCTCGTCGAGCAGCGAAGGGTGGTAGCCGGGCAGCCTGCTGGGCAGGATCAACGATTCCACCGCGCTCGCGGGCAGCGGGGCGCCCGCGAGCTGTTCGACCACCGAGAGCACGTCGTCGGCGGTGGGAGCCCACCGGCCGTGGCGGTGGGTACCGACACCGTGCCAGCTCGGCAGGAAGCGTCCCAGCGCCGAACGCTCGACGGGTTCCACCTCGGCACGCAGCCGTGCCAGTGAGGCGCGGCGCAGGCGGCGTAGCACGGCGGCGTCGCAGTACTCGGTGCCCGTCTCCGGACCCTGTGGGCGCAGCTCACCGCGCACGAGAGCACCTTCGGCGGTCAACCGGTCGAGCACGCCGGTGACCACCGCGAGACCGAGCCCGAAGCGGGCAGCGGCCTCGTGAGCGGGGAACGGTCCCCGGGCCCGGGCGTAGCGCCTCATCAGGTCGCCCAACGGGTCGGCGACGGGCTCGGTGAACACCTCGGGAACGCCCACCGGGAGAGCCACGCCGAGCGCGTCACGCACCCGGCCCGCGTCCTCGACGGCCAGGTGGCGTTCCTCTCCCGCGATGCGCACCACGATCGCGCGCCGTTCGGCCACGAGCTGGTCGAGCCACTCCGGTAGCACACCGCGGGCCGTCGCCTCGTCCCGAGTGAGGTCTCCCAGAAAACGCAGCAGGTCGGCGGTGTCCTCGGGACCTCGGGCGTGTCGTTCGGGGTCGAGCCGTTGCAGCGACCGTTCCACTTCGGCGACGACCTCGGCGTCGAGCAGTTCGCGGATCGCCTCGGTGCCGAGCAACTCGGCCAGCAGGGCGGAGTCGAGCGACAGCGCGGCGGCACGCCGTTCGGCCAGCGGCGCGTCGGTCTCGTAGAGGAACATGCCGACGTAGCCGAAGAGCAGGCTGCGGGCGAACGGCGAGGGCGACGGTGTCTCCACTTCGACAACGCGCACGGAGCGCGCCGCGATGTCGGCCATCAGTTCGCGCAGCCCACCCACGTCGTAGACGTCCTGGAGACACTCCCGCATGGCCTCCAGCACCACAGGGAAGCGTTCGTACTTCGCCGCGACGCCGAGCAGTTGTGACGCCCGCTGCCGCTGCTGCCACAGGGGAGTGCGCCGACGGGGATCCCGGCGGGGCAGCAGGAGGGACCGGGCCGCGCACTCGCGGAACCGCGCCGCGAACAACGCCGACCCGCTCACCTCCGTGGTGATCAGCGACTCCACCTCGTCGGGGTCGAGCAGCACGTCCTCCGCGCCGATCACCACCTCGCGACCCTCGTCGTCGAGCGCGTCCGGCAGCCGCAGCACGATCCCGTCGTCGGAGTGGGCCACCTGAGCGTCCACGCCGCGGTTCTCGCGCAGCCGGGCTGCCACGGCGAGCGCCCACGGGGCGTTCACCTGTGCGCCGAACGGGGAGTGCACGACCACCCGCCAGTCGCCCAGTTCGTCGCGGAACCGCTCCAGCAGCACGGTCCGGTCGTTCGGTACGTGCCGCGTCGCCTCCCGTTGCTCGTCGACGTAGGCCAGCAGGTTCTCGGCGGCCCATTCGTCGAGCCCGGCCTCCTCGGCGCGACGCAACGCCTTGTCGTGATCCGAAGTGGACAGAAAGCGGAGGAACCGCCCCAGCGCGCGGCCCAACTCGAGCGGTCTGCCCTGGGCGTCACCGCGCCAGAAGGGCATCCGCGCGGGTTCGCCCGGTGCCGGAACCACGATGACGCGGTCCCGGGTGATGTCGGTGATCCGCCACGACGACGTGCCCAGCAGGACCGTGTCACCCACTCGGGACTCGTACACCATCTCCTCGTCGAGCTCGCCCACGCGGGATCCCGGCCGTTCGCCGTCGCCCGGCGTCGTCACCGTGAACAACCCGCGATCGGGGATCGTGCCGCCCGAGGTGACGGCCAGCCGTTGCGCGCCCGGTCTGCCCTGCAACACGCCCGTGACCCGGTCCCAGGTGATCCGCGCGCGCAACTCACCGAACTCCTCGCTCGGGTACCGGCCCGAAAGCATGTCGAGCACGGCGTGCAGCGCGTCGTCGGGCAGAGCCGTGAACGGCGCCGCCCTGCGCACGGTCGCCGCCACTTCGTCCACCGTGCGCGGCTCCACGGCCACCATGGCCACGACGTGCTGGGCCAGCACGTCCAGCGGGTTCCGGGGATACCGCACGGCCTCGATGGCGCCCTCGGCCATGCGTTCGGCCACCACGGCGCACGAGACGAGATCACCCCGGAACTTGGGGAACATCACGCCCGTGGACACGGCGCCGACGTGGTGGCCCGCGCGCCCGACGCGTTGCAGCCCCGACGCCACCGTGGGCGGTGCCTCCACCTGGATCACGAGGTCCACCGCGCCCATGTCGATGCCCAGCTCCAGGGAGGAGGTCGCCACCACGCACGGCAGCCGTCCCGACTTCAGCTCCTCCTCGACGCTCGTCCGCTGCTCCCGCGACATCGAGCCGTGGTGTGCCCTCGCCACCACCGGCGCCGCCTCCGTGAGCGGCCGGGTGACTCCCGACTGGCCGACGGCCTCGGCGGGGAAGGCGGACTCGGCCGAACCCGTGAGGTCGGTGGCCTGCTCCGCCCGTTCGGCGGCCAGCTCGTTGAGCCGGGCGGTGAGCCGCTCGGCGAGGCGGCGGGAGTTGGCGAACACGATGGTGGAGCGGTGCGCGCGGACGAGGTCGAGCACCCGCTCCTCCACGGCAGGCCAGATCGACGGCCGCCGAGCTCGCTCGGGTGTGTTCGGATCGCCGTCGGGGTCCGCCTCCGTGGGTAGCGGAGCCGGTTCCGCAGGCGTGGGCCGGGCGTCGAGCTCGCCCATGTCCTCGACGGGCACCTCGACCCGGACCTCGATCGTCTTGCTCAGGGTGGGTTGTACGACGCGGACGGGCCTGCCACCGGTGAGGAACGCGCCCACCTCGTCCACGGGTCGTACCGTCGCCGAGAGCCCGATGCGCTGCGCGGGGCGGTCGAGCAGGTCGTCGAGGCGTTCCAGCGACAGTGCCAGGTGTGCGCCGCGCTTGCTGCCCGCGACGGCGTGCACCTCGTCGATGATCACGGTCTCGACGCCGCGCAGTGACTCGCGCGCCGCTGACGTCAGCAGCAGGAACAGCGACTCCGGTGTGGTCACCAGGATGTCGGGCGGGGTGCGCGCGAACGCGCGGCGTTCGGCGGGTGTGGTGTCGCCAGTGCGCGTGCCCACGGTGATGTCCGGAGGCTCCAGTCCCAGCCTGCGCGAGGCCTGCGAGATACCGGCCAACGGCGCGCGGAGGTTGCGCTGGACGTCCACGGCGAGCGCCTTGAGCGGGGAGACGTACAGCACCCGGCAGCGCCGCTTCCGCTCGGGTGGATCGGCCGTGGCCAGCCGGTCGAGCGCCCACAGGAACGCGGCCAGCGTCTTGCCGGAGCCGGTGGGGGCGATCACCAGCGCGTGCTCGCCCGCTCTGGCCGCCCGCCACGCTCCCTCCTGGGCGGCTGTGGGCGCGGCGAACGCACCCGCGAACCACTCCCTGGTGGCAGGTGAGAACAGCTCCAGTACGGCAGGACGGACGTCGTCGGGCACGTCTCCATCATGCGTGCCGCACCGACAGTCCGGCCCGGCGTTCCGCGGTCGGGTGGCCGAACCCGGCGGGTGCGTCCCCACGCCGCCGTCCGACGTGAAAGCATCACCGCGGTTTCTCGGGAACTCGACAAGGGAGAACTGGTGGGGATTCTGTCCGTCGATCTCGGTACGTCGAACACCGTGGCCGTACTCTCCGCGCACGGAAGGCCGCCCAGGGTGATCGACGTCGACGGCTCGGCCACGATGCCCTCGGCCGTGTTCGCCGAGGAACAGGGCGGCCTCGTGGTCGGCAGGGACGCCGAGCGCCGCGCCCGGCTCGATCCCACCCGTTTCGAGCCGAACCCCAAACGCAGGGTGGACGAGCAGACCCTCCTCCTCGGTACCGACGTGGTGCCCGTCAACGAGGCGCTCGCCGCCGTGCTGCGCCGAGTGCTGGACGAGACCGTGCGACAGCTCGGCGGGGAACCGCCCGAGGAGGTCCGCCTGACCCACCCCGCCCAGTGGGGTCCCGTGCGGCGCAACGTGCTGCTGTCCGCGGCCCGGCTGGCCGGCATGGGCAACGCGATCACCCTCGTTCCCGAGCCCGTCGCCGCCGCGGCGCACTTCGCGTCGTTCCCCGGGAAGGGACTCGCTCCGGGGCAGACGCTCGCCGTTTACGACCTGGGCGCGGGCACGTTCGACGTCGCGGTGCTCGGAGCCACCCAGAACGGCTTCACGGTGCTGGCCGAGGACGGACTTCCCGACCTCGGTGGGCTGGACGTCGACCAGGCCCTGCTCGTGCACGTCGGCCGCGAGGTCTCACACAGCGACCCGCAGCGCTGGCAGCGTCTCCTGCGCCCCGAGTCGACCGCCGACCGCCGTGCCCGCAGGGCGCTGCAGGAGGACGTGAAGGCCGCCAAGGAGGCTCTCTCGCGGCTCCCCCAGACCGAGGTTCCCATGCCGGAGCCGTTCTCGGACGTGCTGGTGACGAGGGCGGAACTGGAGGCGCTCGTGCGGCCCGCGATGCTGCGCAGCGTCGAACTGCTCGCGCGCACGGTCCGTTCGGCGGGACTGAGTCCCGACCAGCTCGCCGGGATCTATCTCGTCGGCGGTTCGAGCAGGCTACCGCTCGTGGGCAGCCTGCTGGCCGAGAAGCTCGGCGTGGTGCCCTCCAGCCTCGACCAACCCGAGACGGCCGTGGCGTTCGGCGCGCACCACGTGGGCCCCGACGGTCTCACCATGCGCACACAGCAGGTCGACGGCGACGTGGTCGGTGCGCAGTCGGCCCCCGCCACAGGCACCCCCGCGGCCGGGGCACCGGCCCTGACGGGCCCGTACTCGCCCCCCGCCGGAATGGTGCCGCCCCAGCCGACACCACCGCAGTACCACCACGCCACCACCCAGGCCTACCCGGCGAGCGGAGCGCAGCCGGCGCCGGGAGCGCCTCTCACCCCCGCCGGGCCCCAGCTCGCCAACTTCCCGTCGGTGCCGAACGGCGGAGGCAGGAGCAAGCGCACCGGCTGGATCGTGGCCGCGGCCGTCGGCGCTCTGGCCGTGCTCGGCGGTGGGGCGGCGTGGCTGTTCTGGCCGTCGTCCTCGGCCGAGACCTACACCGCTCAGGAATGCCGGCAACCCGGTACCCCCGACGAGCAGGGCTTCACCGGGTGCCTGCGGCAGCTCGCGGGCACCGTGCCGCAGGGCAACAACTGCTCGCCGGGCACCGGCACGGGACCCGCGGCGGCGGCGAACGAGGAGGAACTCGGTGTCACGGTGACCTGCTCGGCCCCCGGACTGCCCGGCGCGCAGATCACCTACCTCCACTCGGCTTCTCCCGAGGCCATCGAGCAGTACACCGACGGGCTGCTGACCCGCACGGGCGGTGGAGACCAGGTCCAGGCGGCGTGGAAGGGCAACGGGCTCTCCGGCCGCTACTCGGCCTCCGCCGGACGCAACTCGTCGGTGGTGGTGTTCACCGTGGACGACCGCCCGCTCGCCGGGTTCGTCTACCAGGTCAACGTCACGGGCGAGGGGGAGGCCACCCCGCCGAACGACATGGCGAGCTACTTCGAGAACACGGTGCAACCGGGCGAGTGAACCGGCTCACTTCCTCCGGTTGCGGCGCACGCTGATGATCAACACGATCAGCGCGCTGCCGACCACGGCGATCGACGCCAGCGTGAGCGCGGTGGACTGGAGGTCGGAAAAACCCTGGAACGACGCCATGACGGCAACCCTACGGTTCTTCGAGGCGTGCTGCGGGGATGACTACGCTGGAGCCGATGCGAATCACGGTGTTCCGACGGCTCATGGCTGAGGAGTTCGGTCCGACGCGCGCCACGACGTTGTCCTCCGACCACGTTCTCAGCGGTCTGGGAGGGCGGACCGTCGACCAGGCTCTCGACGACGGTGTGCCGGCCAGGGAGATCTGGCGCGAGGTGTGCGCGGAGTTCGACGTCCCCGCCGAGCGGCGCTGAAGGAGCTGAAGGGCGCTGAAGGACGGTAGCGGAATGCCGTGTCGTTTCGACGTCGAACACGTGTTCGGCTATCGTGTTGTCCACAACCGGGTTCGGCTGTGGACAACTGCCCGGCGCGGCCGCGAACTGTCAGACCCCGCCCGTAACGTCGGACCCGGACAACAGACATCCACGGACTCCCGACAGCACATCTGCGGGCCCCGATGAACAGCCAATGAGGTGGATTCCATGCCAGCAGCACCGGACAAGGGCAAAGCGCTCGACCTGGCCCTTGCCCAGATCGACAAGCAGTTCGGCAAGGGATCGGTGATGCGTCTCGGTGAGGACAGCAGGCCACCGGTCGAGGTCATCCCGACGGGAGCCATCGCGCTGGACATCGCCCTGGGTATCGGCGGTCTGCCGCGCGGCCGCGTCGTGGAGATCTACGGCCCGGAGTCGTCGGGTAAGACGACGGTCGCGCTCCACGCCGTGGCCAACGCGCAGAAGGCCGGGGGCATCGCGGCCTTCATCGACGCCGAACACGCGCTCGACCCCGAGTACGCCAAGGCGCTGGGGGTCGACACCGACGCCCTGCTGGTGTCCCAGCCGGACACAGGTGAGCAGGCGCTGGAGATCGCCGACATGCTGATCCGTTCCGGCGCGCTCGACATCCTGGTCATCGACTCGGTGGCCGCTCTCGTGCCGAGGGCCGAGATCGAGGGCGAGATGGGCGACTCCCACGTGGGTCTCCAGGCGCGGCTGATGAGCCAGGCACTGCGGAAGATCACCGGTGCCCTGCACAACTCGGGCACCACAGCGATCTTCATCAACCAGCTCCGCGAGAAGGTCGGAGTGATGTTCGGCAGCCCGGAGACCACCACCGGTGGTAAGGCGCTGAAGTTCTACGCCTCGGTGCGGCTCGACGTGCGCCGTATCGAGACGTTGAAGGACGGCGGTGAGCCGGTCGGCAACCGCACCAGGGTCAAGGTCGTGAAGAACAAGGTCGCGCCGCCGTTCAAGCAGGCCGAGTTCGACATCCTCTACGGCGTCGGAGTGTCCCGCGAGGGCTCGCTGATCGACATGGGTGTCGACCAGGGCATCGTGCGCAAGTCGGGCGCCTGGTACACGTACGAGGGCGACCAGCTCGGTCAGGGCAAGGAGAACGCGCGGCGGTTCCTGCGCGAGAACCCGGACGTCGCCAACGAGATCGAGAAGAAGATCAAGGAGAAGCTCGGCATCGGAGCCCAGGAGGGCGAGGACGGCGCTCCCGCTCCGGTCGACTTCTGACGGGCTGCCGCGTCGATGCGCGAGCTGTCGCCCGACGAGGCGTGGCGCAAAGCCAAGGAGGTCTGCTTCGACCTCCTGGCCGCCCGCCCTCGTACCAAGGACGAGTTGCGCCAGGCGTTGCGACGGAAGGGCTTCGCCGACGACGTCGGGGAGCGGTTACTCGGCAAACTCGACGACGCGGGGCTGGTGGACGATGCCGCGTTCGCCGAGACGTGGGTGCGGTCGCGGCACACCCATCGAGGCCTCGCTCGTAAGGCCCTGATCGCCGAGCTGAAGCACAAGGGAGTCGACCCGGAGGTCGCGGCCGAGGCCGCCGGGGAGATCGACGCCGCTGCCGAGGAGCAGCGCGCCAGGGAACTGGTGCGCAAGAAGCTGCGGACCATGGTCGACGTCGACGAGCAGAAGGCTACGCGCCGCCTGCTCGGCATGTTGGCCCGCAAGGGTTACTCGCAGGGGCTGGCGTACCGGGTCGTCCGCGAGGAACTCCGAGAAGCGGGAGCGGAAACGACCCTCCTCGACGACGGCGTCCCCTGACACCGTGTCCGCAGCCTGCGTACGCGTGTCCTCAGTTCCCGTACGCCTGACGTGTGCGGCTCACCCTTCCCGGGCACGCCGGGCTGGCGTCACACGGGCACCGGGGTGCCGTCGGCGCTGAGCCGGCAGGTGCGTACCACCGTGCCGACGGGTTCCCTGACCCACCACGCCCCGGTCTCGGCACGCTCGGTCGGTGTCGTGAACCGGTAGTGGAACAGTCGCGCCCGCAGATGCGTCGGTGCGTGGCCGTCGAACGGATCGCGACGTAGCAGCCGACGGATCTGCGTGTCACCGTCGAGCAGTTTCGTGACGAGCACGGGCAGCCAGCGGCCCCCGTACCGAGACGACAGCGACAGGAACCACAGCTGCCAGTCCAGTCGCAGGTGGTACGGCGCGACCTGCGGAGGACGCCGGTGCGGGTCGCCCGGCTTGCCCTTGAACTCGTACTCGCGCCACACCGTTGCCGAGTCGACGGTGTCCTCGTCGGTGCCTTCGATGATCACCTCGTACCGGTCGCGGGTGACACTGCCGAAGGCGCCGTAGGTGTTGACGAGGTGGAACTGGTTGAAGCTGTAGTTCATCACCTGGCCCCGTCCGAGCAGGTTCTTCACGGGCCAGTAGCTCAGCACCGCGATACCGGCCGTCACGGCGATCACCACGGCTCCGTACCAGACCGGTGGCGTGGCGAGCTCGTCCGGCGGGGGCACACCCAGCATCGCGCCGTCGACAGCGGGCACGGCGAGCGTGATGGTGAGGGCGTTCAGCCAGGAGAAGTTGCCGCTGACCATCAGCCAGCCCTGAGTGACGATCACGATGCCCGCCGCGACACTCGCCGCGGGCTGGGGCGCGAAGAGCACGAACGGGACCACGAGCTGGGCCCCGTGGTTGGCCGCCGCCTCCACCCGGTGCATCCACTGCGGCAGGTGGTGGAAGTACCAGCTCAGCGGGCCGGGCATCGGCTGGGTCTCGTGGTGGTAGTACAGGCAGGTCAGGTCCCGCCAGCAGCGGTCGCCCCGCATCTTGATCAGTCCGGCGCCGAACTCCAGCCGGAACAGCAACCAGAGCAGCAGCCACAGCACCAGCGTCGGCACGCCCGTGTGCGCGGGTCCGAGGAAGATCGCCAGAAAGCCTGTCTCCAGCAGCAACGACTCCCAGCCGAACGAGTACCAGGTCTGTCCGACGTTGACGATCGACAGATAAAGCACCCACGGCACCGCCCACAGCAGCAGGCACGCCCACACGGGCAGCAGATCCGCCGCACCCCCGAGCAAGGCGGCCGACACGACGACGCCGGTCACCGCCACCGCGGCGAAGAACCGGTCGGAGTAGTGCGCGTGGAACAGGCTCGGCGAGCGGCGGAAGCTCACCCTGGCCAGGAAGTCCGGCACAGGCAGCAGTCCCCGCTCGCCGAGCAACGCACGGAACTGGTTGAGGGCGCAGAGGAACGCGACCAGGTACGTCGTGGCCAGCAACTTCTGGAAGACCAGCCGCGAAATCCAGTACTCGTCGGCGGTGAACCAGTCCCACGACATGCTCCCGGCAGACCTCCTTCCACGACGGGTGGGGCCCGCCGTGCCCGCTATGTCGTCGCCGTCGCGGCCTCCGTTCCCAGCGCGGTGGCCTCCTTGGCCAGTGTCTCAACGCGTGCGTAGTCCTGCGCCGCGAGCGCGTCCTTCGGCGTCAGCCAGGAACCTCCGACACAAGCCACGTTGGGCAGCGCCAGGTAGCGCGGAGCACTGTCGGACGTGATGCCTCCGGTCGGGCAGAACCGCAGGTGCGGCAGGGGTCCTCCGATGGCCGACAGCGCGCCCACACCACCGCTGGCTTCGGCGGGGAAGAACTTCAGCCGGTCGAAGCCGCGCTCGGCCAGCCGCATGGCCTCGGACACGGTCGAGGCGCCGGGCAGCACCGGCAGACCGGTGTCGACAGTGGCGTCGAGCAGGGCGTCGGTGGTTCCGGGAGTCACGAGGAACGCCGCGCCCGCGTCCGCCGCCGCCCGCGCCTGGTCCGGCGTGATCACTGTGCCCGCGCCGACCACCACGTCGGGAACCTCGGCGGCGACCCTGCGGATGGCCTCCAACGCCGCGTCGGTACGCAGGGTCACCTCCATCACCCGCACACCGCCCGAGTGCAGGGCGCGCGCCACCGGGACGGCCTGCTCCACCTCGTGCAACACCACCACGGGCAGTACGGGGGAGAGGGTGAGGAGGTCGTCGGCGTTCATGCGCGTCCTTCTTTCACGTCGGCCAGGTTGTCGGTGGTCGTGGCTGTCGCCCACGCGGCGGGATCGCCGAAGACGCTACCGCCGAGATCGGCGGGGCCCACGGTACTGCGCAGGGCGGCGAAGAGCTCGCGCCCGTTGCCGCGCCATTCGTCCGGCGACGGCGGCTCGGCCGGTCGGCGTTCCGCCAGCGTGGTCGCGTCCACGAGCACGTCGAGTTCGCCGGCCTCGGCGTCGAGCCGCACGATGTCGCCGTCCTCCACAAGGGACAGAGGTCCGCCGACGGCGGATTCCGGGGTCACGTGGATGGCGGCCGGGACCTTCCCCGAGGCGCCGGACATGCGGCCGTCGGTGAGGAGGGCGACACGGTGACCACGGTCCATGAGGACGCCGAGCGCGGGAATCAACGCGTGCAGTTCCGGCATGCCCTTGGCGCGGGGCCCGTGGTCGCGTATCACCACGACGACATCGCGGTTGAGCTCACCCGCCCGGAACGCCCGGGTGAAGTCGGCCTGCGAGGAGAAGACGCGCGCGGGGGCCCGCACGGCGCGGTTCTCCGGTGCCACGGCCGAGACCTTGATGACGGCGCGTCCGAGGTTGCCCGAGACCATGCGCAAGCCACCCTCGGGCGCGAACGGGTTGTCGGCGGTGCGGAGCACGGTGTCGTCGAGCGTGGCTGTGGGCACCTCGCGCCAGAGCAGCTTGCCGTCGTCGAGGATCGGCTCCTGGCGGTACCGCTGGAGGCCCGGCCCGGCCACGGTCTCGACGTCGGGGTGCAGCAGACCGGCGTCGAGGAGGGTGCCGACGAGGACCTGTACCCCTCCTGCGGTGTGGAAGTGGTTGATGTCCGCACTGCCGTTGGGGTACAGGCTCGCGAGTGACGGCACGGCCGCCGACAGGTCGGCGAAGTCGTCCCACGTCAGCTTGATACCCGCCGCGGCGGCGATGGCGGGCAGGTGCAGCGTGTGGTTCTGCGAGCCGCCGGTCGCCAGCAGGGCGACGATCCCGTTCACGATGCTGCGTTCGTCGATGACACGCGCGATCGGGGTGTACTCCCCGCCCTGCGTGATCTCCACGATGCGGCGGGCGGCCTGCTCGGTGAGCGCCTTGCGCAGTGGCGTGCCGGGGTGGACGAAGGTGGTGCCAGGCAGGTGCAGCCCCATCACCTCGACCACGAGCTGGTTGGAGTTGGCGGTGCCGTAGAAGGTGCAGGTGCCGGGTGAGTGGTACGCGGCGGCCTCGGCGTCGAGGAGGTCCTCGCGGGTGGCCTTGCCCTCGGCGTACAACTGCCGGATGCGGGCCTTCTCCTTGTTCGGCAGGCCCGACGGCATGGGGCCCGCGGGGACGAGCATCGCGGGCAGGTGTCCGAAGGCGAGGGCGCCGATGAGCAGCCCCGGCACGATCTTGTCGCAGACGCCGAGCAGGAGCGCACCGTCGAACATCTCGTGGGACAGCGCGATTCCGGTGGCCATCGCGATGACGTCCCTGCTGAACAGGGACAGTTCCATGCCGGCGCGGCCCTGCGTGATGCCGTCGCACATCGCGGGCACGCCGCCCGCGAACTGGGCCACGCCACCCGCCTCCCTGGCGGCGGCCTTGATCCACGCCGGGAACTCGTCGAACGGCTGGTGTGCGGACAGCAGGTCGTTGTAAGCCGACACGATCGCGATACCGGGTTTGCGGGCTTCCCTGACGGCGAGGAGGTCGGGCCCCGAGCAGGCGGCGAAGCCGTGTGCGAGATTGCTGCACCCCAGCGCCGCGCGTGCGGGGCCTTCGGCGGCGGCGTTCTCGACGCGGGCGAGGTAGGCCCGCCGTGTTTCGGTGCTGCGTTCGGCGATGCGGTGAGTGACGTCGGCGATGACGGGATGAAGGCTCAACGGCGTGTTCTCCGGTCGATTCACGGCGGGTGAAGAGCGCACGAACTGCTTACGCAGTGTGAGCAACTGGGAAGACGAGACGGCGGCGATGGCGTCGCGACTGTGTGGCAGCTTGCACGATACAGCCCAGGCCCACCGCAACAAAATCGATCCAGATAGCGATCTTTAGTGATCTTGGTCACGTCAAACGGTAGTGGTGTGCTACTTGTCACATTGATGCGTCCCGGTGCAGAGTCGGCCGTACCGGTGTCGGACGCGGACAACGAATTCGGAGGGTGATCATGTCCAGTGCCGAGATGACGGAGTTGCGCCGGGCCATCGGCCAGCTCAGGCAGTGTGTGGGCGGGCTAAGAGCCCGGTACGGCGAATCGCCCGCCGTGCGCCGGATCACCAATGACATCGACCGGCTCGACATCGACGCCGAGGAACTCGCGCAGGCGCCGCCCGTGCCTGCGCAGGCGTCCGGTCCCCGGCCCGACGTCGTGAAGATCCCCGACACCCCGTACGACCCGGCGCTGTGGAAGGGAGCCGACGACGAGGGCGTGGGTGGTTATCAACGTGACCAGCACTGACCACTCGAACAGGAGCGAGGCCACGAATCCCGGAGACGGAGCGGGTGACGTGCCAGTACGGACGCGCGCGGCGCTCACCCGACGAACCCTGCGCGCCGACCGGTGGTGGATTCCCCCGCTGTTCACCACGCTCGGTCTGACCGCGTTCGTCGTCTACGCGACCATTCGCTCGTTCATGCGCGAGGGATACTGGGACGCGGAACACCACTACCTGACGCCGTTCTACTCGCCGTGTCTGAGTGATTCCTGCGTGCCGGGGTCGAGCCACTTCGGCACACCGATCGGCGAGCTGCCCGGCTTCATCCCGCTGGCGTTTCTGTCGTTGCCGTTCCTGCTGGGGTTCCGGCTCACCTGCTACTACTACCGCAAGGCCTACTACCGATCGGTGTGGTTCGCGCCTCCCGCCTGCGCGGTGACCGAACCGCACGCCCGGTACACGGGTGAGACGCGGCTGCCCCTCGTCGTCCAGAACGTGCACCGGTACTTCTTCTACGTCGCCTTCGTCATCACGGTGATCAACACTTACGACGCCGTCGTGGCGTTCGGCGGCCAGCGGGGCTTCGGGATCGGACTCGGCAACATCATCCTGCTGGTCAACGTGTTCTTCCTCTGGTGCTACACGCTGTCGTGTCACTCCTGTCGGCACGTGACGGGCGGCAGGCTGAAGCACTTCTCGAAGAACCCGGTCCGCTACTGGATCTGGACGCAGGTCAGCAGGCTCAACGTCCGGCACATGCAGTTCGCCTGGATCACCCTGGGCACGCTCGTCCTCACCGACCTCTACGTGTGGCTGGTGTCGACGGACACGATCTCCGACCTGCGCTTGCTCAACTGAAAACTTCCGACGACAGCCGTGCGGGCGCCCCGGCGCGGTACGGCGGACAACCGAAGGTGGCCAACTTTCCATGACCGAGGTCGAACGGCACAGCTACGACGTTGTGGTGATCGGTGCCGGTGGTGCGGGCCTGCGGGCCGCGATCGAGGCGCGGCAGCGGGGACTCTCCGTCGCGGTGGTGTGCAAGTCGCTGTTCGGCAAGGCGCACACCGTCATGGCCGAGGGCGGGTGCGCGGCGTCGATGGGCAACGCCAACCCCAACGACGGCTGGCAGGTGCACTTCCGCGACACCATGCGCGGCGGGAAGTTCCTCAACAACTGGCGCATGGCGGAGCTGCACGCGAAGGAGGCTCCCGACCGCGTGTGGGAGCTGGAGACGTACGGCGCGCTGTTCGACCGCACCGGAGACGGGCGGATCAGTCAACGCAACTTCGGCGGCCACACCTATCCCCGGCTGGCGCACGTCGGTGACCGGACCGGGCTGGAACTGATCCGCACGATGCAGCAGAAGATCGTGTCGCTGCAGCAGCAGGACCACGCCACCTACGGTGACTACGAGGCCAGGCTCAAGGTGTTCGGCGAGTGCACCGTGACGGAGCTGCTCACCTCCGACGGTGCCATCGCCGGTGCGTTCGGCTACTGGCGCGAGTCGGGCCGTTTCGTGCTGTTCGAAACACCGGCCGTCGTGCTCGCCACCGGAGGTATCGGCAAGTCGTTCAAGGTCACGTCGAACTCCTGGGAGTACACCGGCGACGGGCACGCACTGGCGCTGCGGGCCGGGGCGACACTGATCAACATGGAGTTCGTCCAGTTCCATCCCACCGGGATGGTCTGGCCGCCCAGCGTGAAGGGCATCCTCGTCACGGAAGGGGTGCGCGGCGACGGCGGTGTGCTGCGCAACTCCGAGGGCGAGCGGTTCATGTTCAACTACGTCCCGGACGTCTTCAAGGGCCAGTACGCGGAGACCGAGGAGGAGGCCGACCGCTGGTACACCGACCCCGACAACAACCGGCGGACGCCTGACCTGCTGCCGCGGGACGAGGTGGCCCGGGCGATCAACACCGAGGTGAAGGAGGGGCGGGGTTCCCCTCACGGCGGTGTCTTCCTCGACATCGCCAGTCGCATGCCGGCCGAGGAGATCAAGCGGCGGCTGCCGTCGATGTACCACCAGTTCACCGAACTCGCGGACGTGGACATCACGGCGGAGCCGATGGAGGTCGGTCCCACCTGCCACTACGTGATGGGCGGCATCGAGGTCGACCCGGACACGGCGTCGTCGAGCGTGCCCGGGTTGTTCGCGGCGGGCGAGTGCTCCGGCGGGATGCACGGCTCCAACCGGCTCGGCGGCAACTCGCTGTCTGACCTCCTGGTGTTCGGCCGCCGGGCGGGGCTCGGTGCGGCCGACTACGTCGAGTCACTCACCGAACGCCCTCAGGCGTCCGAAGTGGACGTCGCGGTGGCCGCGCGGACCGCGCTGGCCCCGTTCGACCCGCCTCGTGACGGGCAGGAACCGGAGAACCCCTACACGCTGCAGTCCGAGCTGCAACAGTGCATGAACGATCTCGTGGGCATCATCCGCACGGCCGACGAGATGGAGAAGGCCCTGGAGAAGCTCGACGAGATCCGGGGCAGACTGCGGGGCGTCACGGTGGAAGGGCATCGCCAGTACAACCCCGGCTGGCACCTGGCCCTGGACCTGCGGAACATGCTGCTCGTCAGCGAGTGCGTGGCGCGCGCGGCACTGCGGCGCACCGAGAGCAGGGGCGGCCACACCCGCGACGACTATCCGCAGATGGACGCGCGGTGGCGCAACACGCTGCTCGTGTGCTCGGTCACCGGCGAGGAGGCTCCGATCCCGCACGTCGAGGTCACCAGCAAGGAACAGGAACCGATGCGGGCCGACCTGCTCGGTCTGTTCGAGCTGGCGGAGCTGGAGAAGTACTACACCGACGAGGAACTGGCCGACCATCCGGAAAGGACGGCCTGACATGGGTTACGAGGCGAAGTTGCGGGTCTGGCGCGGTGACGACGGAGCCGGGGAGTTGCGTGACTACACCGTCGAAGCCAACGAGGGCGAGGTGGTGCTCGACCTGATCCACCGGCTGCAGGCCACGCAGGCCCCCGACCTGGCCGTGCGGTGGAACTGCAAGGCGGGCAAGTGCGGGTCCTGCTCGGCCGAGGTCAACGGCAGACCGAGGCTGCTGTGCATGACGCGCCTGTCGGTGTTCCGCCCCGAGGATGTCATCACCGTGACCCCGATGCGGACGTTCCCGGTGGTGCGGGACCTCGTGACGGACGTGTCCTACAACTACACCAAGGCACGGGAGATCCCGGCTTTCGCCCCGCCACCGGAGCTGGAACCGGGCGAGTACCGCATGCAACAGGTCGACGTGGAGCGTTCGCAGGAGTTCCGCAAGTGCATCGAGTGCTTCCTGTGCCAGAACGTCTGCCACGTGATCCGCGACCACGAGGAGAACAAGCCCGCCTTCGCCGGGCCACGCTTCCTCATGCGTATCGCGGAGCTGGAGATGCATCCGCTCGACGTGGCCGACCGCAGGGACGCCGCCCAGGCCGAACACGGGCTCGGCTACTGCAACATCACCAAGTGCTGCACGGAAGTGTGCCCGGAGAACATCCACATCACCGACAACGCGCTGATCCCCATGAAGGAGCGCGTGGCAGACCGGCGCTACGACCCCGTGGTGTGGTTGGGCAACAAGCTGTTCCGCCGTAGCAGGGGCTGACACACGGCGAGGGCCGTCGTCACCGTTCCCAGGTGACGGCGGCCCTCGCCGGTCCCACGAGTCGGCGTGCCGGTCAGGCGGGCTTGCCGTCGGTGAGCACGCCTTCCTCGGTCTCGGCCGTGACGTCCACCGCCAGCGTCTTCTTGCTGCGCCGGTTGCGGGCTTCCAGCCACTTCGCCACACCGGTCAACGCCAGGCACATCAGGATGTACATGGCACCGACCACGATCGTGATCGGGATGAGCGGCCGGTCGAACTCGATGATGCCGCCGAGGTAGCGGGCGTAGCGCAGCAGCTCCTCGTAGGTGATGAGGAAGCCGAGTGCGGTGTCCTTGAGCAACACCACGAGCTGGCTGATGATGGCGGGCAGCATCGCGCGCAGGGCCTGCGGCAACAGCACCAGGCGCATCACCTGGGTCTTGCGCATGCCGATCGCGTACGCCGCCTCGCTCTGCCCCTTGGGCAGCGACAGGATTCCCGCGCGGAACACCTCGGCGAGCACCGAGCCGTTGTACAGCGTCAGGCCGAGCACCACCGAGTAGAACGGTGCGCCCAGCGCGAGCCCGTAGTGGAAGAAGAAGATCATCACCACGAGCGGCACGGCGCGGAAGAACTCCACGATCAGCGTCGCCGGAACGCGCAGGAACGCGTGGTCGGACAGCCTGGCCGCGGCGAAGACCGCGCCGAACGCGAGCGCCAGTACCGCCGCGGCCGCGAACGCGCGCAGCGTGTTGAGCAGCGCGTCGACGATCTCGAGCTGGATCTGCTCGTAGAGGATCCACTCCCAGATCTCGGCGTCGAACTGACCGGCTTCCGCGAACTTGTAGACGATGTATCCGATGATCGCCGCGACGGCGAGCACGCCGGCGACCGCGTAGCCGCGGTGCCGCACTCGCGCCTTCGGCCCCGGGACGTCGAACAGGACAGCGCTCATCGGGCCACGCTCCAGCGCTTCTCGAGGCTACGTTGCAGCAGGGTCAGCGGAGTGATCAGGATGACGAAGCCCAGCGCCACCCACAGCAGGCCGATCAGCACGCTGTACCCGCGTTCGGACAGGTAGTTCTGGATCGCTCCCGCCTCCACGACCGAGAACCCGGCCGCGATCGTGGTGTTCTTCAGCAACGCGATCATGGTGCTGACCATCGGCGGCACCACGGAGCGCGTCGCCTGCGGAAGGATGATCTGACCCAGTGTCTGGCCGAACGTGAGGCCGATGGCGCGGGCGGCCTCCGCCTGGCCGACGGGCACGGTGTTGATGCCCGAACGCACGACCTCGCACACGAACGCCGACGTGTACACGGTCAACGCCACGATGGCGGCCCAGAAGTACGACAGGTCGATGATGTCCAGCAGCGGGTAGGCGAAGACGAAGAAGAAGAACAGCAGCGTCAGCGGCGTGTTACGGAACAGCGTCACGTACGCGGCACCCGCGGCGCGCAGGATCGGGACCGGGCTCACCCGCAACATCGCCAGGATCGTGCCCAGCACCAACGAGCCGATCGCCGACAAGACGAACAGTTTGATGGTGTTGAGAAAACCCGGCCCGTACAGGTCCAGGTTGTCCAGCAGTACGTCCATGTTTCCCTCGGTGGTGCGGGGACAGATGGGGCTGCCGACATGGACGGCCCTCGGCGGCTCCGCCTTTCGGGCGGGTCACCACCGAGGGCCGGCGTCGGCGTCAGTAGCGGTCGACTTCCGGCATGTCGGCCTCGTTACCCGACTTGCCGAGCGTGGCGTCGTAGATCTTCTTCCACGTGCCGTCGTCCATCGCCTCTTCCAGGATGTCGTTCACCTTGTCCCGGAGGGCGTCGTCCTCCTTGGGCAGGCCGATGCCGTAGGGCTCCTCGGAGAAGGACTCACCGACGACCTTCAGGTTGTCGGGGTCCTGGGCGGCGTAGCCGAGCAGGATGGCGTCGTCGGTGGTGACAGCGTCGACCTGGCCGTTGAGCAGTTCGGACACACACTGCGAGTAGGTCTGGAGTTCGACGATGTTGCCGGACTCGGTCAGACCCTCGTCACGCACTCGCTGGATCGGGGTGGACCCGCTCACGGAGCAGACCTTCTTGCCCTTGAGGTCGTCCTTGCCGTTGATGTCGTTGTTGTCCTTGGCGACCAGCAGGCCCTGACCGGCGACGAAGTACGGACCCGCGAAGCTGATCTGCTGCTTGCGCTTGTCGTTGATCGTGTACGTGCCGACGTAGTAGTCGACGTCGCCGTTGATGATGGCCTGCTCACGACCGGCGGAGGGGACGGCCTTGTACTCGATGGACTTCGGGTCGAAGCCGAGCTTGGCCGATACGAGCCGGGCGATCTCGACGTCGAAGCCGCTGTACTCGCCCGTCGTCGGGTCCTTGTAGCCCAGGTTCGGCTGGTCCTCCTTGACACCGACGACGACGTGGCCGGCCTTCTTCATCTTGTCGAAGGTCGGGGAGCCCTCGACGGTGACGTCCTTGGCCACCTCGTAGCTCAGGGCGGCGGTGTTGCCACCGTCGCCGTTCGAGCCGCCGGCGTCGGACGGCGTTCCCTCCTTGCCGCATGCGGTGAGGGCGAGGCCCGCGGCCAGCAGTCCCACCGTCAGGGTGCGAATCTTCATGTGCACCTCTCCTGTTTTCCGGTTGAGGCGGCCGATGCCGCCACGACATGTGTCAGTGAGTGAGGATCTTGCCGAGGAAGTCCTTCGCCCGCTCGGACCTCGGCGCGGTGAAGAACTCGTCGGGTGTCGAGTCCTCGACGATCTCGCCGTCGGACATGAACACCACGCGGTGGGCGGCCCTGCGGGCGAACCCCATCTCGTGGGTGACCACGAGCATCGTCATGCCGGCGTCGGCGAGCTCGGTCATGGTGTCGAGCACCTCCTGGACCATCTCGGGGTCCAGCGCGGAGGTCGGCTCGTCGAACAGCATGACCTTGGGGCGCATCGCCAGTGCCCGCGCGATCGCGGCACGCTGCTGCTGACCACCGGAGAGCTGTGCGGGGTACTTCTGCGCCTGGTTCGCGATGCCGACCCGGTCGAGCAGCTCCAGTGCCGTCTTCCGCGCCTCCTCGGCGCCGACCTTGCGCACCCTCGTGGGGCCGAGTGTGACGTTTTCGAGAATCGTCTTGTGCGCGAACAGGTTGAACTGCTGGAAGACCATGCCCACATCCGCGCGGAGGGCGGCGAGCGCCTTGCCCTCCGCGGGCAGCGGCTTGCCGTCGATGTGGATCTCACCGGTGTCGATGGGTTCGAGCCGGTTGATGGCGCGGCACAGTGTCGACTTGCCGGAGCCCGACGGCCCAAGGATCACGACGACCTGGCCCTTGGGCACCTCGAAGTCGATGTCCTTGAGCACGTGCAGGTCGCCGAAATGCTTGTTCACCGCCGCCGCCTTGATCATCGGCGGTGCTGGCGTCGCGGTGCTCATCTGACCTCCATCACACGGCAAGCCGCGGGTCGCGGGTTGTCACGGGCAACACGTGGATTTAACACCTTTGGGGCAATCCGGCGTGCTCTTTGAATCAAAAAGCAACCTTAAGTGTTCACGGAGGCTACATGGGGCCGCCCCCGCGAGAGCGTTACAGAACCCTAACGAGACGGTGCCGTCCGGACGCGGTGAGGTGGCGAGATGCCGTTGACCTACCCTGGCAGACGTGACCCGCACCTACGCGATCCGCACCTTCGGGTGCCAGATGAACGTGCACGACTCGGAGCGCCTCGCCGGTCAGTTGGAGGACGCAGGCTACGCGCTCGCCACGGACGGTGAGGACCCCGACGTGGTCGTGTTGAACACCTGCGCGGTGCGCGAGAACGCCGACAACAAGCTCTACGGACACCTCGGTCACCTGCGCGCGGCCAAGACGTCGAAGCCGGGGATGCAGATCGCCGTCGGCGGGTGCCTCGCGCAGAAGGACCGCGGCGAGATCGTGAAGCGGGCGCCGTGGGTGGACGTCGTCTTCGGCACGCACAACATCTCGTCGCTGCCCGTCCTGCTGGAGCGCGCCCGGCACAACGCCGAGGCACAGGTGGAGATCCTGGAGTCGCTGGAGACCTTCCCGTCGACGCTGCCCGCGCGCCGGGAGTCCGCCTACTCCGGTTGGGTGTCGATCTCCGTCGGCTGCAACAACACGTGCACCTTCTGCATCGTTCCTTCGCTGCGCGGAAAGGAGCGCGATCGGCGTCCCGGCGAGATCCTCGCCGAGGTCGAGGCGCTCGTGGCCGAAGGCGTCCTCGAAGTGACGCTGCTCGGGCAGAACGTCAACTCCTACGGTGTCGAGTTCGGCGACCGGCACGCCTTCGGGAAGCTGCTACGGGCGTGCGGTTCCGTGGAGGGACTCGAACGCGTGCGCTTCACCTCACCGCACCCCGCGGCCTTCACCGACGACGTGATCGACGCGATGGCCGAGACCCCGAACGTCTGCCACCAGCTCCACATGCCGTTGCAGTCGGGTTCCGACCGCGTGTTGAAGGCGATGCGCCGCTCCTACCGCTCCACGCGCTTCCTCTCGATCCTGGACAGGGTGCGGGCGGCCATGCCGGACGCGGCCATCACCACCGACATCATCGTCGGCTTCCCGGGGGAGACGGAGGAGGACTTCGAGCAGACCCTCCAGGTCGTGCGGCAGGCCCGGTTCTCGAGCGCCTTCACGTTCCAGTACTCGCAGCGTCCCGGAACACCGGCGGCCGACATGCCCGGCCAGGTGCCGAAGGAGGTCGTGCAGGAGCGCTACGACCGGTTGGTCGAGCTCCAGAACGACATCGCGTGGCAGGAGAACAAGAAGCTGGTCGGCAACACCGTCGAGCTGCTCGTCGCCGCGGGAGAGGGCCGCAAGGACGCCGAGACCCACCGGATGAGCGGCCGTGCCCGCGACGGCAGGCTCGTGCACTTCACGCCCAGCGGCAGCGTCGTCGACCGGGAGATCCGGCCCGGTGACGTCGTGGAGACCACGATCACGTACGCGGCCCCGCACCACCTGGTCGCCGACGGCGACGTGCTGTCGCACCGACGCACGAAGGCGGGGGACAACGTGGAGGCCGGGCTGCGCCCGAAGACGAAGGGGGTCAGCCTCGGGCTGCCCTCGTTCGGCGCCGCGCCGAAGGCGTCCGTGGGTGCTGCCGCCGGCGCTGACGCGGGAGGGTGTTCGCTGTGAACGACGAGACCGGTTCGAAGCACCCGCAGCAACCGGAAGACCGTGGCGACCTCGACCAACTCGCCGCTGACGTCGACGCCACCCTCGGCAGGACCGTGCGGACGGTGGAGTTCGGGCGACGCGGTTTCACCATCGCGGTGTTCGTGTTCGCCCTGCTGGTCGGGTTCGTGCTGCCGTGGGTCGACGGCAGTCCCGGCTGGCAGGTGTTGCTCGGGGAGGCGGGCGCGATCCCGCAGTTGTTCGCCGCGACGTCCGGTTTCTTCGGCGTGCTCGTCTCGGCGATCACGTTGGCGACCCGCCGGTGGTGGCTGACGTGGGTGTGCGCGGTCGGCGGCTGGTTCGCGTTCGTCGACGGCATCCTCGCCGTGTGGTCACAGCAGTCTTCGGGTATCAGCGGCGTCGCGGGCGCGGGCCCGGGCATCGGGTTGGTGATCGCGTCGATCGCGATGGCGGTCCTGGCGTTCCAGTGGATGAAGCTCGCGTGGTCCCGGCACTGAGTGGTGGGGAGCGACGAGCTCCCCACCACCAGGGCTGATCCGCGTCAGCGGTTGGCGAGAGCCTCCTCCGCGGTGCGCAGCCACTCGCGCCACTGCGCGGCCTGCTCCTCGGCCCGCTTCGCGCGGCGCTCGTCGCCCGCGGCGCGTGCCTTCGAGGCCTGAGCCTCCAGTTGCTCGACCCGCTCCCGGAACTGCGCGGCCCGCGCCTCGGCCTCGGGGTCGGTGCGGCGCCAGCGGGCGTCCTCGGCCGACCGGATGCGGTCGGCGACGGCCTTCAGGCGTCCGTCGAGTTCGCGAATGCGCTCCCTCGGCACCTTCCCGATCTCGTCCCAGCTCTCCTGGATACGCCGGAACTGGGCCTTGGCGGCGTCCAGGTTGGCCGAAGGGTCGAGCTTCTCGGCCTCTGCCAGCAGTTCCTCCTTGCGTGCCGCGTTCTCCGCGAACTCCGCGTCGCGTTCCGAGAACGCCGCGGCCCGGCGGGAGAAGAACGCGTCCTGCGCAGCCCGGAACCGCTGCCACAGGGCGTCGTCGGCGTCCTTGGGCGCCCGGCCCGCGGCCTTCCACTCGGCCATGAGCTCCTTGTAGCGCCCCGCGGTCGGGCCCCAGTCGGTGGAGTCGGAAAGGCTTTCGGCCTCCTCGATCAGCTCTTCCTTGCGACGCTTCGCGGCGGCGCGCTGCTTGTCGAGTTCGGCGAAGTGGGAGCCCCGGCGCCTGCTGAACGACTCCCGGGCCTTGGAGAACCGCTTCCACAGCTCGTCGTCCGTCTTGCGGTCGACGCCCTTGATCGTCTTCCACTCCTCGAGGATGGCCTTGAGCCGGTCGCCCGCGGCCTTCCACTGGGTCGACGACGTGGCGATCTCCTCCGCCTCCTCCACGAGAGCCTGCTTGCGTGCCACCGCCTCGGCCCTCGCCTGCTCCCGTTCCCGGCGGCTGCGCTCGAGCGCCTTCTCCGCGTGTTCGACGACGTGGTCGAGCCGCGCGCGGAGAGCGTCGAGGTCGCCGACGACGGCCGCCTCGGCGAGACCGTCCCGCAGGTGCACGGCGCTGGACAGTGCCTGCTTCGGGTCGCCTGCCCCCGAGGCCAGCCTCGTCTCCAGCAGTTCCACCTCGGTCCGCAGGTCGTCGAACTTGCGGGCGTAGTGCATCAGCCCCTCGTCGGCCGAGCCGGCCTGCCACACGCCCACGGCACGTTCACCGTCGGCCGTGCGTACGTAGACGGTGCCATCGTCGGCGACACGTCCCCAGCGCGACGGGTGCGTCTCGGCGACCGGCACAGCGGGCGCCTGCGTGCCTCCGGAGGACTGGGGCACCTGGTGTGGCGTGGGGACGTCCGACGGCACCTCCGGGGTTTCGGGGGCGTTGCCGACGCCGCCGACGCCGGGGACGTCACTGCCGCGTGGGGTGTTCTGCTCGGCCATGGCCGGCTCCTTCTCGCTGTCCGGCCCGCGTGACTCGCGGGCGCCCCGCGGTGTGCGGGGCCGGGTGCTGCGTGTACGGGTCTGTAGGCCGCATTCAAACAGGTAATACCGCTGATGGGTACTCCATGCCTCGATAGATACCTCCCGGGACGCTGCCGGTAACCTCGGGACGCGTGATCTCGTGTGCCGTCGTGGTGCCCTCGCCGCCGCTGCTCGTGCCCGATCTCGTGCCCGGTCTGGTCGAGCGCAGCGCCGCCGTGCGGGACGCGACGGTGGCCGCCGCGCGGGCGCTGGCGCAGGTCAGCCGACGTTGGGTGGCCGTGGGCGTGGCGTCCGGGCGGCAGACCGTGGACGTCGACGCGTGCGGCAGCTTCCGTGGTTTCGGCGTGGACGTCCCGGTCTCGCTTTCCGGCTCCGGTCCCGCCACCGCACCGAGCCGGCTTCCCCTGCCCGCCCTGCTGGCGGGGTGGCTTCGGGAGCAGGCCGGTGCCGAGTCGGTGCGGGTGGAGCTGGTGGCCGAGGACACGGACGTCGCGGAGTGCGTGGCTCTCGGTGAGCGATTCGGTGGGGCGGACGAGGGTGGTCTGCTCGTACTCGGCGACGGGTCCACGCGCCACGACACGGCACCGCCCGGCTGGCCCGACGCCAGGGCGGAGGGGTTCGACACGGTGGTGCGCACGGCGCTGGCCGAGGCCGACTGCGAGGCACTGTTGTCGCTCGACCCGGCACTCGCGACCGAACTCCAGGCGGAGGGCCGGGCGGCATGGCAGGTCCTCGCGGGGTTCGCCCGGTCGTCCGGCGGCTGGCGCGGGGAACTGGTGTACTCGCAGGCTCCGTTCGGTGTGGCCTATCACGTCGCGAAGTGGATCCGGCGATGATCACCCCCGTCGCCGTCGTCGGGCCCACCGCCACCGGCAAGACCGCGCTCGGGGTCGAACTCGCGCTCGCACTGGGCGGTGAGGTCGTCAACGCCGACGCCATGCAGCTGTACCGCGGCATGGACATCGGTACGGCGAAGGCCACTCGACAGGAGCGCAAGGGTGTGCCCCACCACCTGCTCGACGTCCTCGACGTGACCGAGACCGCGTCGGTGGCCGCGTACCAGAAGCAGGCGCGCGCCACCATCGAGTCACTGCTCGCGGCGGGCCGGGTTCCGGTGATCGTCGGTGGGTCGGGCCTGTACGTCCAGGCGATCGTGGACGACCTGAGGTTCCCCGGAACGGATCCGGCCGTGCGGCGGAACCTGGAGGAGCAGGCGCGGGAGGAGGGGACGGCCGCGCTGCACCGCAGGCTCGCGATGCTCGACCCGAAGGCCGCCGTGACGATCCTGCCCAGCGACACGCGACGCGTCGTGCGCGCGCTGGAGGTCATCGCCCTCACCGGAGAGCCGTTCTCTGCGAACCTGCCCACCCCGGGGCCGCCGAGGTACGGGACCGTCCTGATCGGAATCGACCGGGAAGCGGACGAGCTCGACGAACGCGTGGAACTCCGGGTGGAGCACATGTTCGCCGCCGGGCTCGTGGACGAGGTGCGGCGGCTCGAACAGCGCGGGCTGCGGCGGGGGAGAACAGCGTCACGGGCCCTCGGGTACCGCCAGGTGCTCGACGCGCTCGCGGGCGACGGTGACCTCGACGCCGCCGCGCGGGACACGATCGTGGCCACGCGGCGGTTCGTGCGCAGGCAGCGGTCGTGGTTCCGGCGTGACGACCGCATCACCTGGCTGGACGGCGGGGCGGCGAACCTGGTCGACGCCGTGCTGGCCCACCTCGGCCAGTAGCCTTGGGGCATGGCTGGCATCGAGTTCCTCAAGGGACACGGCACACAGAACGACTTCGTGCTCCTGCCCGACCCCGACGCGTCGCTGGAGCTGACCCCGCAGCGGGTCGCGGCGTTGTGCGACCGGCAGCAGGGGCTCGGTGCCGACGGGGTGCTCAGGGTCGTGCGCTCGGCCGCGCTCGGCGTCGAGTCGAAGGGCGAGTGGTTCATGGACTACCGCAACGCCGACGGGTCCCTGGCCGAGATGTGCGGCAACGGCACCCGCGTGTTCGCTCGCTACCTCGTCGAGGCGGGGCTGGAGGCGGGGCCGGAGTTCGCCGTGGGCACCAGGGCGGGCGACCGGCCGGTGCGGGTGCGCAGCGACGCCTCCGGGGACCTCTCGGTGACCGTGCACATGGGACCGGCCACGGTGACGGGCACCTCGGTGGCCGTCGTGGACGGGAGGCAGGTCTCCGGGGTCGCCGTGGACGTGGGCAACCCGCACCTCGTGTCCGTGATCGACGACGACGTGAGCACGCTGGATCTGAGCCGGGCTCCGCGGTACGACACCGAGGTGTTCCCCGACGGGGTCAACCTGGAGTTCGTCAACGTCCTCGGCCCCGACGCGTTGCGGATGCGGGTTCACGAACGTGGTGTGGGGGAGACGCGGGCGTGCGGCACCGGCACGGTCGCGGCGGTCGCGGCGGCGCTGCACCTGCGCGGCGACGACACCGGAGAATCCACAGTGGATGTTCCCGGGGGCCGGGTGTCCGTGACCGTGGGCAAGGAGACCTCGACACTCACCGGGCCCGCGGTGTTCGTCGCGAAGGGCGAGCTCGACCCCGCGTGGTGGGACGCTCTCGGTTAGTTCCCGGGACGAGGTGCCGTGACGTGTCCTTCGCGCCTCGCAGTGGCAACAGCAGCGCCCACAGCGCGGAGCAGGCGAGCCCCGCCGAGGTCAGCCACACGGTGGTGCGGACTCCCAAAGTCTCGCCCAGCACGCCACCGAGCAGCCCGCCGATCGGCAGGACGCCCCACACGACGAACCGCACGCTCGCGTTCATCCGGCCCAGCAGGTGGTCGGGACACAGGGTCTGGCGGTAGCTGACCTGGGCCACGTTGTAGACGATGACCCCGTAGCCGACGGCCACGAACCCGACACCGGCCAGTGTCACGCGCCAGCCCGGTTCGGACAGCGGCACGAGCAGTTGCGCGGGCCAGGTCAGCAGCGGCACGAGCCAGACGGCGCGGACGAGTCCGATCCGGCGCAGGCACCAGCCCGCTGTGACCGCGCCGAGCACCCCGCCGAAGCCGTGGCAGGCGAGCGCCCACCCCACCTCACCCGGGGACAGCCGGAGGTCGCGGGTGAGGAACAGGACTTCCACGGCGGTGAACGCCCCACCCATCAGGTTGCCCGACGCGGTGCAGAGTGTGATCGCGCGCAGGGCCGGGCTCCCGAAGACGAACCGCAGACCCTCGGCCACCTGTGCCCGCAGTCGTACGGGGCCGTCGCGCTCCGGTGACGGTTCCTCGGCGCGGATCCGCCGGAGCAGCCACGCGGACGCCAGGTAGCTCCCACCGACGGTGACCAGCGCGTTCGCGGCGCCTGCGAGGTGGGTCAGCGTCCCCGCGAGCCCGGGGCCCGCCACGTTCGCGACCGACTGGCTGGCCTGCAGCTTCGCGTTGCCCTCGATGAGTTTCTCCCGCCCCACCAGGGAGGGCAGGTACGACTGGTAGGCGACGTCGAAGAACACCGTGGCGACGCCGACGAGTGTGGCCACGGCGACGAGGTGGGCCAGGGTGAGGACGCCGAGCCACCAGGCGACGGGGACCGTCAGCAGCAGGAGCCCCCGAAGGAGATCGGCCCACACCATGACGGGTCTTCGTCGCACTCGGTCGACCCACACGCCGGCGGGAAGGCCCAGCACGAGAAAGGCGGCGTTCTCGGCCGCCGTCAGCACACCCATCTCGAGTGGTGTGGCGGCGAGCGTCGTCACGGCGAGCACGGGCAGCACCGTGCGGCTCACGAAGGTTCCGAACTGGCTGGCGGTCTCGCCTGCCCAGAGCAGCCGGAAGTCACGGTGCCACCACAGCGTGTCCCCAGTCATGGCCGCCAGTGTCGCCCCAGTGATTGGAAACTGTCAATCAGTGTGGCGGCATATCGTGAGCCCGTGGTGACGAAGCGACGGAAGGCGACGGAGGCCGAGGTGCGGGCCCTCGCCTCGGGAGTACGCCTACGGATCATCCGGCTGACTCATGCGACAGCCCTGACCAACAAGGAGCTGGCACAGCGGCTCGGACGTGATCCGGCCACCACGTTGCACCACGTCCGCAAACTCGTGGACGCCGGATTCCTCAGACCGGAGCCGGCGAGGCGCGGCACCCGCGGCGCGAAGGAGATCCCGTACCGCTCGACGGGGCTGTCCTGGCGGCTCGACACCGGCCACGAACCCGATGTCGACGAAGCCCTGCTCGAGGCGTTCCTCGCGGAGGTCGCCGAGGCGGGAGTCCGCAACGTGGAGCAGTGGCGGCTGGTCGCCCAGGTGCCCTCGGAGCGGCGCGAGGAGTTCCGCCGTCGCCTGCAGGACCTGCTGGAGGAGTTCGCCGACGAACCGATCGACGCCGACGCCGACCGCACCGCCGTGTACGTGGCGTTGTATCCGGGCAGCTGACAGGTGAGCGCGGTCCTCTCTCCGGGCGCGCGTGTCGGACGTGAGCGCAGCGGGCAGGGCCGAGGGCAGCGCCCAGGTCGTGGCGGGCAGCTCGGGGACATCGGGCTCCGCGTGGCCGGCACCCCTGGGCGGTCGTCGGTCGTGCGGGCGTCGGAGCCGTCGGGTGGCGAGGGCGCCGATCAGACTGGCGGGCTGGCTCGGTTCGGTACCCGGACGGTGCTGGGAGTCAGCGGTGCTTGTCGTCGTCGACGGGGAAGTCGCTCTGCTGCACCGAGCCCGTGGAACTGGCCTTCTCCCGCCGGTCCGACACCGCCGCACGTCCGGGTTGGGCGGGCTGGTCGCCGTAGGAGGCGTTCTCGTTCTCCACCGGCGCGGTGCGCCCGGCCTCCTGTTCGGCGAGGTGCTCGACGTACTCCTGTTGAGGGTCGCGTCGCTTGTCGTCCATGCCCGGTAACTACCCGGACGGGTGCGGCGGTCAACCCGGCCTCCTCGCCGCGATGGAATACGTCCGCTGCTCGTCTGGTTGATTCCTGTGACAGCTCTCACCGATGAGCCGACCGGGCGGCTCGGCCGTGACCACTTCGTGAACCCGCTCGAAGTGAGATCTCTCCGGCGGCATCCGAGAGACGGAGCTGTCCCGGCGCTCGGCCTCGGACACGACCGCGCCGCCGTGTCCGTGACGCTGTATCCGAGCAGCTAATTGGCTCGTTCTTTCCCACGGACCGTGGGACGATAGGGAGACGATGACAGAACTGACACACAACGTCGTTCCCGACGACCAGCTCGCCGACGTCGAGCTGTCGCAGGGGGAACTGGAACTCTCCGACCGCGCGTCCCTGCGCAGGGTCGCGGGGCTGTCCACCGAACTCGCCGACATCACCGAGGTCGAATACCGGCAGCTGCGGCTGGAACGGGTCGTGCTCGTCGGCGTGTGGACCGAGGGAACGGCGGAACAGTCCGAGGAATCCCTCGCCGAACTCGCGCGCCTGGCCGAGACAGCGGGCTCCGAGGTGCTCGAAGGGGTCGTCCAGCGTCGCTCGCGGCCGGACCCCGCCACCTACATCGGGTCGGGCAAGGTGAGGGAACTCGCCGACATCGTCGTCTCGACCGGTGCCGACACGGTGATCTGCGACGGTGAGCTCTCACCCGGCCAGTTGCGGCAGCTCGAGGAGAAGCTGCGGGTGAAGGTCATCGACCGCACGGCGCTGATCCTCGACATCTTCGCCCAGCACGCACGTTCGCGTGAAGGCAAGGCGCAGGTCGAACTCGCGCAGTTGCAGTACCTCATCCCGCGACTGCGCGGTTGGGGTCAGTCGCTGTCGCGGCAGGCCGGTGGTCGTGCCGGTGGTGCCAACGGTGGTGTGGGTCTGCGTGGTCCCGGTGAGACGAAGCTGGAAACCGACCGCAGGCGCATCAACAAGCGCATCGCGAAGCTGCGCAAGGACATCGCCGCGATGGACACCATCCGGGCCACCAAGCGGGGACGCCGGGTGGCCAACGAGGTGCCCAGCGTCGCACTCGTCGGCTACACCAACGCGGGCAAGTCCAGCCTGCTCAACGCCATCACGGGTGCGGGCGTGCTCGTGGAGGACGCGCTGTTCGCCACGCTCGACCCCACCACGCGGCGGGCCGTGACGCACGACGGGCTCGAGTACACGCTCACCGACACCGTCGGATTCGTGCGGCACCTGCCCCACCAGTTGGTGGACGCGTTCCGTTCGACGCTCGACGAGGCGGCGGACGCCGACCTGCTGCTGCACGTGGTCGACGGTGCGGCACCCGCACCCGAGGACCAGGTCACCGCGGTGCGCGAGGTCCTCGGCGAGATCGCCGAGAAGCGGTCGGAGCCGCTGCCTCCGGAGCTGGTGGTCGTCAACAAGGCCGACGTCGCCGACGAGGTGACCCTCGCGCGGCTGCGTAACCTGCTGCCCGACGCCGTGATCGTCTCGGCACACAGCGAGCAGGGACTCGACACGTTGGTGTCCGAGATCGCCGCGCGCCTGCCCCGGCCGGAGACGTTCGTGGAGGTCCTCGTGCCCTACACGCACGGTGAGCTCGTCGCGCGAGCACACGCGGACGGCGAGGTGCTGGCCGAGGAGCACAGGCCCGAGGGAACGCTGCTGAAGGCGAAGGTGTATCCGGAGCTCGCGGCTGCTCTTTCGGACTACGTCACGAACGGCTCACGCGTGTGACGCTAACGTAGCGGAGTGAGACGACTCGGCCTGGTCGTGGTGACGGCGGCACTCGTGACAGTGACACTGTCCGCAGGCACGCCCGTCGGACAGGTCGAGGACGTCCCGGTGGCCGCGCCCGAGGTGGTGTGCTCGGTCGACGATCCTCGGCTCGAGGAGCTGTCCGGGCTCGCCGCCGACACCGACCACGTGTACGCCGTGAGTGACGGCGGCACACAGGTCGAGGTCGCCGTTCTGGACGACGCCTGCCGGGTGCGAGAGGTGCTGACGGCTCCGACGGATCCGTACGACGTCGAGGACCTCGCACTCGGCCCCGGCGGGACCCTGTGGCTCGGCGACACCGGGGACAACCGTGGCCGACGCGAGACGGCGGCCGTGCACGCCCTGTCGCGGGACGGCACCTCCGTGCTGTATCGCCTCACGTATCCGGACGGTCCCCAGGACGCCGAGGCGCTCGTGGTGGACCACGCGGGCACGCCGTACATCATCACGAAGAACGTCGTCGGTTCCGCCCGCGTCTACCGTCCGGCCGAGCCGCTCGTCAGTCCTGGGCCGACCCCGCTCGAAGAGGTCGGTACGGTGTCGTTGCGGCCGACCGGGACGCAGGGAGGTCCGCTCGGGGCCGTGGGCACCGTGCTCGTCACGGGAGCCGCGCTGTCGGCGGACGGTAGCGTGGTAGCCCTGCGCACGTACACGGACGCCTACCTCTACCCGGTGGTCGACGGGGACGTCGCGGCGGCGTTCACCCGTGACCCGGTACGCGTTCCCCTGCCCGGCGAAGCACAGGGTGAGGCCATCGCCTTCACCCCCGACGGCACGCTTCTGTCCGCCAGCGAGGGCCGTGGCGAGCCGCTGCGAGCCGTTCGGGACGCCGTTTCGCTGGTGGGCGCCCAACCTGACGGCAGGGCCGAACCGAAGGATCGCGCGGCGAGTGCACCGGAGGAGCCGGTCGACCGGGAATCCGGTCTCGGCCTGGCTCCTGCCCTCGCCGTCGCCGCGGTCCTCGCCGCTGTGCTCGTGGCCTGGGGCAGCCGCCGCCGTCGGTAGGGCGGCGCGTGCCTGACCGAACCGAGGGAAGGGTTGGAAACGGCGCACGGAACACCCGCCCGTCTTTCCTCGGTGAGGAGTACGCCGGTGTTCACGCCGTTATCGCCGGACTCCCCTTCACAGTCGCCGTAGGACCGCGACGACCTTTCCGAGAATCGTGGCGTCGTCACCGGAAATCGGTTCGTACGCCTCGTTGTGCGGCATCAGCCAGACGTGCCCGTCGTCCTTGCGCTTGAACGTTTTCACCGTGGCCTCACCATCGATCATCGCTGCCACGATGTCGCCGTTCTCGGCGGTGGGCTGTTGCCGCACCACGACCCAGTCGCCGTCGGTGATGGCCGCGCCGATCATCGAGTCGCCGGTGACGCTGAGCAGGAAGACCTCACCCTCGCCGACGATGTCCTTCGGCAGCGGGAAGACGTCCTCGATCGCTTCCTCGGCGAGTACCGGCCCGCCCGCGGCGATACGGCCCACCAGCGGGACGAGAGCGGGCTCGCGGACCGGGTCCTCGGTCTGTGAGCCCGACGACGCGGCCGACCGCTCGCGGCCGATCGTCAGCATTCCCACCGCGCGCGGGCGATTGGCGTCGCGCCGTAGGTAACCCTTGCGCTGGAGCGCCTTCAATTGGTGGGAAACAGATGAGGTGGACGTGAGTCCGACAGCCTCCCCGATTTCCCGGACACTCGGCGGGTATCCGTACTTGTCCACCCAGGTCCTGATCACCTCGAGGACTTTCCGTTGGCGCGGTGTCAGGCTTTCGTCCGGGTTCTCGACCGTGCGCGGAAGGTCGGGGACCTCGCCGCCGCTCACGTCGTTGCCCGTTGTCTTGCGTGCCACCGCGATTTGCCTCCCAGTCGTAAGCCCGACCTGATGTGGGGCTTTTCGTACATCCGGTTGCGACGCTAGTCCGCTTCGTCGGGGATTTCAAACGTTTGTTCGAGCAACACGCCTTGGGTGCTCGATCTTCGCGCGTCTTGGTGGTACATGTTCGCACGGGTGTTCGAGGCGGTATGCGCTCGCCCGCGTGGTGGGTCCACGGCGCGGGGTGGACGGTCGAGCGGAAGAGGTGGCCGGCATGGTCGTGGTGACGAAGCGCTCAGATGTGGTCCGGGTGGCTCCGGCCCGCCCGCCGGCCGCGGGCGGTGGACGCTGCGCGCGTCGCCCTCCGACGCGGTCTCCGGTTGCTCCGGGGTTGCGGCGTGGTGGGGGCATGCGCGGTGATCCCACGAGGAGGGGACGGCGTTGCGGTGGTGCCCACTGGCCGTGGCTCGCGGTGGTGGCGCTCGTGGTGGCGGCGGCGGTCGTGGGCCTCGGACTCGTCGCCACGGACCCGGCGGTCGTGGGGCCCGGCCCCGGCGCGGCCGTTCCGAGCGCACCGTAGGCTGTCCGGGCCGCGTTCGAGCGGCCGCGGGGTGGCTCGCCGGGCGCGTGTCGGGGCGCGGCATCCTAGGTCGGATCTCACTCCGGTGAGGGAGGGGGTCGCGGTTGCGGTGGACCGGGCCGCGTCTTATGGTCGACCCCTACATCTAGTAGTTACATCGCTGTAATTGGTCCACAAGTTGGGGTAGGATCGGTTCTACGTTCACTGTCGGTGGTGTCCGGTCGTGGCGTGGACGACACTCACGCGCGGTACGCCGTGGAGTGCGTTGTCGGTGGCGTTCCTGCTGTGCAGGGGATGTTTCGGGAGGTGTTCGACTGTGCGGTGTCCGTTCTGTCGGCACGCGGACTCCCGGGTCGTCGATTCCCGTGAGGTGGACGAGGGCCAGGCGATCCGACGGCGTCGGTCGTGCTCGGCCTGCGGCCGCCGGTTCACCACGTCGGAGACGATGGTGCTCGCCGTCGTCAAGCGGTCGGGAGTGACCGAGCAGTTCAGCCGGGACAAGGTGGTTCGGGGAGTGCGGCGGGCCTGTCAGGGCCGTCCTGTCGACGACGACGCTCTGAAACAGCTCGCTCAGAAGGTCGAGGACTCGATCAGGGCGGCTGGGGTCGCGGAGATTCCGAGCCACGAGGTGGGTCTCGCCATTCTGGGCCCACTCAGGGAACTCGACACCGTCGCGTACCTGAGGTTCGCGAGCGTCTACCGGTCCTTCTCGTCGATCGAGGACTTCGAAGCCGAGATCAAGAACCTGCGTGAGGCGATCGCCGAGTCCTCGGCCCAGCAGGACCACAGCGAGTGAGGACGCGGACGACGGGTCACGTCGCCGCCAGTTTCTAACGCGGGAGTGGGAGTCATGACAGAAACCGTGGGGGTCGGCGCGGAATCCTCGCCGAAGCCGAGCAAGAAGCGCGGCGGCTCGGGCTCGCGCAAGGGGCTGCGCATCCAACGCGTCTACACCACCGAGGGCGTGCACCCCTACGACGAGGTGCGGTGGGAGCGGCGCGACGTCGTCATGACCAACTGGCGTGACGGCACGGTGAACTTCGAGCAGCGCGGTGTGGAGTTCCCGGAGTTCTGGTCGGTCAACGCGACGAACATCGTCACCAGCAAGTACTTCCGCGGCGCGGTGGGCAGCCCCGAGCGCGAGAACAGCCTCAAGCAGCTCATCGACCGTGTCGTCAAGACCTACGTCAAGGCGGGCCTGGAGCACGGCTACTTCGCCGGTGCCGCCGACGCCGAGGTCTTCGAGCACGAGCTGACCTGGATGCTGCTCCACCAGGTGTTCAGCTTCAACTCGCCGGTGTGGTTCAACGTCGGTACGAGCTCGAAGCAGCAGGTCAGTGCGTGCTTCATCCTGTCGGTCGACGACAACATGGACTCGATCCTCAACTGGTACCGGGAAGAGGGTCTGATCTTCAAGGGCGGTTCGGGCGCGGGCCTGAACCTCTCCCGCATCCGCTCCTCGCGGGAGCTGCTGTCGTCCGGTGGCACGGCGTCGGGCCCGGTGTCGTTCATGCGCGGCGCGGACGCCTCCGCGGGCACCATCAAGTCGGGCGGCGCGACCCGTCGGGCGGCCAAGATGGTCGTGCTCGACGTGGACCACCCCGACGTCGAGGAGTTCATCGAGACCAAGGCGAAGGAAGAGCACAAGATCCGCGTGCTCCGTGATGCCGGTTTCGACATGGACCTCGGCGGCGCGGACATCTCGTCGGTGCAGTACCAGAACGCCAACAACTCGGTGCGCGTGTCCGACGAGTTCATGCAGGCTGTGGAGACCGGTGGCGCGTTCGGTCTCCGGTCACGGACCACCGGTGAGGTTCTCGAGCAGGTCGACGCCAAGGGCCTGTTCCGCAAGATGGCGCAGGCGGCCTGGGAGTGCGCCGACCCGGGGCTGCAGTACGACGACACCATCAACGACTGGCACACGTGCCCCGAGTCGGGACGTATCACCGCCTCGAACCCGTGCTCCGAGTACATGCACCTGGACAACTCCAGCTGCAACCTCGCCTCACTGAACCTGCTCAAGTTCCTGCGCGAGGACGGCACGTTCGACGCGGAGTTGTTCGTCAAGGCCGTCGAGCTGGTCATCACGGCGATGGACATCTCGATCTGCTTCGCCGACTTCCCCACCGAGCCGATCGCGGAGACCACGCGCAAGTTCCGCCAGCTCGGCATCGGGTACGCGAACCTCGGCGCGCTGCTGATGGCGACGGGCCACGCGTACGACTCCGAGGGTGGGCGCGCGCTCGCCGCGTCGATCACCTCGCTGATGACGGCGGTGTCGTACCGGCGGTCCGCGGAGCTCGCCGGTGTGGTGGGTCCGTACGAGGGTTACGCCCGTAACGCCGAACCGCACCAGCGCGTGATGCGCAAGCACGCGGCGGCCAACGAACTCGTCCGCACCTACCACCACAACGACGCGGCGGTGCGTGCGCTGGCGACGCGGGAGTGGGAGCGGGGCATCGAGATCGGTATGAACAGCGGCTGGCGCAACGCGCAGGCCAGCGTGCTCGCCCCCACCGGCACCATCGGCTTCATGATGGACTGCGACACCACCGGTATCGAGCCGGACTTCTCGCTGGTGAAGTTCAAGAAGCTGGTCGGCGGCGGGTCCATGCAGATCGTGAACAACGCAGTGCCGCGTGCCCTGCGCTCGCTGGGCTACCAGGAGGAGCAGGTCGAGGCGATCGTCGACTACATCGCCGAGCACGGCCACGTGGTCGACGCGCCGGGGCTGCGCCCGGAGCACTACGAGGTGTTCGACTGCGCCGTCGGTGAGCGTTCGATCGCGCCGATGGGTCACGTGCGGATGATGGCGGCCGTGCAGCCGTTCCTGTCCGGCGCGATCTCCAAGACGGTCAACATGCCCGAGTCGGCGACCGTGGAGGACGTCGAGGAGATCTACTTCCAGGGTTGGAAGCTCGGGCTGAAGGCGCTGGCGATCTACCGCGACAACTGCAAGGTGGGCCAGCCGCTGTCGACGGCCAAGAAGGACAAGGCCGAGCCGGAGGGCAAGGCCGAGGAGAACAAGGTCGTCGAGTACCGGCCGGTGCGCAAGCGCCTGCCGAAGAAGCGCCCGAGCCAGACGGTGTCCTTCACCGTGGGTGGGGCCGAGGGCTACCTGACGGCCGGTTCGTACCCGGACGACGGGCTCGGTGAGATCTTCGTCAAGCTCGGCAAGCAGGGTTCCACCCTGGCCGGTGTCATGGACGCGTTCTCCATGTCGATCTCCGTGGGGCTCCAGTACGGCATCCCGCTCGAGTTCTACGTCCAGAAGTTCCAGAACCTGCGCTTCGAGCCGGCGGGCATGACCGACGACCCGGACGTGCGGATGGCCACGAGCGTGCTGGACTACCTGTTCCGCAGGCTCGCGCTCGACTACCTGCCGTACGAGAAGCGTGCGCAGCTCGGCATCTTCACCGCCGACGAGCGGTCGGCACAGGTCGAGGCCGAGTACGGCGGCGGCAGCGCTGAGCCGGAGAACGTGGACCTGGACGCCCTGCGCAGCAGCGTCGAGGCCGGTGGTGAGCAGTCGAGTGCCGACGCTCCCGCGAAGGCGGGCGACCGTCCGGCCAGGGAGGCACAGACCACCACCGAACTGGTCGAGTTGCAGCTCGGCAAGGCGGCTGACGCGCCCCTGTGCATGACGTGCGGCACGAAGATGCGTCCCGCCGGATCGTGCTACGCGTGTGAGGGCTGCGGCGCCACCTCCGGCTGCAGCTGACGGATTCCGCGGACGGGGGAGTCGGCCCGGTGGGTCGGCTCCCCCGTCGTGTTCCGGCCGCGTGGGGAGCGGTGACGGCTCGGAAGATCGGCCGGAGGATCACCGGGTTACCCACAGTCGCCAGTGACGCCACAGGCACTGCGCTACCGTAGTTATGTACTGGACAATACAAAACTTCGGAGGACGCGGTGCCTCGTGCCGTCTACATCCTGTCGCTGGGGATCTTCACCATGGTCACCAGCGAGTTCGCCGTCGCGGGACTGCTGTCGCCCGTGGCCGCCGGACTGGGCGTGTCCGTTCCCCAGGCCGGGTACCTCATCACCGCCTTCGCCGCCGCGATGGCACTCGGAGGGCCCGTGCTGACCATGGTTCTGAGCCGGCGGGCGCCGAAACCCGCGCTCCTGGCCCTGTTCGCCACGTTCGGGATCGGCAACGTCCTCGCCGCCGTCGCCCCGAACTACGCGGTGATGTTCGTGGCACGGGTGATCACCGGCATGGCCGCCCAGGCGTTCTTCGGGCTCGCCGTCTCGCTCGCGGCACAACTCACGCGCCCGGAGGTCCGTGGTCGAGCCGTCGCGGTCGTCATGAACGGGCTCATGCTCGGCACGTTGCTGGGACTGCCGATGTCCACGGTGGTCGGTGAGAACTTCGGCTGGCGGGCCGCGTTCTGGGCGGTCACGGGACTCGCGGCCCTCGCAGCCGTCGTCACGGTGGCGGGTTTTCCCGGACTCGCTCCGTCCGAAGCGGACCGACTCGGCTCCCAGTTCGGTGTCTTCCGCTCCCGCAGGCTGTTCCTGGCGCTGTGCACCAGCACCCTCGTCATCGGCGCGACCTTCGCCGCCTTCAGCTACTTCGAGCCGATCCTCACGAAGGTCAGCGGAGTCGACAGCTCCACCGTGCCGATCCTGCTCGTCGGCTACGGCGCGGCCACCGTGCTCGGCAACACCGTCGTCGGGCGCCTCGCCGATCGCTACCACGCGGTGGTGCTGCTCTGCGGCCTCGCGCTGAACGCCACGTTCCTCACGGCCTTCGCGGCCTTCGCAGGAAACACCCTCCCCGCGGTGGCGGCGATGATGGGGATCGGCCTGGTCGGCGTCACGATGAACCCGGCGATGGTGGTGCGCGTGCACCGTGAGGGCAACGCGAGCCCCTTGGTGAACACCGTGCACGGATCGTTCATCACGCTCGGAGTGATGATCGGGTCGTTCGTGGGCGGACTCGCGATCGACGCGCTCGGGCTGAGGGGCCCGCTGTGGCTGGGTGCGGTCCTCGCGGTGATCGGCATCGGCACCGTGGTGCCCGAACTCGTTCGGCGCCGTGGTGCCGAGCCGGCTCCCGAGCCGCTCGCGGCGGCACCGTCGTCGGCGCTGTGCCACAGTGAGAGCTGAACCCGCCCGCACACACGGGAGTACCGATGAGCACGGTGGCCGTCACAGGAGGAACCGGCACGCTCGGTCGCAAGGTCGTGTCCGCGCTGGAGAGGGCAGGCCATGACGTCGTCGTCACAAGCCGGTCGACGTCGTCGGTGCGCGACGGCGTCGAGACGGTGCGGGTCGACTACCGTTCGTCCGCCGGTCTCGCCGCCGCGTTCGACGGCGCCGACGCGGTCGTGCACTGTGCGACCGACTTCACCGGCTTCCGCGGCGGAGAGGTCGCGCTGGGCAGGCAGGTGCTCACCGCGGCCCGTCGCGCCGGATGCGAGCATCTGGTCTACGTCTCCATCGTCGGCGTCGATCGCATCCCGCTGCCGTACTACCGGAGCAAACACGCCACCGAGCGTCTTGTCGAGGACAGCGGCGTCCCGTGGACGATCCTGCGGGCGACACAGTTCCACGAGCTGGCCATCCGGCTGCTGTCCGGGTTGACGCGTCCGCCGCTCGTGCTCGTTCCCGATCTCCGGCTGCAACCCGTCGCGGCCACCGAGGTCGGCGCGCGGCTGGCCGCACTGGCCACCGCGCGCCCGGCGGGACGGGCGCCCGACATGGGTGGTCCCGAGATCACGACCGTTGCCGACCTGGCCCGGCGATACCTGGCCGCCGCCGGTCGGCGTCGCCGGGTCCGTACGGTCAGGCTGTTCGGCTCGGTGTACGCGGGCTACCGCGCGGGCCACCACCTCACGCCCGAGAACGCCGTCGGAACGATCACGTTCCAGGACCACCTCGACGCGCACGTCAGGTCTAGCCGCTGAGCCGCTGCCACAGGAACTCGAACACCAGCGCCCACTTGAAGGCCAGTTGCGCGTTGTCGGCCGCCGCGCCGTGCCCACCCTCGATGTTCTCGTAGTAGGCCACGTCATGGCCGTCGGCGTGCATTCTCGCCATCATCTTGCGCGCGTGCGCGGGATGCACCCGATCGTCCCGAGTGGACGTCACGAACAGCGTGGGTGGGTAGGTCCGGTCACCGTGGACGTTGTGGTACGGCGAGTATCGGCGCAGGTACGCCCACTCGTCGGGGTCGTCCGGGTCGCCGTACTCCGCCATCCACGACGCGCCCGCCAGTAGCTGGTGGTAGCGGCGCATGTCGAGCAACGGCACCTGACTGACCACGGCCCCCACCAGTTCGGGGTAGCGCGTGAGCATGACCCCGGTGAGCAGCCCGCCGTTGCTGCCGCCCTGGACGCCGAGCAACTCGGGTGTGGTGATTCCCCGTGCCACCACGTCGCGCGCCACCGCCGCGAAGTCCTCGTAGACCTTGAGCCGGTTGGTCTTCACGACCTGGTTGTGCCAGTCGGGGCCGTACTCGCCACCGCCGCGTAGGTTCGCCACCACGTACGTGCCGCCACGCGCGAGCCAGCCGCGTCCGATCACGCCACTGTAGGACGGCGTCAGCGACACCTCGAACCCGCCGTAGCCGGTGAGCAGGGTCGGCGCGGCGGAGGTCCGGTCGCGGGGCCCGACCACGAAGTAGGGGATCCGGGTGCCGTCGTCGGAGGTGGCGAAGTGCTGTGTCACGTCAAGCGACTCGGCGTCGAAGAAGGCGGGTGCGCGTTTGACCGTCTCCAGCGGTCCACCGACCTCGCCGCGGAGCAGCGTGGGCGGATCGGTGTAGCCGGTGGCCTCGACGAAGAACTCGTCACTGTCGTGCGGGTCGGTGGCGACGAGGTCGACCGCGCCGACGTCGGCGAGACCGGTCAGCGGTTCGTCCCGCCAGCCGTCCGCCCCCGGTGTGAGCACCCGAAGCCGGGTCTTGACGTCCACGAGAGTGCCCAGCAACAGGTGGTTGCGGGTCCAGGCGTAGTAGTCCAGCGAGGTGTGCGCGTCGGGTTCGAACAGCACGGTCAGGCGCCGGTCACCGGCCAGGAAGGCGTCCAGTTCGATACCCAGCAGGGCTCCGGCGGGGTAGGAGGTGCCCTCCACCGTCCACGGGCTGCGCGTGCGGACGAGCAGCCACTGCCGGTGCACCGAGGCGACGGCGTCGTCAGGCACGTCGATCCGCACGAACCCCGTGTCGGTCCGCAGATGCACCTCGGAGCGGTAGAAGTCGATCGCTCTGCGAACGACGTCCCGCTCCCAGCCCTGCGTCGGGTCGTGGACCGCGCGCACGGACACGTCGTCGGGCTTGCCCTCGAACACGAGCGTGGCGTCCTCCAGCGGAGTCCCGCGCTTCCACTCCTTCACCAGCCTCGGGTAGCCGGACGTGGTGAGCGAGCCCTCACCGAAGTCGGTGCCGACGTAGACGCGGTCCTCGTCGATCCAGCCGACCTGGCTCTTCGCCTCGGGCAGGGTGAAGCCGTCCTCCACGAACTCGCGCCGCTGCAGGTCGAACTCCCGGACCACGGTGGCGTCCGCCCCACCGCGGGACAACTCGACCAGGCACCTCCGGAACCCCGGGCGCAGCACGGTCGCTCCCTGCCACACCCAGTTCTCCGACTCGTGGGCGGCGAGCGCGTCGACGTCGAGGAGGATCTCCCACTCGGGGTTCGCCGTCCGGTAGGAGTCGAGGGTGGTGCGCCGCCACAGGCCCCGCGGGTGGTCGGCGTCGCGCCAGAAGTTGTAGAGGTGGCTGCCGCGGCGCCGGACGTAGGGAATCCGGGTGTCGGCGTCGAGGACCTCCCGCAGTTCGTTCCGCAGACTCTCGAACCGCTCACCTGTCGCGTAGCGGTCGACCGTCGCGGCGTTGTGTCCCCGCACCCACTCGAGCACGTCCTCCCCGGCGACGTCTTCCAGCCAGCGGTTCGGGTCGTGCTCCACGCTCGGATCAAGCTCGTCCATGGCCGCCAGTCTGCCAGCCCCGCGGCGGCCCCCGGAACAGCGACAACCCCGTCACGATGCCATTACGGAGAGTTGATCGGCGAGGAGGTGGAGACCTCCACCCGGAGGTAGCGATCACGCGAACAGGTGATGTTGGAATTGCTTTCCCGGTGACTCGCTCCCGCCGTTCGTCGGATCGTGCCGGTCCTCGCTTGACAGCGACGGTGCCCACGGCAATGGTCGACACCATTCTTGTCGCCGCCGTCCGATCTGGGGGCTTCGTGAGACTCAAGCGTGTGTCGATGGTCCTGGCCGCCGCCGTGGTGTCGCTACCACTCGTCGCCGTGAACGCGGCGGCGGGCGAGGTGCAGCAACCGGTGTTCGCCGACGGGCAGGCCCAACCGGTGTACAACCCGGCCGACGTCGTGCGGGAGCACGTCTGGGTGGAAGCCGGTGTGGACAGTGATCATGACGGTGTCGAGGACGTGGTGCACGTCGAGGTCGTGCGTCCCCGCGCCACGGACGACGGCCTTCGCGTACCGGTGGTGTACCAGGTGAGTCCGTACTACGCGGGCGGCAATCCGATCACCAACCACGACGTCGACCGCGAGCTGTACGTCCCCGGCAAACCTCTCGCCGACATCACCTGGCGCTACCAGGACTACTTCCTCGCACGCGGCTTCGCCGTCGTCTACGCCGAGTCGCTGGGGACCGGCCGCTCCACCGGCTGCCCGACCACCGGAGGCGAGAACGAGACCCGAGGGGCGGCCTCGGTGATCGACTGGCTGAACGGCCGAGCGGAGGCACGTGACGCCGACGGCAACCGGATGAGCGCTCACTGGACCACCGGGCGGACCGCCATGATGGGCGTGTCCTACAACGGCACCCTGCCCAACGCCGTCGCCACGACCGGCGTCGAGGGGCTCGAGACCATCGTGCCGATCGCGGCGATCTCGAACTGGTACGACTACTACCGTGAGAACGGTGCCGTCGTGGCTCCGGGCGGATTCCAGGGCGAGGACGCCGACGTACTCGCCGAGTACGTCTACACGCGCGCTGACCAGGAGATCTGCCGACCGGTCATAGAGCGTTTGGAGAAGGAGCAGGACCGGCTCACCGGCGACTACAGCAGTTTCTGGGACGAACGGAACTACCTCGACGACGTCCACAGGGTGGAGGCGTCCGTGCTGGCCGTGCACGGCCTCTCCGACTGGAACGTCACGGTCAGCCAGGTCGCCGAGTGGTGGGACGCACTGGCCGAGCACGGCGTCGAACGCGCGATCTGGCTGCACCAGTCCGGCCACGCCGACCCGTACTCGCTGCGCAAGCAGGAGTGGCTCACCATGCTGAACCGCTGGTTCAGCCACTACCTCTACGACATCGACAACGGCGTGGAGGCCGAGCCGAGGGCCACGATCCAGCGGGAGGACGGCTCGTGGACGCAGGAGGCCGACTGGCCCGCACCGGGCACGGACGACGCCACGTTGCGGCTGGGGCCGGGTGGAGACCGGCAGGGCGCGCTCGGAGCCGACCGCTTCCGGGGCAGGCCGGTGGTCGAGCGACTCACCGACGACGCCGGCGAGAAGGTCGAGGACCTGGTGAACGCAGCGGCCTCGGAGCACAGGCTGTCCTACAGCACGGAAGCCGCGAACGCGCCGGTCAGGTTGAGCGGCACACCGTCCGTGCGACTGCGGCTGGAATTCGACCGTCCCGCCGCGAACGTGACCGCGGTACTCGTGGACCGGGCCCCGGACGGCAGTTCCCACGTCATCACCCGCGGCTGGGCCGATCCGCAGAACCGGCACGGGCTGTCACGAACGAAGGCCCTGCGCCCCGGGGTGCCGTACTGGCTGTCGTTCGACCTGCAACCTCAGGACTATCTCGTGGCCGAGGGACACCGCCTGGAGTTTGTGCTGTTGTCGAGTGACCACGACTTCACCCTGCGCCCGGCCCCGGGCACGGGGGTGGGGCTCGACGTGAGCCGGTCGACGGTGACCGTGCCCGTGGTGGGTGGGGACGAGTCGCTGCGGCAGGCGTTCCCGCGCCGTTGAGGGCGAGCACCTACCACGCCCCACTGACACTCCGGTGACACCGGGGCCCATCCGGCCCCGGTTGTCCACATCGCATCGCGCCGTCCACAGATGTCGTCCACACCGTCCGCATCACCTGTGATCCGGTTCATCGTGGACACATGACACCTTCTCCCACGACGGGCTCTCACACCACCGAACCCGCTCCGATCGACCTGCGGGACCCCGGCGAACTGCTGGCCGCCACTCCGCACCTGCTGGGCTTCGAGCCGAGTAATTCCGTGGTGGTGGTCGGCCACCGCGGCACAGCCGGTACGCGAATCGGCAACATCGTCAGAGCCGATCTGCCACCGGCCGGAGGTGAAGCGGACCTGGCACGGCAGCTCCTCGGGCCGCTGACCCACCAGTCGGTCGCGGCCACCGTGGCCATCATCGGAGGGCGGCGGCCGCCGGGCTCGGCGGGGCCACCCGCCGCCGCGGTCGCCGCGGCCGTCGGCAAGGTCTTCGAACAGGCCGGCCTGCCTGTGCTGCACGCCCTCTGGGTCCCGGAGATCAGGGCAGGCGCTCCGTGGCGATGCTATGAGGAATCCTGCTGCGCCGGGCATCTGCCCGATCCGGGCAGCACCGTGATGGCCGCCGTGAGCGCGCACGCCGGGCTCGTCACCCACAGCAGCCGGGCCGCCATGGAGCGGCAGCTCCAGCCCGTGGCGTCCGATGTCCTCGCGCGCAGAGCCGCGATGTTGAGCCGCCGTGTGGGCGACGGGCCCCGCGACGACGTGGCATCGCTACGGCGAGGCCGAGCGGCCGTACGCACCGTGCTGGCGCGGGCATGGAAGGGAACACTGCTCCTGTCGGACACCGAGGTGGTCGAGCTCGCGGTCGCGTTGTCACTGCCGCAGGTCCGGGACGCCTGCCTGGCCACGGCTCTGCCCGCAGGCAGTGTCGGCGCGGTGACGGCCGAGCGCCTCTGGCTCCTGTTGACGAAGCACACGCCCGCACCTGAGCGCGCCCAGCCTGCGACCTTGCTGGCGTACTCCGCGTACGTGCGCGGAGAGGGCGCGCTCGCGGGTATGGCGTTGGACGCCGCCCAGGCCGCTGATCCACACCACCTGCTGTCACAGTTGCTCAGGCAAGCACTGCAACACGGCTTGCCGCCGGAGAAGCTCGCAGGACTCGCGCAGTCGTGCGACACCAGGCCGATCTGGACAGCGCCTGAGGACAGCGAGTCGTCGAACCGGCCTTCGGCGTCCGACCCGGCGAGGAGACCTACCGGGTCTCCTGACGACGCTGGGTGAACTCCCACGCGTCGGCCACGATGCCGGAGAGATCGGTGTGCCGCGGCTTCCAACCGAGCTCGTCCTGCGCCTTGTCGCTGGCGGCCACGAGCACGGCGGGGTCACCGACACGGCGCTGTGCCACGGCGGCGGGAATCTCGTGCCCGGTGACCGAGCGGCAGGCGTCGATCACTTGACGTACCGAGAAACCGGTGCCGTTACCCAGGTTGAAGATCTCGTGTTCGCCCGGTTTCGCGTGCGCCAGCGCGAGCAGGTGAGCGTCGGCGAGGTCGACCACGTGGATGTAGTCGCGGATCGCCGTGCCGTCCTCGGTGGGGTAGTCGTCACCGTAGATCTGCACCTGGGCTCGGTGCCCGGTAGCGACCTGGAGGATCAGCGGAATGAGGTGGGTCTCGGTGGTGTGCCGTTCACCGTAGTTGCCGTAGGCGCCGGCGACGTTGAAGTAGCGCAGGCTCACAGCCGCCAGCCCGTGAGCCCGTGCGTAGCTCGTGATGGCGTGGTCGATGGCGAGCTTGGTGGCGCCGTAGGTGTTGGTGGGGGCCGTCGGAGCGGTCTCCGGGATCGGTGTCACCTCCGGCTCGCCGTAGGTCGCAGCCGTTGAGGAGAACACCAGGCGCGACACACCGTGTGTCCGCATCGCGTCCAGTAGCCGCAGGGAGGTGAGCACGTTGCCACGCCAGTAGGTGCTCGGGTCCTGCATCGACTCGCCCACGAGACTCTTGGCGGCGAAGTGCAGGACGCCGTCGAATCCCTCGGCCAGAAGGGTGCCGGCGACCTCCGCCGCGTCGCCCTGGACGAACCGCGCTCCCTCGGGTACTGCGTCGGCGTGGCCGGTGGACAGGTCGTCGACGACGGTCACCTCGTGTCCCGCCTCGAGCAGTCGGGCCGTGCACACACTGCCGATATAGCCTGCACCGCCCGTGACAACGAGTTTCATGGACTTGCTCGACGTCGTGGTGTCGGTGGGCATTCGTGCGGGCCCTTTCTCGGGTGGGAAGAACGTTTCAACCGGTACGAGGCGACAGTGTGCACCCCTCGCCGAGTAGGCCGGAGAGCGGGGTCGCGGCAACCGTCAGGGGCGGCTCGTCTTCTGGGTGACACCGCCATGAGGAGTCGAGGGCCCGTGGTCGTGCTCTGCGGAGGTCGCCGCAGTGTGGAGGTGAGGCGGGGCAGCGTCGACGTGGGTCGAGGGGAGGGTCGAACAGCCGAACCCGACTCCGATCGTCCTCTGTCACGACAGTCGTACGGCATGGTGGCCGGGGGTGCGGTACCGGCCCCGCGGTACCGACGTCGTCCGGTACCGCGGCGATGACGATGTCGGCGCCGGTAAGGAGACCGCGGTCGTGGAGAACCCACGTCATGCCGGCGGCGTAGACCGTCCAGCCGGGAGGTTGGCCCCGGTGACGCGTCGTGGCTTCCGGTTCTGTCCGTCGGGCGCGGACGCCGGTATCCGGGGCCGCGACGGTGAGGGGGAGTGTCGCGGTGTGAGGTGAGGGCGGCCCTGTGCGGTATAGCGGTGCGAACGGCGGTATGTCGCCGCAGGGGGAGCCGGTGTACTCATCGATGAGGTGGACGCGGCCGGGAACCGGTCACGCCGCTGCCTGCCCGTGCGCGGACCGGGACGGCGCCGCGGTGAGGGACGCGGCGCCGTCCCGGTCCGGTCGACGCGAGGCCGATCGCCGGTGTGTCAGGCGGTCGGTAACGCCCCTCGACCCGGCTGTCACCGCGCTTGTGCGAGTACCGCCTGCAGTGCGGAGGTCGGAATCCGCGCCGTCGTGGTGTCGTCGGACACCTCGACAGTCAACTCACCTTTGGTGATCGTGCCGATTGTGACGGTGCGGCCGGGAACGATGCCGACCGAACGGAGCTCGCTCATCAAGCTCTCGTCGAGTTGCACGTGTTCGGCGATCCGCCGGATCTCGACCTTTCCGCCACCGGCCTTCGCCACGTCGGCCAATCGGACCAGGTCGGCTTCGGCCGGTGGAGCCGGTTCGCTGGCGGCGTCGAGCTTGTCGAGGCCGGGAATCGGGTTGCCGTACGGCGAGGTGGTGGGGTGGTCGAGCAGCTTGATGAGTTTGCGCTCCACCGCCTCGCTCATGACGTGCTCCCAGCGGCATGCTTCGTTGTGCACGTGCTCCCATTCCAGCCCGATGACGTCGACGAGCAACCGCTCCGCGAGCCGGTGTTTCCGCATGACCGCGACCGCCAGTTCACGACCGTGGTCGGTGAGCTGAAGGTGCCGGTCGTCGGCGACGACCACGAGGCCGTCGCGTTCCATGCGCGCCACGGTCTGGCTCACGGTGGGCCCGCTCTGGTGCAGCCGCTCCGCGATACGAGCACGCAGTGGGACGACCCCCTCCTCTTCGAGCTCGTAGATGGTGCGCAAGTACATCTCGGTGGTATCGATGAGATCGTTCACGCCTGTCCCCTTTGTTCGCCCCTCCCCATGGTAGTGGCTGGTACTGACGCTGAGAGCACGCGCCGTTGATGTGCCGGAGCAGGCAGGATGGGGGCATGCGACCCGTCATCTCGACATCCGAACTCGCGGATCTGCTGGACTCGGAACACCCGCCGACGGTGCTCGACGTGCGTTGGCGTCTCGGCGGCCCCTCCGGGCGGGAGTCCTACCGAGAGGCACACGTGCCCGGCGCGGTGTTCCTCGACGTCGATGCGGACCTGGCGAGTGAGCCGGGACCGCGGGGCAGGCATCCGCTTCCCGACCCCGAGACCCTGCAACGCACCCTGCGCGCCGCCGGGGTGAGCGAGGCGCGCCCCGTGATCGCCTACGACGACGCCGACGGCTCGGTCGCGGCGAGGGCATGGTGGCTGCTCCGGTGGTCGGGGCATGGCCGGGTCGCGGTGCTCGACGGGGGGTTCGCCGCATGGCGGTCGGAGGGGCGTCCGGTCAGCAGGGTGGAGCCCAGACCCGCGCCGGGCGACGTCGTGGTCCGGCCTGGAGCGCTGCCCGTGCTCGACGCGGACGGCGCCGAGAAACTGGCCCGGCACGGTGTGTTGCTCGACGCCCGGGCGCCGCAGCGCTACACGGGTGAGACGGAGCCGGTCGATCCGCGGCCGGGGCACGTTCCGGGCGCGGTCAACGCTCCTTTCGCCGCGCACGTCGACGAGGACGGGCGGTGGAGGTCGCCGGAGGAACTGGCCCGGCACTTCGCCACGCTCGGCGTGCGCGTGGGCACACCGGTGGGCGCGTACTGCGGTTCGGGCGTCACCGCGTGCTCGGTGGTGCTGGCGCTCGAGTTGGCCGGCCTGTCCGGGCCCGAGCGGCCTGCGGCCCTGTACGCGGGATCGTGGTCGAACTGGGTGGCCGATCCGGCGCGACCGGCCGCGACCGGACCCGAACCCGGCTGATGGGACGACGACGGGGCGCTGGGGGGATCGACACCCTAAGCTCTGATGCCATGTCCAGCTCGGCCGTCGTCTGGGATCCCGCCCTTCTCGCCTACAACCTGGGCAACGACCACCCGTTCAACCCGGTCCGCCTCGACCTCACGATCCGGCTCGCCACGGCACTCGGCGTGCTGAACGACGTGCCGTTCCTCGCGCCGAAACCCACCGAGGTCGAGCAGCTGTACCGTGCGCACTCCGCCGAGTACGTCGAGGCGGTCAGGCAGGCGCCGATGGCCGGCTGGGACGTGGGCCACGGGCTCGGCACGCCGGACAACCCGGTGTTCACCGACATGCACGAGGCGTCGTCGCTCGTGGTCGGGTCCACGCTGCTGGGCGCGTCCCGGATCGCCGAGGGCAGGGCGCTGCGCGCGGTGAACATCGCGGGCGGCCTGCACCACGCCATGCATGGCCGCGCTTCGGGTTTCTGCGTCTACAACGACTGCGCGGTGGCGATCTCGTGGTTGCTCGACCACGGTTTCGACCGCATCGCCTACGTCGACACGGACGTGCACCACGGTGACGGTGTGCAGGCCGCGTTCTACGGCGACCCGCGTGTGCTCACGGTCTCGCTGCACCAGCATCCGTTCACGCTGTTCCCCGGTACCGGGTACTCGGCCGAGACGGGGCAGGGCGAGGGCGAGGGCAGCGCGGTGAACCTCCCCCTGCCGCCTGCGACGAAGGACGCCGGGTGGTTCCGCGCGTTCCACGCGGTGGTGCCGTCGGTGCTCGCGGCGTTCCGGCCACAGATCCTCGTGACGCAGTGCGGCGTGGACTCCCACGAGGAGGACCCGTTGGCGGATCTGTCGTTGACCGTGGACGGGCACCGCGCCATCTACCGGACGCTGCGTGATCTCGCGGACACCTACGCGGAGGGCCGGTGGCTGGCCGTGGGCGGTGGCGGTTACCAGTTGATCCGGGTGGTGCCGCGGTCGTGGACACATCTGCTGGCGACGGTGTTGGATCGCGACGTGGACCCGACGACCCCGCTGCCGGGGGAGTGGACAGAGCACGTGCTGGCGATGGCCCCGAACGCGGAGGTACCCACGCGCATGACCGACGGTCCGGACGGCGCGGAACCGGCGTTCGCGCGCTGGGGCGACGGTATGGACGACGCCGTCGACATCGCGGTCCGCGACACTCGCCGTGCGGTCTTCCCACTGCACGGGCTGGACCCCGACGACCCGAGAGACTGAGGTGGAGCCGATGGCCTCGACGGGCGGTGCCTCCCACGGCGCGGGCGACGGCAGCGAGTACGGACGCGATCCGTTCGACTATCCCCGGCACTGGGAGGCCGACGTGGTGCTGGCGGACGGTCGCACCGTGCACCTGAGGCCGATCGTGCCCACGGACGCCGACCGCATCGTGGCCCTGCACGCGCGGTTGTCCGAACGCACCCGCTACCTGCGGTATTTCGGGGCGTATCCGAGGATTCCGGCGCGCGACCTCAAGCGGTTCACGACGGTGGACCACCACGACCGGGTGGCGTTCGTGGCGTTGCTGGGCGACGACATCGTGGCGGTCGGCCGTTACGAGAGGGTCAACGCGGCCTCGGCGGAGGTGGCATTCGTGGTGGACGACGCCCACCAGGGGCGGGGGCTGGGGTCGATTCTGCTCGAACATCTCGCCGCGGCGGCGTCGGAGTGCGGCCTGCGCCGGTTCGTGGCCGAGGTGCTGGCCGAGAACGTGGCGATGACGCGGGTGTTCCGTGACGCGGGCTACCAGGTGAGCCGCGCGTTCGAGGAGGGACTGCTGCACCTGGAGTTCGACATCGACCCCACCGAGGAGTCGCTCGCGGTGGCGCGTGCCAGGGAGCAGGCGGCGGAGGCGCGCAGTGTGCACAACCTGCTGCACCCGCGCTCGGTGGCGGTGATCGGCGCTTCCACGGACTCCACCAAGATCGGCTACGCGGTGCTGTCGAACCTGCTGGCCGCGGACTTCGCGGGACCGGTTTACCCGGTGAATCCCGAGCACGTGTCGGTGCGGGGTGTGCGGGCGTACAAGTCCGTGCTGGAGATCCCCGACCCGGTCGATCTCGCGGTGGTGGCGGTTCCCGCCGAGGCGGTGGAGTCGGTCCTCGACGGCGCGCTGACCAAGGGCGTGCAGACGCTGGTGATCGTCTCGGCGGGGTTCGCCGAGTCCGGCCCGCACGGTCTGCACGCCGAGTTGAGGCTGGTGGGCGAGGCCAGGGCGCACGGGATGCGGGTGGTGGGGCCGAACGCGCTCGGGGTGCTCAACACCGACCCTAAGGTGCGGCTGAACGCCACGCTCGCACCGCGGTTGCCCCGGCGCGGCCGGACGGGGTTCTTCTGCCAGTCGGGTGCGCTGGGGATCGCGATCCTGGCCGACGCGGAGGCGCGGGGGCTGGGGTTGTCGACGTTCGTCTCGGCGGGCAACCGCGCCGACGTCTCGGGTAACGACCTGCTGCAGTACTGGGAGACCGATCCGCACACCGACGTGGTCCTGCTGTATCTGGAGTCGTTCGGCAATCCGCGGAAGTTCGCGCGGCTGGCGCGGCGGCTGGCACGGACCAAACCGGTGGTGGCGGTGAAGTCGGGCAGGCACGCGGTGCGGCCGCAACTGGCGGCGACGTCCACCGACATCGACGAGTCGAGTGTGCAGACCCTGTTCGAGCAGGCCGGTGTGGTGCGGGTGGACACGCTGGCGCAGTTGTTCGACACGGCGCTGGTGTTCGCCAACCAGCCGTTGCCCGCGGGGCCACGGATCGGGATCGTCGGCAACTCCTCGGCGATCGCTCTGCTCGCCGCCGACACGGCGAGGGCGCAGGGGTTGAGCCTCGGCATCGAGCCGGTGGACGTCGGTTCGCAGGCGTCGCCGGAGTCCTTCGCCGCCGCGGTGGGGGAGGCGCTCGCGTCGCCGGAGGTGGACGCCCTCGTCGCTGTGTTCGTCCCTCCGGTCGCGACTCCGGGGACCGCCTACGCGCGGGCGTTGCGGGAGACGGTGCTGGCCACTCCCACCACGCCGGAGAAACCCATTGTCTCGACGTTTCTCGCGGCGGAGGGCGTGCCGGACGAGCTGGCGGTCACCGACGCGGACGGCACCGTGGTGTTCGGCTCGATCCCGTCGTATCCGAGTCCGGAACGGGCGGTGAACGCGCTGGCGAGGGTGGTGCGCTACGCCGAGTGGCGGCAGCGCCCTCAGGGCAGCGTGGTGCGTCCCGAGGGGCTGCACGCCGAGCGGGCCCAGAGCCTCGTGCGGGAGCTGACGGAGGAGCGCAACGTCGTGCTGGACGTGGACGACATGGTGCGCCTGCTCGACTGTTACGGCATCGACGTCGTGGCGTTCCAAGTGGTGTCCGATGTGGACGAAGCGGTGGCCGCCGCGCGGAAACTCGGTTTCCCCGTGACCCTCAAGGCCTACGACGACAGCCTCCGCGACCGGCCCGATCTCGCGGGGGTGCGGCTGGATCTCCCGACACCGGAGTCGGTGCGCGTGGCCTACCGTGACCTGCGCGAGGTGTCGGGCCGGGACGAGGTGTACGTGCAGCGGATGGCGCCCAAGGGCCTGTCCTGCGCGATCGGGCTCCAGGACGACCCCTCGTTCGGCACTCTGGTGTCGTTCGGGTTGTCGGGTGTGGTGAGCACCCTGCTCGGCGATCAGGCGTTCCGGGCAGTGCCGTTGACGGACGTGGACGCCGCGACGCTGGTGCGTGAGCCGCGTACCGCGCCGCTGCTCACCGGCTACCGGGGCGACGAGCCAGCCGATCTGTCCGCTCTTCAGGACCTGGTGCTCCGTGTGGCGGCTTTGGCCGAGGACCACCCGGAGGTGCGGTCGTTGTCGCTGGATCCCGTGCTCGCCTCTCCCGAGGGCGCGTTCGTCACCAACGCGCGCATCGTGCTCGGTCCGCCACCGTCGCGGCCTGACACCGGACCGCGACGGTTGCGGCAGATCGTGACGCCTGCCGAGCCCGGGTCGTCGGTTCAGAAGCCCGACGGGTCGACGGCGTAGACGAAGCGGCGATCCGGGTACTCGGTCAGTCCCCAGAGTTGGTCGCGCGGCCCCCAGTACGACAGGTCCTCAGGACCGACGGGTTGGGCGCCGGAGTGCCTGGTGGGCCCGCTGCTTCCGGTGAACGTGTACAGCGAGCCCCGGGTGCCCGATCCCGCGCTGGCCGAGACGAAGAACGTCTCGTCGATCGCCGTGGCGCCCTGCATGCTGGCGATGTCCACGCGGTAGGCCTCCGTGGCGTGGGTGTAGCCGTCGGAGGACTCCCTGAACTTGCGGTCGGTGTAGTCGATGGGGAAGCGCACGACGCGGGTGCCGGTGCCGTCGGCGTCGTACTCGGGTACGACGACGCTGTCGGGGGTGCTGGTGCGGTCGAGCGACGCGGCGGAGAAACGCAGCCGCGCGGTGCCGTCGGTGGTGGACGCCGTGAACCTGTGCGCCTGGGGCAGGACGTAGCGGTAGTCGAACGCGTGGTAGGTCCCGTCGGACTGGCGACCGATGCGACTCTTGTCGCCGGTCGACACGCGCCAGATGTGGCGCAGGTCGAACGCGCGGAACCCACCCCACGTGTCGGCCACGTAGAGGAAGTGGCCGTAGGCGAAGATGCCGCCCGCGTGCACGGTGACGGGCCGGAAGTCGGGGTTGCCCGCCGAGTCGGTGTACGGCTCGACCAGCAGCACGTGCCGGTAGACCGGCGTGCTCGATGTGGAGTGGTCCACGAAGGAGACGCGGACGCCCTTGTTCGGGTTGTCGTGGCGGTAGTACCAGCTCACGAAGAGGGCCGTCTCGCCCTCGTAGGTGCCGTTGCCGTAGGCGTCGGCGGTGGAGCTGATGCCCTGTGGGTACCAGTCGGCGGTGCCGTCGTCCCCCGAGTTCCAGCAGAACGCCGCCACCTGGTGCTCGGCGCCGGGCGAGCAGGCGGTGGCGGTGCGGTTGGCGCTCGCCAGCACGTCGGACACCGACGCGTTCGGCAGCAGGTCGTCGAGGCGGGCGATGGTCGGGTTGTACGGGCCTTCCGACAGGCGGAAGTGCGCGGCGGGGATGGCGGTCGGATCGGCGGAGGCCACGGGAGCGCTGACGGCACTGACGGTCGTGAGCGCGGCGGCGAGTGCGAACAGGCTTGCGGCGGTTCCACGACGGTTCATGCGGGCACGGTAGGGGAGGATCACCGGGTTGCCCAGTAGTCGGTGAAAAGTTGTCACAGATGTCCGACGACGTCCCCGGATCGGACCAGTCACCGCGGTCGGGACAGGTGGGCGAGGTGACCGGACATGACGTGTGGGACAGGCGAAAGGTTGCCGTGAAGGCGTGCACACGGCCGTGCGGGCGGCTCAGCGGCCCGCTAACCCCGCCGGTAACCTTCCCGCGTGTCTGTGAACAACGATGAGGCGTTCGCGCGGGGACGATCACGCCAGGACAACCAAGCCAGGGTCGTGGTGGCGCCGCCCCGCCCGCACCTGATCGAACCCGTTCCCCTGACGACGCTCGTGGCGAGGGCGGACGCGCGACTCATCGCCGACCCGGCCATCGTCGAGACCGTGGTCGTCACCGGCGCGACGTTGCGGGCGCAACACGTGCTTCCCGGTGACTTGTTCGCGGCCCTTCCGGGCGCGCGCGTTCACGGCGCGGACTTCGCCGCCGACGCCGTCGCCGCAGGCGCTGTGGCCATCCTGACCGACGAGGAGGGGGCCGCGCGGCCCGCCGTGCTTGAGGCCGGTCTGCCCGTCCTGGTCCACCCCGATCCCCGGGGCATGCTCGGCGCCATGGCGGCGTGGATCTACGGCGAACCGTCGCTGACGTTGTCGGTGCTCGGCATCACGGGAACGTCGGGCAAGACCACCACCAGCTACCTCGTGGAGTCCGGGCTTCGCGCGGCCGGATACCACACCGGGCTCATCGGCACGGTCGAAACCCGCATCGGCACCGAACGCCTGGCGAGTGCGTTCACCACTCCCGAGGCACCCGACCTCCAGGCGCTGTTCGCCGTGATGGTGGAGCGCGGGGTGACGCACGTCGCCATGGAGGTCTCCAGCCACGCGCTCGCGCTGGGACGGGTCAACGGAACCCGCTTCACCGTCGGCGCCTTCACCAACCTCTCGCAGGACCACCTGGACTTCCACCAGGACATGGAGGACTACTTCTCGGCCAAGTCGCTGCTGTTCGACGGCCGATCGACCCACGAGGTCGT